>CAVKJM010000090.1:0-5193 GCA_963656505.1 bacterium
TCCGTTCACAAGTACAGATACCGTGTTGTTCATTCAGACATCACCTTCGTTTCTTACGCAGAAGAAAAGATGCGTAAAGAACTAGGAGACGCCTTTCTTAGGCCAAAATTCTGATGCGATTAAAAGCGCAACGCCAACGCAAATTGCAATGTCTGCGACATTAAACGCTGGCCAGTGGTAGACACCAAGATAAAAGTCGAGGAAGTCGACAACAGAGCCTCGAAAGAGACGATCAAAGCAATTGCCGAGCGCACCACCTAAAACGAGACTCAAGGATAGAGAAACAACGGTTGAGCCATAGCGCTCACGCCAGAGCCAATAGGTAAGAGCCGCGCTCAAAAGTAGGGCAAGAGCGATAAAAAAGTACGCTTGCCAGCCGCCAGCCTCACTTAAAAAAGAGAAGGCTGCTCCCGTGTTTCTAACGTGGCAAAGATTAAAAAACGAGGTGACAGGGAGAAACTCCCCGTACGAGAAATTCGCGATAACCGCTTCTTTTGTAAAGAGGTCCGCAAGAAAGACCGCGAGAGCCAAGCAACAGAACAAGCCAAAGCGCTTTGTCGCGCTTTTGGCCAGATTCTGTTCTGTTGCTTTCTCAGGCATTGCGTTACATTAGGCAAAGAGGCGCTTTTCGCCAGCACCAAAAAGATTAAGTCGGCAACGCGGGCAAATCTCAGGGTGTTCAGCGTCTTCACCGACTCCAGCGACATAGTGCCAGCAGCGAGCGCACTTCGGTGCTTCGCTCTTAGTGACAGAGACTGCAAGTTTCTCGTCAGATGCCTTCTCAAGTGTTGCCTTCGAAGTCATTGTCACGAAGCGAAGTTCGTCACCTAAGCTAGCAAGAAGTTCGTAGGTGGCACGAGGGGCCTTAACCACGGCTTCAGCCTGTAAGCTTGAGCCAACTTTACCCGCTGTGCGAAGCTCTTCAATCGCTTTCAAAACTTCAGAGCGCACGTCGCGGATCGCGTCCCACTTCGCCAAGAGCTCTTCTTTACCAGGAACCTCAGGGATCTTGTGATAGAACTCTGTGAAGATTGTTCCTTCCTTATTCGGGCTAAAGACAGCGAACGCTTCTTCGGCGGTAAAGGAAAGAATCGGCGCCATCAAACGTAAGAAAGAAGCTGTGATGTGCCAAAGAGCCGTTTGCGCAGAGCGACGGGGTAATCCGTCTTTTTGCGTTGTGTAGAGACGGTCTTTTAAGACGTCAAGATAGAAACTACCGAGCTCTTCACTGGCAAAGCCCGTTAAGAGGGATGTCACCTGATGGAACTGGTACGCGTCATTTAGTTTCAAGATTTCTTCTTGAAGTTTTTCGACGCGAGCAATGGCCCAACGGTCTAACTCAAGCATCTTTTCAACAGGAACTGCGTCCTTGGTGATATCAAAGTCGCTGGTGTTCGCAAGTAAGAAGCGTAACGTATTACGAATACGACGATAGCTATCGACAACACGTTTGATAATCGTCGGGCCAATACGCAGTTCACTTGTGTAGTCCGTGGAGGCAACCCACAAGCGGCAGATTTCTGCACCAAACTTTTCGTTAATTTCCTGCGGAGAGACAGTGTTACCCTTACTCTTACTCATTTTTTCGCCGTTTTCATCAACGAGGAATCCGTGCGTTAAAAGAGCGTCGTACGGGGGACGACCATCTAACATCGTGCCAATGAGAAGTGAGGAGTGGAACCAGCCGCGGTGCTGATCGCTACCTTCAAGGTAAAGGTCCGCAGGGTACCCCAATTTATCTTTGTGGCTTCCGCGCATGACGGTGGCGTGCGTGGAACCCGAGTCAAACCACACATCGAGAATGTCGTTAGTCTTCACATAGTGAGCGGCATCTTCTGCGCTTAAGAAGTCTTCCGTTTTGGCGCGAGCCCAAGCTTCGATACCTTCCTTGGCAACGAGATCTGCAACCTTATACATGATCTCAATCGTATCCGGGTGCAATTCGCCTGTGGTCTTTTCTAAGAAGAAGGGAAGCGGCACACCCCAGTTACGTTGACGAGAAATGCACCAGTCAGGGCGATTCTCAATCATGGCGTGTAAGCGGTTATAGCCCCACTGCGGAATAAATTTTGTTGCATCAACGCCAGCGAGAGCTGCCTTACGAAGGCTTACCTTCGGAGCTTCAAAGCCAAGAACCGGTTTTGTATCCGGTGTCGGATCGTCCATGCGAACGAACCACTGGCTTGTTGCGCGATAAACGAGTGGTGTCTTATGGCGCCAGCAGTGCATGTAGCTATGCGTTAATTTGCCTAAAGAGTAAAGGGAACCAGCAACTTTAAGTGCATCACAGATCTTCGGCTGCGCTTTCCAAATCATCATGCCGCCAAAGAGCGGAAGATCATCACTATAGACGCCGTTACCTTGCACGGGATTGAAAACCTCGTCATCGGTAAAGCCAAACTGTTTGCAACTATTAAAGTCATCGACACCGTACGCAGGGCAGCAGTGAACGATACCCGTACCGCTTGTGGCTTCCACGTACTCGGCAGGAATCACAACAGAGGTGCGCTTGTAGCCCTTATCAAGACTTGATAACGGATGCCAGAAAAGAAGGCCCTTTAACGGAGCGCCCTTAACGGTAGCAACCGTGGTTCCTGTCATGCCGTAGCGCTTTAAGGAACTTTCAGCCAACGTCTGACCCAAAATAAGGTACTTATCACCACAGTCGATTAAGTCGTAGTCAAAATCTGGATGAACGTTAAGCGCTTGGTTTGCCGGAATGGTCCAAGGCGTTGTGGTCCAAATTACGGTGTAGCACGGTTTATCCAACTTATGGTTAAAGAGCTTTTCAACTGTGGGTTTACTTTCATCGGTTAAGAGGAAAGCAACGTCCAATTCATAGCCTTCGATGTCTTTGTATTCAACTTCGGCTTCTGCCAATGCCGAGCAGCAATCAAAGCACCAGTTAACCGGTTTTAAACCGCGATAGACATAGCCCTTTTTCATAATCTCGGCTAAGACGCGGATTTCTTCGGCTTCGGTTTCATAGTGCATCGTGACGTAGGGATCATCCCAATCGCCTAAAACGCCTAAGCGCTTAAAGCCTTCTAACTGCTTATCAATTTGTTGGTAAGCGTAGGCGCGAGCTTTACTTAAGACTTCATCGCGCGGCAGTCCCTTACCGAACTGCTTTTCAATCTGAATTTCAATGGGCATACCGTGGCAGTCCCAGCCAGGCGTGTACTTGACATCAAAACCAGCGAGAAGTTTGGACTTATTAATAATGTCCTTTAAAACCTTATTTAAGGCGTGACCCATGTGAATGTCACCGTTGGCATACGGTGGCCCATCGTGCAATAAGAATTGCGGGCGACCGACACGCGCTTTGCGTGCTGCCATGTAAACGCCTTTTTGATCGATTTCTTTGACCCATTGCGGTTCACGCTTTGGAAGGTCTCCGCGCATCGGGAAGGCAGTATCGGGAAGGTTTAAGGGATATTTTTTGGCCGCAGACGATGCGGCATCAGTGGCTTTTGCCATGAGGTTCTCTCCAGGCCCCCTCGGGCTCTTCTGGTTAAACAAAATAGATTTTCTTCGACAGTCATTGTGCATGAGAGCGAGGCGGCGATTCTAGCCGAGAGAGGCCTTTAACTTCAATGGCCATATAAGGAGTTTTCTCTAGTTTTGGGGTGTTTCTTTTTAGCAGTTTTTCTTTTTCTCCTTCTTAAGAGTAAGGCAAAGGTAAGAAGAATCCTTTAAAGTGCCGAGTTTGTCACTTTCATGAGATTTTTACTGACGCCAAATGACGCCAATAAAAGTGGCGAGTGTTTATTTCAAACGTGCGTCGGGTTTTCGATGAAAAAGGTTCCAGCCCTCATACTTTTTGCGCTTGCAGTAAGTTTCGCTGTGACGCGAGCACCGTTATCGTCTGTGGGGCCAGTGGCTGAATCGCTACGCAGCGCCTTAATGATCGACTACAAAACCTTCGGTATTGTCACAGCGCTTCCCGTGTTTTGCTTTGGCGCTTTTGGGTTTGTGACTCCCTGGCTTTTTGCACGACTTTCTGGTGGGAAAGCGCTCGCTGTCGTTTTAGCCGCACTTTCTCTCGGGCTTTTCCTACGCACACTCGAGTCAGTTGTAGCGCTTTTACTCGGGACGCTTTTTGTGGGTGCAGGAATTGCGATGATCAATACGATTATCCCAGTGATATTGCGCCACTACTTTCCCGATAAGGTTTCTTTTGCTTTGGGTGTGTGTACGGCCTCTGTCGGCCTTTCGAGTTTCTTGGGGGCCGCATTGGCCTATCCAATGCAAGAGATCACAGGCTCTTACACAGGGGCTCTTGGCGTGTGGCTACTTTTTGCCATTCCTGCTGCGATTGCGTGGTTTATGGCAAAAGCTGAAGACCTCCCTGATTTAAGACCCACAAAAAAGAGCGATAAAAGTGAGAAGCCAACTTTGGCATTTCTTCCTTCGCTTTCTGTTGTAACAACCGTAAGCCTTCAAGCTGTGTGCACCTTTGCTGTGATCGGTTGGCTACCAGCGCTACTGATGAGCGTTGGTGTAAGTGAAGCGGCTGCTGGAAATGCGCTCGCAGGATTACTTGTTGTCGCTTTCTTAGCAAGTCTTGCGATTTCATTTTTGATTCGAGCTACAGGCGGCGAGCGCAACCTCTCCATTCTTTTAACGCTCTCAGGGCTTGCCTCGTTGCCCCTTTGGTTTATGGGTGGCATTTGGCCTTTTGTCGGGTGTTTTCTGATGGCGCTACCGCACGGGGCTCGATATTCACTTGCGATTATTCTTATTGCAAAGAAAGCGAGAACATTACCCGAGATGGTGCTTCTTTCTTCTTTAGCCCAAGGCCTAGGCTATTTAACTGCGAGCGTGGGGCCCTTTGTCTGTGGACTGCTCTACTCGGGAGACGGGGATTGGAGCGCCGTTTTAATCTTTTTAGCCGCAACGATTATTCTTTGGGGTGTGGCAGCTTTCTACGGCTTTGGTTCTTGTGACGTTTTCCGCCGGAGCAAGTAAAAAATCCATTTTCTTTGATAATTAAGGAAATCTTTCTTCGCAAACCCCAAAAAGTGTGAGAAATCGCCGTTTCCGAACCTCAAAAACTGTGAGAATTCGCGCTAAAATAAGAGCGAAAACTGTGAAAGGCGATGTAGCGGCGCAGTAAAGGGAAGGGGAGATTACCCATGTTTATCAAACGCAAACTCTACGAAAAGCTTCTTGAGTGGAAGCGTCTTAGCC
>CAVKJM010000091.1:0-5178 GCA_963656505.1 bacterium
GGCTTAGAAGTCATTCTCGACGTGGTCTATAACCACACGGCAGAAACCGATGAAACCGGTCCCACACTTAATTTCCGAGGAATCGATAATCCCGTTTACTACAAGATCCGTGACGACAATCCGAATCTTTACGTCAATTTCACAGGGTGCGGCAATACGTTTAATGCGTCGCACCCAGCGGCCCTTGACCTCGTTTTAGATTCTTTGCGCTACTGGGTCTGCAAGATGCACGTTGACGGTTTCCGTTTTGATCTTGCTTCCACATTAACGCGCGAAAGTGCTTTTCTCGAGAAAATTAAAGCTGACCCCGTTTTAAGTGGCGTAAAACTTATTGCCGAGCCTTGGGATATTGGCCCTGATGGTTATCGCTTAGGGCGTTTTGGAAAACCCTTTAGCGAGTGGAACGATAGGTTCCGTGATGATGTTCGGGCTTTTTGGTTAACGCACACGGCAGGAGTCGGAGCTCTCGCACAACGGCTTTGTGCTTCAAGCGAAATTTTCCGTTACGCAGGGCGCGCCCCAGAGGCAAGTCTTAACTTCATCACCGCCCACGACGGTTTCACATTAGCTGACCTCGTAAGTTACGCAGGAAAACACAATGAGGCAAACGGTGAAGCCAATCGCGATGGCACAGACCGTAATTTCAGTGTGAACTGTGGCGTCGAGGGCGACACGGAAAACGTCGATATTGTGCGTCGCAGAAAGTTATTGCGCCGCGCGCTTTTAGCGACTCTCTTCTTTTCTCAAGGCACTCCCATGCTCCTTGGGGGCGATGAGATTTCGCACACCCAAGAAGGAAACAACAACGCCTATTGCCAAGATAACACGACAACGTGGATTGATTGGGACGTTAATGCAGCCGATGACGAAAGAGAATTCATTTCGAAACTTGCGCACATTCGTAACGCCTATCCGCAATTAAGGTCAACGGCGTGGCTCACGGGCGAAGCGCTCGAAGGCGAACGCGATATCGTTTGGATCAATAACGCAGGCCGCGAGATGCGTCACGAAGACTGGGATAGAGGCCTTGATACCCTAGGCGCTCTTTTTGGCAGGAGTGATGCAGCAGAAAGGCTTCTTATTTATTTTTATCGCGGAGGCCACCCCGAGGAAATCACGTTACCCGAAGGACACTGGTCCGAGATTCTTCGTAGCGATGACGATAAAGCGACTTCGCCAACTGCCGTTCAAGAAACAATTACTCTTACCGAACCCACGGTTCTCGTTTTCACAGAAACCTTACGTGGTTTTCCAAGAGAAAGCGGTGTTCTTTTGCATGTAACGTCGTTGCCGAGCGTTTTCGGGTCAGGTGACTTTGGTCGCGAAGCACGAAACTTTATCGATTGGTTAAAAGAGGCCAATCAGAGTTTGTGGCAAGTGCTACCACTAACGGTCACTGGTGAAGGAAACTCTCCTTATATGGGAGCTTCGGTTTTCGCTGGGAATGAACTTTTAATTGATTTTGAAGACTTAGCTTTAAAGGGCTACGTTGTTCTTTCTGAATTAAAAGAGACGCCGCACTTTTCTGAAGAAAGAGTCGATTTCCCAGCAGTTTCTTCGTGGCGCATGAAGTTACTTGAAAGGGCGGCTTCTCGCTTTTTTAGTCAAGGCAAACTCCCTGACTCTTACGTTACTTTTACAGAAAAAGAGGCAGCCTGGCTTAACGACTATGCGCTTTTCCGAGCGATTACTTTTGAGCAAGAATCCTTTGGAAGAACAAAGTGGCAAGAGTGGCCCGAAAAGCTTCGGGACCGTGACGCAGAGGCTTTAGAAAGAGCCCGTAAGCGCCTTGCAACACGCATCAATTTCTGGCGCTTTGCGCAGTGGGTGTTTGCCGAACAACTCAAAGCCTTAAAAGATTACGCACACGCGCGTGGCGTTCGTCTTTTAGGAGACCTTCCAATTTTTGTTTCTCCCAATAGCGCGGACGTGTGGGCGCATCGTGAGCTTTTTGTTCTCGACAAAGAAGGCAATCCTGAGGTTGTTGCTGGTGTCCCGCCCGATTACTTTAGCCCCACAGGGCAACTCTGGGGCAATCCTTTATACGATTGGAAAGAGCACAAAGAAACGGGTTACGCATGGTGGAAGGCTCGCATTGCGCGGGCGGCAACGCTTTACGACGTGCTTCGCATCGATCACTTCCGGGGTTTCGAGTCATTTTGGTCGGTGCCGGCTGAAAGCGAAACCGCACTTGATGGCCATTGGGAAAAGGGCCCCGGGAAAGAACTCTTTGATGCCGTAAAAGAAAGCGCTCCGCACTTATCCTTTATCGCAGAAGACTTAGGGATCATCACCAAAGAGGTCGATAAGTTGAGAGAAACTCTCGATTTCCCAGGAATGCGTGTTTTGCAGTTTGCCTTCGATGGTAAGAGCACCAATCCACACTTACCGAGTAATGTTGTTGAAAATTCAGCCTACTACCCAGGCACGCACGACAATGACACAATTCTCGGGTGGTACGAGAGTTTGGATGAAAAAACAAAAGAGACTGTTTTCGATTTTCTAGGAAAACCAGAATCGGTCCCTGATGCTGTTCTTTCTGCCGTTTTCCACTCAAGAGCTCGTTATGCAATTACTCTAGCGCAAGACGTTTTAGGTCTTGGCACTGAAGCGCGAATGAATCGACCAGGAGACGCGACAGGCTCTTGGGGTTGGAGAATAAAACGCGGAGCCCTAGGGCGTGAAGCAGCTGAGAAACTAGCGAAATTATCAAGTACGTCGTTTAGGAATACACAAAAATGAAATGCGAGAGCCTATCCAAAGCCGTTCGATTTTTTTCGATTGTTGCAATCACTCTAGTGGCAACATTAGGGCTTTCGGAAGGGGTTCTCGCAGGATACTTTTCTCGCCCGACAACAGGGCTCGTTCTCTCAGGAGGCGGCGCTCGAGGGCTAGCACATATCGGCGTTTTAAAGGCGCTTGAAGAACTTTCCATCCCTGTCGATTGCATCACGGCAACAAGTATGGGCGCCTTAGTCGGAGGGGGCTACGCCGCAGGCTACAAAGCAAGTGAAATTGAAAAGATTACGCTAGCGATCGATTGGGACAAGATGTTCTCATCGCGGCCTGAGAGACGCGAATTGAAGTGGCGCGCGAAACAAGACGACGATTCAGGCTTAGGGCGCAATCTTCGTATCGGCGTTTCTAAAGAAGGGTTAAATACGCCAGGAGGCCTTATTCCGACGCATGAACTCTCGCTTTTTTTAAATCGCAACATGAGCTTTACCGATAAGGTAAAGAATTTCGCAGATCTCTCGATTCCTTTCCGAGCAATTTCCACAGACCTCTTAACGGGAAAACGCGTCGTTTTATCTGAAGGCCTTCCTTTAGCGGATGCCATGCTCGCTTCGATGTCAATTCCCGCGGCCTTTAAACCCGTGCAATACAAAGGGATGTATCTTTGTGACGGGTGCTTGGTCGATAACTTACCCGTTGAAGAAGCGCGCCACATGGGAGCAAAGCGCTTAATTGTCATCAATGTGGGAACGCCGTTGTCTGGCGAAGAGGGACTAAAAAGCATCCCAGGGATTATGTCTCAGGTTGTCAATATTCTTACTGAGCAAAACGTTGAGCGCTCTTTAAAGAGCATTAGTGAAGAGGACGTTTTAATTGTTCCTGATTTAAAAGACTACAGCGCAGGAAGTTTTGATAAAGCCAAAGAAATCATCGCCGCAGGCTACAAAGCCGTGATGGACAACAAAGAAAAGCTAAAGGACTTCATGGTAAACGATGAGAGCTTTTATGCTTGGCACCAAACGCGCAAGGCTCGCTTACCACATAAGCACGAACACCATATTGAGAAGATTGTCGTTGAAGGCAATCGCGAAATCTCCACAGAAAGCATCATCAATGCCGCAGATATTGACCTATCGAAACCGGTGAATACCGATGAGGTTGAGCAGGGAGTTAGACGCCTTTGGGGAACAGATCACTTTGAGAAGATTTCTTATCGCTTTGATCACGGCGAATTCGGCGACGTTCTTATTCTTGAGCCACACGAATGGGAGTGGGGACAGTCGGTGATGAAGTTTGGCGCGACAGTGCAAACGGACTTCGTAAACGAAGCGCGCTATAGCATCGTTGGAGCCTACACCTTAGGCGCCTTAAATAAGTGGGGCGGTGAATGGAACACACAGGCTCAATTTGGCAATAAGCGCTATGTCTTCACAGAGTTCTTCCAACCGCTAGGCGCGGGAAGTCCCTGGTTTGTCCGCCCGTATGCTGGATACGAGCACCGATTCTTTGATGTGTATTCTGCGAATTCGGGCGATCATATTTTGGCTGAGATGCGGCGCGTAAGTTCCGAAATTGGCTTTGATCTTGGATTTGAAGTGGCTCGATCTGCGCGCTTTGCGGCCACAATCGGCGGAAAACGCACGTCCTTTAGAGCGCGGCGCGGTAACACAAGAAGCATCAATAGTACGCGCGATGGCTTTGCTGCTATTGAATTTGCATACGACACGTTAGATGACGTGGATTTTCCGAAAACAGGCGCGAAACTTGCCGGTCGCTACGGCGTGATGCTTAATAACGAACACTATCGCTTCTACGAAGTCGCAGGCATTATCCCGTGGGCTATCACAAAGAAATGGACGGCTGTGGCCTCTGGCTTTGCTGGAAAAGCCATTCGTAACGAGTACTACACCAAAGGCGGCATCTTCTCATTAACGGGAGCGCCTCACGATCGCTATTTAGGGCAGAAGATTATTTCTGGTGCTGTGCATCTATCACGCTCAGTTAATGATTTTCTTCCTGCGCCGTTCCCCGTGTACGTGGGGGTGACCGCTGAAGGCGCACGCCTTTATAACGAAGGCGGTCACGCGTGGACGCATAAAGGAAATCGCTGGATTGGAGCGGGAAGCGTTTATCTTGGAGCCGATACATTGATTGGATCGATTTTCTTAGCTGTTGGAAGAACATCGGAAAACAGCTCAGCGATTAGCTTAAGTTGGGGTAAAGTGAATTGGTGGTAAAGACGTTGTCGCAAATCTTTACCGAAACTAACACGAGATTCGGGCACAATGCCTTGTAGCGAAGGAGGGCGTAGAAAAATGAAACGCACCACAATCGGATTTTTAGTTGGCCTCTTAGGAGTTGGGTTACTTACTTCGGGAAGCGCTTTTTCAAAGTCAGAAACCGTCGAAGCCCTTTCTGAATTAGGTAGCGCGATTAAGAAGG
>CAVKJM010000092.1:0-5101 GCA_963656505.1 bacterium
TTTCTCTGTTGCGGTAATTGGCGCTTCAGTTTTCCCAATACCGTGAATCCAGCCGCGGCCAATCGCACTTTCCTCTTTTGTTTTGTAGCCTAAGAGAAAATCAGAAAGGAATTTATTGGGAAGATTCTCTTCAATTTCGACTTTGGTTGCTTCGTACGCGGCTCGCGCTTGACTTGGTCCCCAGGGAAAACCAATTCCAAGATAGACGGTGTCTTTGGGAAGACTCTTTTTGACCTCTTTGAGCTTATCTATGTCCGTAAAACTTATTGCGCGACCCCGCAAACGTGCACGGTCTCGTTCTTCACGCACAACTTCAAAAAGTCTCACTAATCCAATCGTAAGAAGAATCGCGCTAAAGAGTAGGTAAGACCAAAAAAGAGCCGCGTCACTATCTTTCACATCGATGCAGAGAATGGAAGCAAACAAAAAACTTAGAAGCCAAAGAAACGCCACACATGTTTTTAGTTTCACATGCGTATGAAATAGGGAGGAGGTAACGAGCTTAGTCATAATTGGAAATTAATCGATTCTTCAAGTTTTACGGCGAAGTCGTGTTTAAGTTTCGTTAAGCGCGTTGCTTCAATCGGGTCGTGACAGGCTTTGGCCGATTCAATTTGGGCAATGGCATTGGATAACTTTTCTTCAGCTCGCAAAAAGCGCTGTATCGAGCGCGAGACAAAAGACAAATCGCCACGCAAGCGATTTAAAACGATGATCCCTTCTTCAAGGTAGGTTGTTTCTTCTTCGACTTTGGTTTCTGGATTATTAAATGTCTTCGTAAAGCGGCGCGTGACAATCGCTTTATCAAAGTCTGCGTCCCTAAAGTCACCCCAGACGTAAAGGGTGTGTGCTTGAATTAGGCTATTTAGAATCTCAGCGGTATAAAGCTTTGCTCTTAATAGGTGATCAAGCGGGATAAAAAGCCCTAAAGGACAGGCAACTGGGGCGTCTTCAATGTTATGAAAGTTTGCGGTGTTATCGATCAGGTATAGGTGCTTTTCAATGGGGTTAAGACGCGCTCTCGCTAAAGAGCGCGTAATAAAGAGAGTTAAGGCTTGAAGCGTTGATGCGGGTAATTTCGTTGAGAGTGAAAACCGAAAGTTATGCGTTGTAAAAAGATAAGGCCGCGCCTCAAACTTATCCTGAACCGTCAAAATTTCATAAACAAGAGGTGGCATTGAACGCATGTTAAGAAAGTGCGCCAAAAGGCTACGGATTGGCTCAAAGATTTCGATGACAGCAATCGTTTCACTTTCATAGAACGTGTCGATTCTCTTAGGTAAAAGAACGGAAAGCGAATCAGAAATTAGACGCGCGTTAATAAGACGCAGTTCGTCGATTGCTGTGAGCACAAATTGCGGCGCTAAGGCTCGTAAGAAAAAGAGGCGCTTGACGTAAAAAAGAAATGCGGGGCTTTCTGACGCTAAGGCTGAGAAAAAGAACTTAACTTGTGCGCTCCAAAGAGACGACGTAGATAGATTTAAGAAGTTTTTTAAGAGGATGAGAAACTCTTCTTCTGTGAGTTCCGTTGTAAGTTCAAGATTGATTACTGAATGTAAGGCTTTCACTGTCTTATGGCGTAAATCTGAAGGCAGAGCTCGCAGCGCTGGCATAAGCTCTTTTGGAGGCTTTCCTTCGTAGGCAAAAAGAAGAGCCAAAAAGACTGTTGGGCTCATGGTTTCATTAAAGCCAGTTACGGCGGCAGCGATACTTTTTTCAGAGAAAATGGGAAGGTTTTGAGCGATCTCTTTTAAGTTTAAAAATGGGGCAATGTCAGTAGCACTTTCAATTGCACGGTCGATAAACACACCAAAGCTCCGTGCCCCATAGGGCGCGCAAAGTAGTGTTTCCTTTTTGTTAGCAGTGTCGTGCATAGGTTTTCTTCTTAAAAGACTCACGGCAAAACCAAAACATCTTTGGCCTTAGCGTCAATCCTTTGTCAATTGTTTCCCACCTCAAAGGGCTCGGTAAGAAAAACTTACCGGAGACCCTTTAAAGTGAGCGGACCGAATACTTTAAAAATGAAAAACCACGACTTAAATAACCAAACATCAACTGCGCCCAAAGGCACAATTTATGCGGAGTTATTAAGAGACGTACGGGAAAAATCTGAAGGAGGGAAGGGGAAAGGTGTTTAAAAGACAGAAGCAAACTCAAAATGCGCGAGTTGCTGCAAGTACGCTTTTTCACTTTCGCCTAATCCTGAAGTCAAAGCTAAAGAAAGAGCGGCATCCACCACATCAGTATTCGTTTGTTCTTTTGATTCTTGCATCCTGAAAAGAATGGCAAGAAAGCGAACCAACACGCGACTTGATATGGGGTGCGTACATTGAGCGCTGTTTTCTTCGCGTGACTTTTGTGCCATGCGAAGGGCGGCAGCAATGCACTCTGTTTCTTTTGCGCCAATCGTAAAGTGAGTCTGAAGCTTCTTAAGTAGCATTGCTTCTTCGACCTTACGATCTAAGTAGTTCATCCTTATGTGCCAGCAGCGATCGACGACACTTCGGTCTTGATCGTTACGAGCAAGGTAGGAACTCACTTCACCAGCAGGAGCCGTGTTATCTGTGATAATAACTCGGGTGTTGGCGTGGCGCGCGAGAACTTCGCCAGTTCTATCGTTTACTATGGCGTCTCCTTCAAGGATGTCGTTCGCTGAGACCCAAACCTCAGGGGGAGCGACGGTAAATTCGTTAATAACGAGTGTTAAACCGTAGCGCCAAGCAAGGGAGGCTGGCCCATCTTGCCAGGTAAAACCACCTTCATCGCGAACAACGAAGTTTCCGATAAGGTCGTTTTTGTCCATGCGGCTTCGACAGGTTAATGTCACAGCGTGCGACTTCACGCGGGAAAGAAACTGCATTACAGTGCTAGTTTTTCCGCATCCCGTGGGACCGGAAATAAAAAGCGGCGCGCGTGTGTCATCCCATTCCCACCAAAGACGTAACGCTTCAAACGTTTTCGCGTCAAAGGCGTGAGCAGAATCAATGGGAACGATTCTTCCGTATGGGATAGAGGAGTCATCTTTGAAGCCGAGGACCGTTTTCTTGGAATCAAATCCAAACTCTCGGGCCGGAATCCGATTGGAAAATTGCATCATGGTGTGTCCTTTATTTGCGTTGGGAGTTTTAGAAAACCCCGCGCAAGAAAAAGGCGCGCCCATACAACTTCCGAAACCGGAATCCCGCGGGTCAACGCCCGCGAGGGGTCAGGTTGTTGTGCTTTTATTATCTCAGTGTGAGACTGGTTAAAAGCGAACCAGTGAATCTATTTGGGAGTATGCCCATAAAAAGAAAGAAATTCAAGCAAAATGACTCGGTAAAACCGAATAAATCAGGGCGATGTTTCTTATAATTAAAGACTTGAAATGTTTAAGAGTTAATTTTCCTACACGCACATTACTTAAGAAGAAAAAGACTTTCTTTAAAGGCGAGAAATGACTAAGCCCGTTTTGAAATCAGCGCCGTACGGAGAATCGGACTTCTCGATTCTCAGAAGAAGCAATCTAGCCTATGTTGATAAGACTGAGTTCATCGTCAAACTTGAGTCGGTAAAGAATCGTTTCCCTTTCATTATTCGTCCACGTCGTTTTGGAAAAACACTTTTCACGTCGATTCTTCAGGCTTATTACGATATTGCCGCCGCAAAAGACTTCGAGAAGAATTTTGCGGGTACTTATATCGGAGAACATAAGACGGCTCTCGCCAATAGTTTTCACGTCATCCATTTCGACTTTTCGGGCATCTTGCCAAACGACTTTGAGGGCGACTTTATGGATAAAGTGCGCTCAGGTCTATCGAGTTTTTGTTCCACATATAAATTTAAAGAAGGAACGGAACTCATTAATAAGGACTACCCTTCTGCACACAGATTGTTCGCAGCTTTCATCAGAGAGTACGAGAATCATTTCAAAGTGCCGATTTATCTCATTATTGACGAGTACGATCAGGGTGCCAATGCAGTTCTTTCAACAAGCCTTGAATCTTTTAGGGGCTTAACAAAATCTGGTGGGCTCCTAAAAACGTTTTATTCAAACATTAAGGACTATTCCTCTGGGGGTCCTATCGCCTACGTATTTATCACAGGCGTTACATCAATCCAATTGGATTCGATGACATCTGGCTTTTCTATCGCCAAGAACCTCAGTACCGATGAGCGCTTTGCCACAATGTTCGGATTCACGGAATCTGAACTTAAGCATCTGATTCCACAATTGATTGATTTGGAGAAATACGGAAAGACGCTCGAAGAAGTCTTTACGCGTATGAAAGAGTGGTACAGCGGGTATTGCTTTAATCCAGACTCAGGGGAAACCGTTTTTAACTCTTCGATGTGCTTGTATTACCTAGACTCGATTGCTAGTGTAGGAAAAGAACCTCGATCGCTACTTGACCCATCGTTCGTCAATAGCCTAGTAAGAATCGAGAATCTTTTCTCTTTAGGTGACAAAGATTTTATTCGTTCGATTATTGATAAAGGGCTTTCGAGAAAGGAAATTGAATTTTCCGGAGAACTCAAGTCGCTCGATTTGAATTTAAAAAGCGAACTCGACGAAGAAGATATTCTTTCTTCACTCTTTTATATGGGTTTTCTTACCTTCGTGCCTGGAAGATGGGATTCTCTTTGCGTTCCAAACCGAGCAATTGGCATTCAGTTCTACGAGTACTACTTAAAGCATTTTCTTCGTGCGAAAAAATATAACTTCAATCCCGCTCTCTTTTCCGCAGCCTATGAGTCTTTAGGTAAAGGCGACCCTGGCCCTTGGCTTATTCTTGTCGATAAGTTACTTACTTCAATGAGCGGCTGCCAACTTGCGTCTCATATGAACGAAGTTTCTTTCCAAATGCTCCTTTCGGCTACCCTTTGGGCCTCAGAAGAATATGCTGGTCAACTTGAACTTGAATCTCGTGGCGAAAACTCTGGCTATATCGATTTAATTTTGACGCCTAGGCACAATGCAAATTTACCAAGCTACGTCATCGAACTTAAACACTTAAAAAAGGGCGCGAGCGAATCCGCTATTGCGAGTGCTCTAAAAAGCGCCAAGGAGCAAGCCGAGCGCTATAGCGCTAGAGAAGCTGTTAAATCGCTACCGAACCTTAAA
>CAVKJM010000093.1:0-5101 GCA_963656505.1 bacterium
GGCTTGGACGGTACTTTGTGACGCGAGCAGAAACAAGGGTATTGGAAGCAACTTCGATAGCCTGCGTATTGCGTTTTTCTTTTAAGCACTCATCAGAGAAAAGCGCTTCAAGCACATTGGCGTTTAAGAAATGCTTGTGGCCTGGAAGATTGACGCCTGTAGCGACAACATCATTGAGTGTCACAGGGTTTAACTTATATTTGTCAATCACACCTTGCAACGAATCGCTTTGCTCGTAGACGATATTGGTGAAGGTCTCAGCTTCTTCGGCAAATTTCTTTTGCGCTTCTTGCTCTTTATAAAGATCGACGATTTCGTCGCGGCATTCTTTAAAGCTCTTCACATGCGCGGGCTTAATATCGTTGATGCGAATAATGTGATAACCAAAATCGGTTTCCACGGGTCCTACGATATCGCCTTTCTTACCTTCAAAGACGGCTTTATCAAAGGGAGCGACCATAACGCCTTTACCGAAGTATCCGAGGTCGCCGCCTGAAGCTGCGCTACCTGGATCTTGCGAGTTTTTCTTCGCTAATTCGGCAAAGCGCTTTGGATTGGCTTTCACCTCTTTTAAAAGCGCTTCAATCTTGGTTTTTGCTGCGTCTTTACCCTTTTCAAAGTTAATGAGGATGTGACTTGCGTCGCGCGTTTCAGCAACCTTAAAGCGATTTTGGTTTTGCTCGTAGAACGTGCGAATCTCATCTTCTTTGGGCTCCGCATTTCTAAAGAGCGCTGGAGAGAGCACAACGTACTCGACATCGATTTCATCTGGCAATTCGAATTCTTTTTGATGCCCGTCCCAATAGGCTTTGGCTTCGGCGTCAGTCACAGTGACTTTACTCACATAGTTTTCTAACCCAATTGTGTGTAGCTTAATTTCACGCTCTTCAGTGAGAAGATTATTAACGCGCTTAGCAAGCGACTCAGGGGCAATCGCGCTACGCGAAACGCCTCCTGCTAAGAGTTGGCGCGAGACATCACGGCGAATGCTATAGACGAAGTACTCATCGCTTTGCCCTGTGGCGCGAAGATAGTTTTCATAACGCTCGCGAGAGAACTTGCCGTTTTCTTGGAAAGCGGCAAAGGACTTAATCATTTCGATCGCTGTCGCTTCATTAATTTCCACGTAGTCTTTGGCGGCTTCGTTTTGGATGCTGCGCTCAGTCATGATGTTGCGAAGAATCATCGCGCGCGCATCTTGGCTATCAAGAATGTTGCTACGGAAAGACTCACCCATACGAACGCGAAGGCTATCTAATTGCTTACGCTTTTCCTGATCGAAATCCTGCGGAAGAATCGATTCATCATCGACCTTTGCAATCGCGCCATCGTCACTAACCATGCGGTTGTAGGAATAAATGCCCGTGACGACAAAGCTTGGGATCACAAGGACCATAGCAATGAACATTAACCAGCGTTTGTGTGTACGAAAAGCCTCAAGCAGCATAGGAAACTCATCCCTGACGTTAAAGCGATGTAAAAAAGGCGAGACGCATCGAAAATTGCGACTCGCCTCTTAGTAAAATCTTGGCGGAGTGGACGGGACTCGAACCCGCGACCCTCGACGTGACAGGCCGATATTCTAACCAACTGAACTACCACTCCGAGTTCGGAAACCCTTTGAATCTAAAGGAAAAAAATTGGCGGAGTGGACGGGACTCGAACCCGCGACCCTCGACGTGACAGGCCGATATTCTAACCAACTGAACTACCACTCCGAGTTCGGAAACCCTTTGAATCTAAAGGAAAAAAATTGGCGGAGTGGACGGGACTCGAACCCGCGACCCTCGACGTGACAGGCCGATATTCTAACCAACTGAACTACCACTCCGCAACTGGTTTTTGACGCAAGTCAGAAACCAAATTCCGAAGTGCGCATTCTACACAGAATCGCTAGTCGCTTTCAAGCAAATTTGCACTTAATTACGCATTTTTTTGAAAAAAATTCGGGCGCAAAGCCCGAAAATTTTGTGTGGTGGATGCTAAGAGGTTCGAACTCCTGACCTACGCCGTGTAAAGGCGCCGCTCTGCCAGCTGAGCTAAGCATCCAAATTTTTTTAGCGAAACTGTTACTTTACTGCATCTTTGAGAATTTTGCTAGGCCGGAATTTCGCCTGACGGCTCGCAGGTACCGTCACCTTCTCGCCGGTTTTTGGATTGCGCCCGATGCGCTCTGCGCGACGAGTCACAGAAAACGTTCCAAACCCTGTCAGCGCAACGGTCTGACCTTTGACAAGTGCTTCACGCACAGCGGCCAAAACGGCATCCACAGCGTGCGCAGCATCAGCGTTAGATAGCTTCGCGTTCTTACCGACTTGAGCAATGAGCTCGCGTTTATTCATAGTGTCACTCCCTAAGACAGAAAAACTTCATTACGAAATGTCCTTTCCCCTTAAGGACGCATCAATATAGCATTAGACGCCCCAAGGACCAAAAAATCCTTGGGGCTTTCTTTTCTTATAAATCAACGAGCAATAGAACCCGCTTTCGGGACGTCTTGAAGTTTCTGAGGAGGATTAATGGAAGATTCGTCCTTCTTTTCCTCAAGTTTCAAGGGCGTTAATGGATTAACAAGCGCTTGAGAAAGCACTTCATCGATCCAACGCACAGGAACGATCTCTAAACCTGTTTTGACGTTTTCTGGGATTTCGGTTAAATCCTTCACATTACTTTGCGGGATAAGAACCTTACGGATACCACCACGCAAAGCCGCTAAGAGCTTTTCTTTTAAGCCGCCGATTTCAAGGACTTCGCCGCGAAGCGTGATTTCTCCGGTCATCGCAACGTCAGGTCGCACGGGGTTATTGGTCATCGCAGAAACGATCGCTGTTGTAATTGCAGCACCTGCACTGGGCCCGTCCTTTGGAACTGCGCCTTCTGGGAAGTGAATGTGCCAATCGGTATTGGAAAAGCTCGAAGACTCAATACCGAGCTTATCCGCGCGAGAACGCACAACGCTACGCGCGGCCTCAACGCTTTCTTTCATCACTTCGCCCAAAGATCCCGTGCGCTGCACAACGCCTTTACCTGGGAAGACAACGACTTCAACCGAGAGGATGTCGCCACCGACTTCGGTCCACGCGAGGCCATTGACTTGCCCAATCTGTGGCTCTTTTTGCGCCATGCCGAAGGTGTACTTACGCACGCCTAAGAAGTCAGATAAGTTCTTACTTGTGACAGTGACTGTTGCTTTCTTTTTCGCGCCCTTTTCATCATTGGTGCGAACAATCTTACGGAAGACTTTGCCGATAGAGCGCTCTAAGCCACGCACACCCGCTTCACGCGTGTAGTAACGGACAATATCGCGAATGGCGTCTTCTGTGATTTTCACCTCGCCTTTTTTCACGCCATTGGTTTCCATCTGCTTAGGAACCAAGTGTTCAAGGGCGATATGTAGTTTCTCATCTTCTGTGTAGCCAGATAGATGAATAACTTCCATACGATCTAGGAGCGCGGCGGGAATCTCATAGGAGTTGCTTGTCGCGACAAACATCACATCCGACAAGTCAAAATCGACATCGACGTAGTGATCTTGGAATGTCTTATTTTGCTCGGGATCGAGAACCTCAAGGAGAGCCGCTGCGGGATCCCCTCTAAAGTCAGAACCTAATTTGTCGATTTCATCGAGTAAGAAAAGCGGATTACGGACTCCTGCTTTCACAAGTGACTGAATAATCTTTCCTGGCATCGAGCCAATATAGGTTCTTCTGTGACCACGAATTTCACTTTCATCGTGAACCCCACCCAAGGCCATACGCACAAACTTGCGGTTTGTCGCGCGGGCAATGGATTCCCCGAGGCTTGTCTTACCAACGCCAGGCCCCCCGACTAAGCAAAGGATCGGCGCCTTTAATTTTCCTACTCTCTTTTGAACCGCTAAGTACTCAAGAATGCGTTCTTTAACCTTCTCAAGGCCCCAGTGATCGGCATCCAAAACCTTCGCGGCGCGCTTTAAATCAGTGCTCACGCGACTCTTGGCTTTCCAAGGTAGCTCAAGCAACGTATCTAAGTAGCCACGAATGACAGTGGCTTCTGCGCTCATCGGCTGCATTAAACGTAACTTCTTTAATTCAGAAAGTGCGCTTTCTTCAGCTTCCTTACTCATGCCGCACGAGAGGATGCGCTGCTTATAGCTTTCTAAGTCGTCACCTGCGACAGCGTCTTCACCGCCGAGCTCTTTTTGAATCGCCTTCATCTGCTCGTTTAGGTAATAGTTGCGCTGGTTCTTATCCATCGCTTGCTTGACGCGTCCGTGGATGCGCTTTTCAAGCTGCAGGATTTCAATTTCGCCTAAGACGAAACCCAAGAGGAAATTAAGTCTCGGAGTTAACTTCGCTTCTTCAAGAAGCTTCTGCTTATTTTCCAAGGCAAGCGGCAATTGACCGGAGATTGCATCGGCCAAACCTTCCGGGTCTGCCATTCCGGTAATGGCGTTTACTGCCTCTGTGGGAACCTTGTGCCCTTCTTTGGCGTAACTTAAGAAGTTTTGCAAAATCGAGCGGCGAAGTGCTTCGTTTTCGGAGCGATTGCCAACTTCGGTTTCGATCACACTAGCTTTCGCGCGCAAGAACTTTTCTTCGCTAAAGCTTTCGAGCTTGACGCGGCACTTACTTTCGACAAGAACCTTAATAGTTCCGTCAGGCAAAGAGAGCATCTGCAAAATCTCAGCGACCGTTCCCACCTCAAAGAGTTCATTGGGGTTCGGGTCATCGATCTTGGGGCTTTTCTGCGTGACAAGAATAATGCGCTTATCTGAGCTTGAAGCCGCTTCGACGGCAAGCGCAGACTTTGGACGCCCCACCAAAAGAGGCATCACGGTACGAGGAAATACAACCGCATCCCGAATCGGTAAGACAGGAGCGACAAAAACATTGGGTACCTGAAAATTTAAACTCATCGTAGCTATTTAAAAAAATTAGTTCGTCGTTACCCTTATATGGGGGTTGTTAAGTGGATTATCAACCCAAAAGAGCAATTGCGCTCGGTTTTTAGGCCGAGCGCTATCCATACATAACTGTACGTGTGATTATAGGGTAAAGTAAGAGTATCTTTTCTTAAAAATCAATCGCTTGGATAGATTTTTCAAATTGTCTCTTTTTCG
>CAVKJM010000094.1:0-5062 GCA_963656505.1 bacterium
AAAGGAGAGAGGCTATGAATCTTGATCTTAAGGGCTATCGATTGAGTCTTATCTTCGCTCCTGCGGATATGCGTAGTGGCTTCTCTAAGTTAAGCGCCATGGCAAAACTTTGCGCGAATATCGATGTTGAGCAGCGTCGCGATTGCGTCGTCTTTGTCTCTCGCAGTCGCTACATTGCCAAAATCATTTGGGTCGACGATAAGGGTTGCACAATGCTCACACGCAAACTCCACGAAGGGTCTTTCCAGCAACTCGTCGCTCGAATCGACGAAGGCGAAGAGATGACGCTCACGAAAGAACTTCTCATGAAATACCTTGATGGCGAGGATATTCAGAGCAAAAGAACTGATTTTTTGCAAGGTTGTTGATTTAAGTCAAGGCGACAAAATGCCTTGATTTAAAACTAGAAATTGACCTTTCTGAAGGCTTAAATTTGCTATTTTCTAAGCCTTTTAGAGCCCTTCTGAGACCCGTTTTGGAATGCGACAAGGCGGGTCGTTTTATTAGGGAAGGCTCTTGTTGGTGAGCCTGTTTTAAGCCCTAAATAGCATTGATATTTAAAGGAAATATTGCCTCTCTTCTTGTAAAATATGGGGCATCTAAATAAGAAAATCACTGCGATTTTTTATGACGCCTGAAGAAAAGAAAATTCAAGAGCTAGAGGCCAAAATCAAAAAGCTAGAAGCTGGTCAGCAACAACTGCAAGAGGCACTGAAAAAGGCCGATGACACCATTTGCGGGCTGCGTGAAAAACAGAGCAAGCTGCAAGAGAAAACCCACGGCTTGGAAACTCATCTTACCGTCACATCTCAAACAAATGAGGAATACGCTCGGCTCCTTATGGAGTGCCTTACGATTTTGAGAGAGCGATTCCCGAGCGACGCCAAATTCCAGGAAGAAGTCCTCCATCGCATTAGTCAATCGTGCAACTTCTCGCTTAAAACGCTCGGAGCCAATAAGTTCTTCCGTCGTCTCTTTTTAAAGCATACAGAGAAGATCTCTTATCCCGATGCGAAACAAACCGTTGAAGGCATCTTGGCAAGAGCCAACGAAATCAAACCGCAATTACGCGATATCAAGCGTCGTTCCGAACAAGCCGGAAACGCTATCGCTGTAACAGGCAAGGCTCTTTGCGAAGTTGCGAAGAAAACCGAAGTTGATGACGCGTTTAAAGCAGCGGTCGCTCTTGTTGAGTACCAAGCGCCAGAGCGTGATAAGAAAGCAAATGAAGAATCCAAGGGACGTCAATCCTTGGATTTTGAATATAACGACGAGATCACAGAAGATCCAAAGTTCGTATGCTCTTGTGGCAATAAGACAGACTTCATCACAGGAGCATTAAAGCAATCGGCCGTTCGTGAAATGGCGTCCTTCGCTCATAAGATTATTGACACTGTTTGCTCCCGCTATCAGAACGTTAAGTGCTGCCGTTGTGGCAAGGTTCACGTTAACTACATTGATGGTGCCGTTCCTGTAACACCCACATCGACAATGGGAATATCGGGTGCAGTGGCTGCTGCAGTTCTTTATGCCGATGGAATCGCGCTTAATAAAGTGGAGAATCTTTGCTTTAGCGATGATGCAAAGCTTGGACACGAGACCTTAGGGCGCAATATCCACAAACTTGCTCAGGACACATTTAAGCCCTTAGAGAATGCACTGATTGCTTCAATCAAAACACAGCACACGCTCCTAGCCGATGAGACGGTTATCAACGTCTTACAAAGCCAGGGAAAAGGAATCTGTGAGCCGGCTCAAGAGACGCGCCAAAAAGATTACATCGCAGCCGTCTGTTCTTCTCCTTATGAAGAACACCGTGCCGTTATCTTTAGCCACTTAGGTGGACGCGGAAGCCAAGTGATTGCCGATAACCTTCAAAAGTTCAATCCGCAAGTTTTAGTAACTGATGCGTATCCTGCGTACGATAGTTTTTGCGAAGGGAAAGACACCCTTACGCACCAGTGCTGCTTAGCGCATCTACGTCGTGAATTACTCGATGCAATTGATATCGATAACTTAACGCGAGGCCTAAACTGCAAGACGCAAGAAGAAGCGATTGCAAGAGCGATTAAAGGAATCAAAATTGATCCTTCTGTCTATGAACTCTGCGCCGTTATTTATGCGATCTCGAAGGTTTACGCTTTTGAAAACGAAGTAAAGCGCGACAGAGAAAAGCCAATCGAAGAATACTTCGAGCGCGTCAGAAAGAACCGAAACGAACACGCTCGAATATTGATGGACAATGTTGATACGGTATTAAGTGGATTAGCCGCCAAGTACACAAAGAAACACGGAGAGAAATACGTCTCAGGTCCAAGAAACGATCAACTCACAAAAGCGCTTACGTACTACATGAATCATCGGGAAAACTTCCGAGCCTTCCTTGATGACCCGCAAATACCACTTGACTCCAATGCTGTTGAAGCGAGCATACGAGCGGTTGCTGTCCTACGGAAAGCAAGCGACTTTAAGCAATCGATTGAATACACCGAAAGCCTTTGCACGCTCTTCTCTTTAACAGAGACGGCGAAGGTCAATGGCCTCAGATTTACCATCGACTGGCTTATCGATTACGCCAAGGCCTATTACCTTTACAGAGCGAGCAACACGCTAACGCACGAGGTGAACGTCAATGGACGCTCGTTAGACTCCAAACTTACGGCCTTTAATGAGGGTTCTGAAGCGGGATTTAATTTTGAACCCTGGCTTCCGTGGAACTACGCAAAAAAGAAGCCCGCGTAGAAAGACTACCTCAGATCAAAAAAGCGGCTGCGGTCGCTTTTTTAGTGCTCTTTACTGAGCGATAGGCTGCTTACGTAAATTCCTATGGAAAAGCTACAAAGGAACTTAATTTCGAGCGTATCTATGAACAATTTGCTTTAGACATATATGGTCAAAGAGCAAAACTAGCTTTAAATTCACTACATTACTCTCGAGATGAGTATTTTCCTGAAGCCCGAACCGCAAACAGAGAAAAAGTCGTCATTCTTCATGCTTGTTGCCAATCCAAAAATAGGATGTGTTCTCCGACAGTTTGGAAAGAAATAGCAACGTATGTTCACAGTCTCGGATACTCTGTTCTTTACACAGGACGGGGGAAAAGCGAGAAAGAATTTATCGAAAAATGTGACCCAAAACACTTATATAAGCACGCTGTCGATCTTTTCTCTATTGATGAATTAGCTCTCACATTCATACACTCTATGTTGCTAATTACAGTCGACACAGGTGTCTTGCATCTTGCAAAATACACTGGTATCAAGGTGCTCGCCCTTTGCGGCGGCTCAAATCCTGCCTGCATCTGCCCTTCTGAGTTTTTCGACAATGACACTTCTGCCACGCAAAAAGGATTCCCCCTTCACATCAATCGAGATCCTTTTTATACAGTCTGCTCAGATTTCAAATGTAAAGCTAGGAATCCCCATTGCGGAAGAACACCACAATCCTGCTGCCATTGGGACGGAGAAATGTCCGCGTGTATGAGAGAGATAAAAATCGATGATATCCTTCAAAAAACGCAATCGCTTCTTATTAATTAAAATCATTTAAGAGATGATGCCAATTCTTTCCGTTTTGTTTTACCTCAGCTAAAGGGGCTCTTGGAATGCGCATAGCCATACTCGAAACAGTTGCGATGCAGGGAGGGCACGAAGTCGAATTCGATCGACTTATCGTGAAATCTCTAAGAGAAAACGACCATTACCCTCTATTTTTCGTTCCACAAGGATTTCGTTTTAGTGTTGACTATAACGTCGAAATCTTCTCCCTAAGAGGTGGCTCCCCTGTATCTCACTCGAACGCAAGAGGGCTCAAACGCATAGGGCTCTCTATCCTCCGATCAATTCGCAGGCTGTTATGGTTTTCTGACACTATTCGAGCCATTCAGGAGACTCAATGTGAAGCCGTTATAATTCCCTCGGCGACACTCCGATTTATTAAATCACTGCTACGCAGCCGTCTCAGACATTCTCCAGTTCCTGTTCACGTTCTTCTGCATGGAATTGAACCAAAAGATGCCAAACAATTAATTTACCTTGCAAAGAAGTGTTTTCGCTTTACTAATATTGAATTTGACTTATTGACATTAACGCCATATGAAGAATTAAAGAGTCTAAAAAATATTCGACAAATTCCACCGCAAGTCTTTACTCCAGATTCTTCTATAGAAAAAAATGCAATAGAACCGCTTCACCAACGGCCATTACGCCTTGGATTCTTTGGTTGGTATCGAAAAGAGAAAAATCTAGATCTTCTTTTAGATATTTTTTCTAAAGCAAGTTTTTCACGCGATGTTAAATTCGTTGTACAAGCAGTTGCCCAAGGCTATGGTGCGAAAGAGGAACTATCTAAACTAATCCAAAAACACCAAGGGAGTCCTAAGGTTGAATTTATTCCAAAGGCTCTTCTCGGAAATGATTGGGCGAGTGCTCTTATAAGTGTAGACGCCGTAGTTTTGCCTTATGCCGAAAAATGGCATAGTCATAAATGGAGCGCCATGCTTTTTAATGCCCTTGGCTTTCGAAAGCCTGTTTTTATTTCTAAAGACATCAATCCAGAACTTCTCAAACGGTACCCCTGTGGGCTGTCGTTTCCTTTAGACGATGCTCCTACTTTGCAAAAGCAACTAGAAAATTTCGTTAATTCCTTTGAAGAAAGGCTACCTTCTTACTCGAAAGCCCTTGAAAAAATCAATAAGGACTTTAGCCCTAACAGTTTTATTCAAAGAGTGTTGGACAACAACTCTTAGAGTTCCCCATGAAAGTGCTTTAGTTGATAAAACCGAACATATTTAAACAGTGTGCAAGCTGCGTGATTAGCGGCAAAAATATATCCTGCCTTCCCATCGAGAAAACCTAAATTAAAAATATAAACCTTGATAAAAGCCCAAATCGGATGAAACAAAACATGAGAAAAAAAACCACACGGCCTTCCCTGTTCAGCAAGCTTAATTGCGGCCAAGCGGGAATACTTATCCGTCTTTGCATAAACCTGATCCCAAGAACGATAAGGAAAATGAATTAATCGTCCTTCCGTGATTCTCTTTTGAGGATAAGGGGTTTCT
>CAVKJM010000095.1:0-5016 GCA_963656505.1 bacterium
ATGTAGCTTACTGTAAAAAAGAGCCGCAAAAGGGGCGTCATCCAATCTGGCGCATCGATACTAACGAGTAACGCGATTGCGGCGATAAGGAGCGCGTTATCAGCAAGACTTGAAAAAAATTGCGCACCCAAAATCGGTGCGAGTCGTTTATCCATCAAAAAACCTCTTAAAAACGAATTTTGCAGTGTAGCATTGAGGTCAATTCCTTTTCTAAAGATAGATTTTATCTTTTTTGATGCGAACAAAAACTTCCAAATATTGGAGAAAAATTTATGAAAAAGACACTTATCCTTGCCATGCTGCCCGTAGCTTTCCTTATCGGGTGCTCTTCGCAAAACGTAAGGCCCGTTACAGATGTTGTTAATGTCGATGAAGTCTGTGTGCCGCCAGATTACGCGGCTCGTAAGGTCGCTTATAACTGCACGATCACAGCGTTACGCCAAAAGGGCTTTACTGTTAGAGAAGTCACAGAAGCCGATGCCCGTAAGTGCCGCACCGTGCTACGTGTGCAATCGGAATCGCGCTGGGACCTCGGTAACTTTACAAGTCGTATTGACTACGAATGGTTTGAAAACGGTAAGTCTGTTGCTTCAAGCCACTATCACGCTTCTAACGGACTTAACTTTAATAAGTTCGTGAACACGCAGGAAAAAGTCAACGACATGTTAAATAAGATGCTCCCCACGACTCCGAAGCTTCACTCGCGCTACGAAAATAAGTAGAGCGCTTTAAGGGGCATCAAAGAGAACTCTAAGAACCTACATTACGAGCGAAACTATGGCCAAAGCACGAGTCGAATACGTCTGTGAGTCCTGTGGTGGAACAACGGTAAAGTGGCAGGGCAGATGCCCGCATTGTGGCGCCTGGAACACGATGAAGGAATTCAAGATTCCTGAAAAAAGTGCCGCGCGCTTTGGCTCGGACAAGCATAAGAGCACAACGCTTATCGAAGCGACAAAGGCTTCCGATTTATCCGAGATTGAAGCCACACAAGTGCCTCGTATTTTGGTCGGAATCGAAGAGTTCGATCGTGTGGCAGGAGGCGGTTTAGTGAAAGGCGGCGTGACTCTGATTGGTGGGGATCCAGGCATTGGGAAATCAACGCTTCTTTTGCAGGTCACTAGTAAATTAGTGAATCAAGGCGTAAAAACGCTTTATGTCACAGGAGAAGAATCCGCCTCACAAGTCGCGCTTCGCGCCAAGCGCTTAGGCGTTGAACCTAAGGGCATTACCTTGATGAGTGAAATTGAACTCGAGAAGATAGAAAACGCGCTTCTTGAGTTAGAACCCGAATTTGTTGTGATCGATTCGATTCAGACGCTTTTTTGCTCAGCTTTGGATAGCGCTCCGGGGTCAGTGACTCAGGTGCGCGAGTGTTCTGCTCGATTAACGAGGCTCGCGAAAACCTCTGGCATTACCTTGGTCTTTGTGGGGCACGTTACCAAGGATGGGTCACTCGCTGGCCCCCGCGTCCTAGAACACATTGTCGATACGGTTTTGTATTTTGAAGGCGATACGCACTCGAATTTCCGCTTAGTTCGCGCCTTTAAAAATCGCTTTGGGGCTGTGAACGAATTAGGCGTCTTTGCGATGACAGATCGCGGTCTAAAGGGAATCTCGAACCCCTCTGCGATCTTCCTAGCAGAACACAAAGAAGGCGTGGCAGGTAGCGTTGTGCTTGTCACACAAGAGGGCACTCGCCCCTTACTTGTTGAAGTGCAGGCGTTAGTCGATGCCACACATTTACCTACGCCCAAGCGCCTTTGCGTGGGGTTAGATCCCCAAAGACTTTCGATGCTGTTAGCTGTTCTTCACCGCCACGCAGGAATCTCCTGCTTTGATCAAGACGTGTTTATGAACGCTGTTGGTGGCGTGAAGATCACCGAACCCGCAAGTGACTTAGCCGTAATCCTTGCTGTCGTAAGTTCCTTTACCGAGAGGTCTTTAAAGAAGGGGACAGTTGTCTTTGGTGAAGTAGGCCTTGCAGGAGAAATTCGTCCTGCACCGCGCGGTCAAGAGCGCTTAAGAGAAGCGGCAAAATTGGGATTTTCTCGCGCCATTATCCCGAAAGCCAATGCTCCTAAAACCCCAATTGAAGGGTTGGATGTCATAGCTGTGGATCGTCTTAGCGACGCCCTAAACGCCTTGTAGTTTTTGGTAGAAATACCACAGAACGGGCATTTCAAAAAATCTTCACTTCTTTAGATACCCCTAAAAGGGATTGGGCTGTATCATCCCTTCGTTTTCGCTTGAACTTAAAGTGTGATTGACATGGCCGGGTTCAGGCGTTTTTTCTTACGACTTATTTGGGTTGCCGGAAATAAATGGATCAAAACATTGCGAAGAATCCGACGGGGTTAATTAAGACACTCACTCTTTTTCCTGTTGTCATGATTGGGTTAGCGTATATCCAGCCAATGACGCTTTTTGATACCTTCGGTATCGTCTCGCAAATCACAGATGGCCACGTCCCGAGCGCCTATGCTTTAGCTCTCCTGGGGATTCTTTTTACTGCTTTAAGCTACGGAAAACTCGTTGTGAAGTTTCCTTCTGCGGGGTCTGCTTACACCTACGCGCAGCGCGCGATTAACCCCACAGTGGGGTTTATGGTCGGATGGTCGTCGCTCCTTGATTATCTATTTATGCCAATGATTAATATTCTTTTGGCAAAGATTTATTTTGAGGCCATTCTCCCTTCAATTCCTAGTTGGATCTTTGTTGCCATCCTTACGGCCTTTATGATCGCGTGCAACCTACGTAGTTTGAAACTTGTCGCGGGCTTTAATGGCACGATTGTTGTCATTCAAATGGGCATTGTCGCTTTGATTTTGGCACTTATTGCCTACGCGATTTTCAAAGCCCAAGGGGCCGATGCCTTGGTTTCGGCTAGACCCTTTTATAGCGTAGGGGCAAGCGTTGATACCATGATGGCAGGAGCTGCGATTCTTTGCTTTTCTTTCTTAGGCTTTGACGGTCTTTCGCAATTAACAGAAGAGACGATTGATGCGAAAAAAACAATGCCTCGCGCAATCTTTTTAACCGCGCTCGTTGGCGGCATCGTCTTTATCTTTGCGAGCTACTTTTTGCAACTTTTTTTCCCAGACATTAGTGCCTTCAAGGACCCTGAAGCCTCACAGCCTGAAATCATGCTTTACGTTGCAGGTCCCACCTTTCAGTGGATCGTGTTGATCTTTTCGAGTATGACAGTTCTTGCTTCAGGAATGGCCGCGCACGCAGGCGTCTCACGTTTGATGTACGTGATGGGGCGAGACGGCGTGCTACCAAAAAAGCTTTTTGCAAAGTTGCATCCTGCCTGGCACACACCGGTTTTTAATATTGTCTTAGCCGGTTTACTTTGCCTATTTGCAATCTCAATTGATTTGGTGCTTGCCACAGCGCTTATTAACTTTGGCGCTTTAGTTGCCTTTACGTTTGTGAACGTCTCTGTGATTGCTGAATTCTTTATCCGAGAAGGAAAAAGAACGAACGCCAAAGAGATTCTCAATTATTTAGTCTTGCCCTTGTGTGGATGCGCGTCGGTGGCTGTCTTGTGGATTCACTTAGAGGCGACTGCGATGAAACTCGGATTAGGGTGGGCAGCGATTGGCTTAATTTATTTGGTTATCCTTACGCACGGGTTTAAAAAACCCGTACCAACGACAACGGGCACGGGTTTATCCGATTAAAGGCGAAATTTTGAAGCTTTAGGCTGAAAAGACGCCTTTAAAGTCACCTAAGACGCCGCCTTTACGGGCTGCGGCGCGAAGAGCAGCAGAGAGATTTCCCATTTTCTTCACTGACGGCGCAGTTGCTACCTCATCCTCAATTTCTAAGGCGTGCACGAGTTCTTTTACCGCGCTTGATGCTTCATGCTTATCAAGAGCTTTTAAAAGCGCTTTCTTATCGATTCCTTCGGAAAGAAGAAACACGGAAAGCTCTTTCATGTGCGTGCGAAAGAAGGTTTCAGCCTGTGTGGATTCGCTTTCTGTCCAGGTCACTTGACTTTCTTGACTCATCACAAACACTCCTAATAAAAAAATGAGCAGGTTTTGCAGCGATTAGTCCCGCTCAAAACCCGCTCCTTAACGTCTCCGCACATTTAAGTCTTAAAACGCTTGACTTACCTTTTTCTCGGAGACCCGAGTGAGATTAATTGGAGGGCTTTCTATCTCAACGGGAATCTTGCGCTTAGCACTCTAAAAAGTCCATGGAAACTTATTAAATCGACCGTTAAATAAAAATGAACGCTTAGAAAAACTTTGAATTAACAAAAGAACCGTCCGAAGTTTGAAAGAAATTTCCTTTCAAATCCGAACGGCATTTTCTTTAACTCAGACCCTGAGGAGGGGTTGTAGGGCCTAAATTAAATCCCGAGATTGACCTAAATTAGGCCGTAAAAGCGCTTTTAAAGTTCCCTAAGGCACCACGCTCACGCGCGATCGATTTGAGTTGTGCACTTAAATGGGCCTGAGAAGCAATCGAAGTACCAGAGGCATTACTTAACTCGTCGCTTAAATCTTTAGCAAAGGCTGAGGCTTTCGAAGCCTTCAAGGCATTAAGAAGAGCTCCCTTATCGACGCCTTCTTTAATTAAAAAGCGGGAAAGTTCAGCACTATGCTTACGAAAGAATTCGATGGCGGGTAAGTCGCGCTCATTTTTCACTGTAACAATGGGACTCATCTTTCGAACTCCTTAAAAAATTCATTTCAAAAAAAGGTAAAGCAGGATTTACATCGAGTTGCCCTGGTGTAAATCCCACTTTAAAAAATGTCTTTCAAACTGTTGGGTTACCGCGTCTGGCAAGCCCGAGTCTTTTTAGAAAGGCATGAGATAAAGAGAATATGGAGGGCTTTCATCTCAGGTCGAATGGTGCGCCTAAGTTTTTGGGATGTCCATGGAATTCTCTTAAAGAGACCGTTAAATTTTATTTAACGATAATTTTGGGCTAGAATGCTCTTGAACCTTAAGGCAGTAAAGTGCATCTTTTCCTTGATTTCTTTGAGGATTGTGCTTGGT
>CAVKJM010000096.1:0-4976 GCA_963656505.1 bacterium
TTTCGTGCGTGGTTGGGAGAGGCCTCTTGGGAGGCTCCGAAACACGCCGCTTACCCCAAAGCACTCGAAGAGAAACTTTCAGAGTTACGTAGCGAACTCGAAAGCCTAACAAAGGTCACGGCTTTCCCCAGTATTGTGAATGCAAGCACAAAGCTTCTCGTTGCCCTTTCCGATGGCCAGTGCGTGGAGTCCGTTCTTCTGCCGCGCGATGCCGTTTGTGTCTCGACACAAGTCGGGTGCGCCGTGGGTTGTAAGTTTTGCATGACTGGGAAAGGGGGCCTCATTCGGCAACTGACAAGCGCTGAAATCGTGGCCCAATACGTTGCGGCTCTGAAACTAAATCCCCAATTAAAGAAAGTCGTTTTGATGGGAATGGGTGAGCCCTCGCATAACTTACAAGCTGTACGGGAAGCCGTGGAGTTTTTAGGGGAGATTGCTGGGTTAGCGCACAAAGAAATCGTTGTTTCTAGTGTCGGAGACAATCGTTTGTTTGACGCGATGCCAACGTGGTCTGTGAAACCCGCGTTTGCATTAAGCCTACATACGACAGATAACGCCTTAAGAGAAAAGCTTTTAACCAAAGCGCCTCGAATTCCTGTTGAGGAACTCATTGAAAAAACGGTTTCTTACGCAAAATTGACAAAATATCCTGCGCAGATTGAATGGACTTTAATCGCAGGCGTTAACGATAGTGCGAAAGAAGTTGAGCGTTTAGCAGATTTGCTTGATCCCCACGCTGCAATGGTCAATTTCATTGCTGTTAATCCTGTTGAAGGCACAGGATTTACGCGGCCCACGGAAGAACACATGCAAGATCTCATCACGATATTAAGAAGCCGTGGGTTTGTTGCAACGGTAAGAGAGAGCGCCGCTCAAGACGTTGAAGGCGGTTGTGGACAACTGCGAGCTAGAGTTATTAAAGAGGAGAGCCGTAAATGACACGCCGCAAACAAAAATTTAATCGCGAGAAGTCGCGCACGATGTGGCTAGCTTGGTGCGCTTGGGCTGTGATGGGAGGAATCTTTGTTTTCGAAGATACTCAGGGAGGTACTGGGTGGCTTACGTGGACCATGACGGCTCCCTTTTGGATTGCTTTCGTTTTGTGGCCTTTTTTGTGGCTTTGGTTAAGAAGTCGTCGTGATGAAACCTCCGTTGAAATCGATGACGATATTGCTGCAGGCGAAGTGAAATGCCGCCTTGTGCAAAAGGGAGGAATCCGCTACGCAGAAATAGCCCAAGTGCGAGAAGAGTTTTCGATTCAGGGGCGACTCAATCCCGTGACACTCACTGGCGGAGATGAGGCTTTCGTTAAAGTCGATGAACTTCGGCAGTACGCAAAAGACAATCGCGCTCTTGCCGCTTGGCTTGAAGTGGTGGATTCTTTAGCCTATCCGAGAACGTACTACTGAGAGCTTTCGACAGGATCAAAGGTAATCCGAATGGTCTTTGGAAGCGTCTGACCGGGGTCGGCTGCAGGGAAGGGATCAACACGACGAATCGCACTTTCCACTGCCGCATCAAACGCGGGAAGCCCTGAGCTTTGTTCAAGTTTCGGAGGCTTTACTTGCGAGCCATCGGGTAAAAGGAACACGGTGTAAATCGCGAGGTGTTCGCCACTCTTAAGGCCTGCTGGGACCTGATAAATAATCTGTGAGCGAAGTAAAGAGATGACGCGCGCAATGTAGCGAGCTTGTTTGGCGCCTGTTGCGTTCGGGGTCTTCACACGCATGTCGCCTGTTGTTTGGCCGACGCGGTTTGTCGCTTTATCGGTTGTTGCGGCTCCCAAGATGCGGGCAAGTTCTGCTTGACGCAATTCTTCTTGGCGACGTTTTTCTTCAGCAATACGCTTTTGCTTTTCTTCTTCGATGCGGCGTGCTTCGGCGGCTGCTTGTTCAGCTTTTAATTTTTCTTCAGCAGCTTTTTCCCGCTCTTTGGCTTTCTTTTCTTCTTCAAGTCGAATTTGCGCTTCGCGTGCGACGCGTTCTTCAATATCGGCTTGCGTGGGTTTCACGATTTCGGGCTCAACTTGGGGAGCGACTTCAGTAACAGGGCTTGCAACCTTGCCACTAGCGTCCTCAGGCGCCCAAAGCTCTGCGTACACGATTTCCGAAGATGTATTCCATTGAAAGACTGTGACGAGACCAAAAATCAAAACCGCATGCGCAAAAAGAGCCGCGACAAACCCCAAGGGTTTATCGAAGAATCGTTCGTTGCGAACGACAAAGTGCGGAGTTGTGGACTTAGTTTCTGTCACAGAACGTGCTTCCTTTTACCGGCGAGTCTTTTCGATTTCCATCGCAAGCCCCACGCGAGCAACATTGGCTTTCTGAAGGAGCCTCATCACATCGATCACTTTCCCGTAATTGACATCTTTATCCGCGGAAATCACAACAGGCGTTGAGTCCAAAGAACCCAAAGCCTGAACGCGATCTAAGAGTGTGCCAATTGTCACAGGTACTAAGCTTTTGCCTGCTTTCACAGAAATCTTTCCATCGGCGTGCACAACAACTTCAACGGCTTTATCAGGAGCCTTCGAGGCTTTTTGTACGCTCGGCAGGTTCACCACCGACGGGTTCACAAAGGGAGCTGCCACCATCAAAATCACGACAAGCACGAGCATCACGTCGATATACGGGACGACGTTAATGTCGCTCATCATGCGCCGCCTTCTAGCTTTACCGAGATTTCTTAATGCCATAGCGTTAAATCTCCATAAGTTTCTAGCGTTGACGCGCCAAGATGTTCATGAACTCTTCGGAGAAACTATCAAAGCGATTGGTGATGCGATCGAGTTTTGTGGCAAAGGAGTTATAGGCCACAGTCGCTGGAATCGCAGCAAAAAGGCCAATAGCGGTTGCAACAAGGGCTTCAGCAATGCCAGGGGCAACGACAGCAAGAGAAACATTTTCCAATGTCGAAAGCCCCGTGAAGGCATTCATGATGCCCCAAACGGTACCGAATAGACCGATGTAAGGAGAAACAGAACCAATCGAAGCGAGTAAGGGAAGGCCACGCTCTAAGTCATCAATTTCACGCTGAAAGGCGGCGCTCATACTGCGACGAACGCCTGAGAGCATTTCCGATTCTGGCTTTTCAGAGAGTTTCAGGAACTCAGTCATACCCGCAGCAAAGATGCGTTCTTCAGCACTTGTTTTTTTGGCGTGAGCGCTTGCGGTTTCAAGAAGCTTCGTTAAATTCGCGCCAGACCAAAAGCGCTGCTCAAAGCCATCGGTTTCGCGCAAGGTGCGAGACAAAACACACCACTTACTAAAAATCGTTGCCCAACTCACTAAGCTTGCGAGCACAAGAATCGCTAGCACGCACTTCACAACGGGCGAGGCATTCATCACCAAGGTGACAATGGACATATCAGCGGAAGCATTCATTTAATTTTGCTCCTCTTTATTTAGGTAAGGGGTAAAAAGCGTCATAAACTCTTTACCAAATGGCACGGGGTGACCGGTTTCGGTACTTACGAATCCAAGGCGCACCTGTGCATGAATTAATAGTTCTGTTCCACGGAAAATATCTTGCACCAAAACAAGAGAGGCCGCTTTGAGGCCAATCAGTGTGGATTTCACGCAAACGGAATCATCGAGCTTTGCAGGGCGCTTGAAGTCAATTGTGAGATTGGCAACCACAAGCGCACGATGCTCTTTTTCTCGCAGCGTCTCTTGATTAATTCCCATCTCACGAGCCCATTCAGAACGAGCTCTTTCAAGAAACCGCACGTAATTGGCGTGATAGACGATGCCGCTAGCGTCGGTATCTTCCCAATAAATCGTTGTGCAATATGGAGTAATTGTTTGAGCCATAGTGTTTTTAAATCATCGAATTCTGCTTATGAGAAAAACTTTGTAAAAGTGAAAGTTTTTGGCGCACGTAAAGATGCTTTAACGGCGCACCAAGCAGAAAGGTGAAAGTATATTGGAATGAGGGTTTGAATGGGTGATTTTGTCAATTGGCGCCAAGGGATTTGTCACGAAAGAAGAAAGTCAAATTTCGTTACGTAAGAGAGAGAAAAGCCCTTCACAAATAGCGGTGTGGGACGTAGACTTTGAAGGAATTTTTCCTTAGATAGATTTAAGAGCCAAATATTTTGAAACGATTTTCTCTTGCTCGCACTGCCAAAATCACTTTGGTGCTCGGTTTGGCTCTTGCCACACTCTCGGGCTGCAAAGAGATTTGGAATGCGCCGCGACCTGTTTCTGAGTATGCGACAAATACGATTTTCTCCACGTTTTCGTTAAGCCCCAAAACGCTTGATCCCCAAGTCTCTTACTCGCAAGGCGAAAGCGTTTTCGTCTATCTTACCTATGAGACCCCGTATAGCTATCACTATTTAAAGCGTCCCTTTGAACTTACGGCCAATGCTGTCGAATCAGTTGCCGTTCCTGAGTATTTCGATCAAAAAGGAAAGAGGCTTCCCAATAACGCAGCGCCTGAGGCGATTGCAACGAGTCGCTACACGCTTCGCGTCAAAGATGGAATTCGCTTTGCTCCGCACCCAGCGTTTGCCAAAGACGAAAAGGGAAACTACCTTTATCACGATCTTGATAGTGAGGTGGCTAAGAAACTTAAAAGCCCGCTTGACCTAAAGGAAAAGGGAAGCAGGGAACTTACTGCCTACGATTTCGTTTACGGCATCAAACGCATGGCAAGTCCTCGCATCGTGTGCCCGGTGTTAAAGCTTCTTGGCGAACATATGCCTGGGCTAACGAAGTTAGCCAAGGAACTCTCAGAAAAAGAAGCAGCGGCTAGAACCCAAGGAACCCTGTCTCCTTGGCTTGATTTACGCAACGCAAATCTTGAAGGCGTACGCGCGATTGATGAAAAGACGTTTTCCATCGATATCGTCGGCAAGTACCCGCAGTTTTCCAATTGGCTTGCGATGAGCTTTTTCGCGCCCGTGCCGTGGGAGGCAGAAGCCTTTTACGCCAATCCCGAATTTAAGAAAAATAACATCACGCTTGATG
>CAVKJM010000097.1:0-4916 GCA_963656505.1 bacterium
TCGGGTGCTGCTTAAAGACTTCGATAATCGGAATCTCTTTTTTGGTTTGCTCTTTTTTCGCTTTTACGAACTCGGCGGGTTCTTCAGTCTTTAAGCGAATGTACATGCCAGCGATTAAGAACACGGCTGAGATCAAAAACGGAATACGCCAGCCAAAGCTCATAAACGTTTCTTGATCCATCACAGAGTTGCAAAGAGCAAGAACGCCAGTGGCGGTCATGATGCCAACGGAAGCGGCGCTCTGTGGAATAGATCCAAAGAATCCGCGTTTTGCCATCGGGGCCGACTCAATCGTAAGAAGAGCCGCGCCACCGTACTCACCACCTAGGCCAAAGCCCTGGACTAAGCGGCAAATCACCAACAAAATGGGAGCAACTAAACCGCCTTGTTCGTAGGTTGGTAATAAACCAATCACGAATGTCGAAAGACCAACGATTAAGAGTGTCCAGATGAGCGTCACACGGCGTCCAACAATATCGCCAAAGTGACCGAAAATAATGCCGCCAATCGGGCGCATGAAGAATCCCACGCCAAATGTAGCAAAGGATGCAATCGTTCCCGTTAACGCATCGTATTGTGGGAAAAAGAGCGGGGCAAAAATCAGAGCGGAAGCTGTTCCAAAAAGAAAGAAGTCATACCACTCGAGCATGGCGCCTACGAAACTAGCCGCCACAACGCGCGTCATCGCACGTCCCTGCAAACCATCATGTTGTTTATCTGTCATAAGAGAGCTCCTTTGTTTTTTTCTTGTTCCTCCCTGCAGGGTGCTCTCTCCTGCAGGGAGGGTTTCAAGAGACTATCTACACACTAAGAAAGCTCCTTAATCTTTTCTAAGCACTCTTCGTCTTCAGCATCGACGTTGTAGCCAACGGGTTCCCACTTAATTAAAACGCAGGTGAGCCAGCCAACGAACGGAACGAGAGCCAAGAGGAAGAACGCATCTGTTCTCATCGTGCCCCAGAGGATGGGCCAAAGGATGAGGCCAGCGATAGCGCCCGAGCGCATGATCGCGCGAGCAAAACCGATACCAGCCGGACGGATGCAAGGCGGATACGACATCGTCGCAATCGTCATACCAAGGCCACCAGGACCAGAAGAGTGAAAGAAGATGATTCCACCCAACATCAAAATAGCTAGGTAGGGATTCTCAGCAGCCGAGGTTCCGAGAAGCAGGAGAAGAATCGTTACCATCGCAAAGCCAAACATACTTAAGCGACGAGAGCCGAATTTGGCGACAAGGATCGATCCAATGGCGCCACCCGTGACACCAAAGAGGACGTTCACGATCATGCTGCCGCCTAAGGCTGCTGTTAACTGGTTACCTAAAATCCCACCCAGGGTTAAAGGTAGATACACACCAACAGCGTTGTACTGCCAAGCTTGCATCGTCGCAACAACGCACCCCAAAATCGAGCGCTTGTAGTACTTCTTACTAAACATCAACTTGTAGGCTGTGAAGTTATTGACGCGGATTCCAGCCTTGTTTTCTTTGGCGTTGGGATCAGCTTTCACTTCAACATCGATGCCATAGCGGTTCTTCAAAATCTCTTTAGCGAGTTCAAGTTTTCCCGTTCTCGCGGCCCACGTTGCAGATTCACCGAGCAATGTGTAGCGAAGCACCATAATGATGAACGCAAATACTGCGCCAATGAAGATGCCGTAGCGCCACAAGAGGGGATCGTCGACACCGGCAAGGTTCATCGGCAACAGTACGGCAAAGACAATCGTTGTCGAGACGTACCACGCCATCTGCCAGAGGTTCACAGAGGTGCTCGATTTCTTTTGCTTCGCGCCCTGCAACTCAGCAACAGCGTTTGTGGCAAGTGGGAAGTCGATACCAAGGCCAACACCCATGACAACACGCCAAAGAAGAACTTCCCAGATGCTTGCCGCAAAAGCAACAGCCGCTGCACCAAAAGTGCAAAGGCCAAGACCAATGATGAAGGCTTTCTTTTGTCCGTAGCGGTTAATCACCCAGTTGGCAATTAAGCCACCCACGAGAGCTGCAACGAGAACGGAGGCGTTCACAGTCGCCGCTAGCCCTTGCGAAATACCAAATTGAGCTGCAATGTATTTATTGCCAAACCCAACCATCGCGGCTTGATAGGCATCGATCATGATGCCGCCTAAGGCCACTAACGTAATAAATAAGGAGACTTTGCTTTTTGCATAATCATTGATGACATTAACAACATCTTGGTTGTTGCTAATGGTTAAGGTCGTACTCTGTCCCATGGTTTCTTCCTAGAATTTAATAATTGTCTTAATCGAATTCGGGTCTTGCGCTTTGACGAAGGCTTGAGTGGCTTCTTCAACGGAAAAGACACTTGTGATCAAATCGGAGGTATCAAAGAGTCCCTTTTCGAGCCACTTCACAGCGCCATCGATATCGGCAGGAACGTACATGCCAGAACTCAAAAGGTCGCGCTCAAAGCGGTTCATGCTCGGAAGCGGAACTTCTCTCGGGCCAGAGGGAACACCCATGCAAATCACAGTTCCTCCAGCGCGCACTTGTGTTAAGGACTGCGTAATGGTCGCTTGTGCAGAAACGACATCAATCACACCGTCAAACATACGGTTCGTTGGCAACTGACCCACATCAAAGACTTCGTCAGCACCCAATTTCTCAGCGATTACGCGCTTACCCGCATTGGGTTCCACCGCTGTGATGTGCTTAGCACCGATGATCTTTAGCGCCTGAATAATCGAAAGACCAATCGTACCTGCGCCAATGACGAGCACATCTTCTAAGCAGTGCTCTGGCATACGGTGTACGCAGTGATGCGCGCAGGCGGCGGGTTCTGCGAAAACCAAAATGTTCATTGGAAGATCGGGAGAGGCAACGTGGCAGTTGCGTGCCGGAATCACAGAGCTCGAACGAGCAAGACCTGGGGCGCGGAACCCAGCCACATGCGGCGGTTCACAAAGATTAAAGCGACCCTGTAAACAGGCCTTGCAGTGCATGCAAGCCATAATGGGGTCAATTGTGACGTGGTCTCCCACCTTCACATTTGTCACATCAGAACCAACTTCGGTGACAACGGCGGCGATTTCGTGACCAGGCACAACCGGGGGTTGCGCAAAGGGGTGTTTACCGTGTAAGACGTGAATATCCGACCCGCAAATTCCGTAATACTGTGTTTCGATGCGGACTTCGTTAGCCTTCACTTCGGGGCGTTCGACCTCAACTTCTTCATAAATAACATGGTCGACAGCATCAAACAAAACATGTTTTTCTTTCATCTTTGATTCCTTCACCTGCTAACTACGTATAACTTAACGCCTAGAGTCCGGTGCCTCTAAGCACCTTTCTTTTTAACGGCGAGCCATCATCTCATCGACGATTTCGCCTAATCTCTTTAAGCGTGGGACGGCTAAGTCCTGGAGCATTAACTCTGTATCGGGCAAACCAACCACATTGGCCCAAACGGCGCGTCCTGCTAAGAAGCCCGAGGCGCCCGACTCCATCGCGGCGCGCACGGCACGCGGAAAGAGATTTGCATCGACCCCTGAACTCAAAATAACCCAAGGCATCTTGATTAAGTCATTGAGTTTTGCGGTAGCTTCCACAAGTTTCTTATATTCACCGCGACCACCATAAGGCATTTCAACCTTGTAGATATCGGCCTCAGTTTGGCCAAGTTCTTTTGCGGCAGCGAGAATGCACGCTTCCTTATCGAAAGCGGCGCTATGTCTTGGAGGACGTACTACGGGTTCGATGATGCTCACAAGGCCTGCGGAGCGACACTTTTTCACAAATTCCGCGACCATCGATAAACGTGCTTCAGAGCTTTCATCTGTGCGATAAAGCACCAAAAGCTTTAAGGCCTTGCCGCCCATATCGCGCACGGCTTTCGCGTCCACAGCCGCATCGATAGCGACATCATCAACGGGGATTCCGTTGCCAGGGATGAACTCGTCACCTGATACGATCAGGCTAGAAGACGGAGCAATAGCTTTCGTCTTGACGATTTCATCGAGGCAAAACTGTTTATCGCAAAGAACAGCCGAGGCATAGGGCGATAAAACGCGTGCGGCTGTGACTTTGAAATCCGTAATCGTTTTGTCGCTAATGGGTTTGGTGCCAGTAGCGGCCTCAAACATCAAGCGCATCGCTTCGCGCTGATCGACAGCGAGCATGGCCAGTCCCCCAGAAGGACGAGCCAAATCACGAACGGTATAGCTTACTAAACTCACTCTAATTCTCCTTAAGAATTACGATTGCCTTTTTGCATATTGCGTAAATGGGTTAAAACAGAGGTCCAGTCCTTACGGCCGTATCCGAAGGCCGACGTCTGGTTATAAATTTCGCGGCACGCTGCGCCCATAACCATCGGAACGTGCAGTCTGTTACCGATATCGAGCGCAATGCCCAAATCCTTGTGCGCTAAGTCAACCATGAAGGCCGGGCTCAAATCGCCCTTAAGAACTTTCGCTTGCCAGGTCGTTGTAAAGTGGCTGCGAATCGCAGGCGTCCCTTTCATCATTTCGATGGCTGTGTTAAGTGACAAGCCCATCGATTCGCAAAGGACGGCGGCTTCGGCTGACAACGCGTTTAATGCGATACTCATAAAGTTATTAACGATCTTTAAGCGGATCCCCATTCCGGGGCCCCCTGCATCGATCATTTCATTGCCCATACACATCAAAACGTCGCGCGCCTTTTCAATCTGCTCTTTTTTGCCACCGGCTAAAAGAAGCAAGGTTCCAGTGACGGCGTCCGCCGACGTGCGACCCACGGGGCACTCCATCATCTCGTGACCGGCCTTTTCGACCTTGGCACGAATCGCATCGTTTTCAAAGGGGGAAATCGTCGACATATCGATGTGAAGGGCACCTTCTTTCATCACGGCAACAAACCCATCTTTCCCGAAAGCAACATCTTCGACGAGTTTTCCATTGGGAAGCATCGTGAT
>CAVKJM010000098.1:0-4778 GCA_963656505.1 bacterium
TCAGAGATCTTCCCTTCCTCGTACTCGGTCATCGCCTCATCGATAATCTCGAAGCCCTTCGTGAGGAGTTCAGGAGAAATCGTAAGTGGCGGTTGGATGCGCAAGATCCACCCGGCGAGCGAAATCACGACAAGACCTTTTTCGTATGCACGGAAAAGGACCTTGAAGACTCCGTCCGCATCGGGCGAGCCATCCTCCTTTTGAACGCCGATACCCATCGAGAAACCGAGGTTGCGCGAGAAGGCAACAAGCTTCGGGTGCTTGGCCTTTAAATCGGCACCGAGTTTTTCGAGCAACTTAATGTTGCTTTGCAGGTGTTTTTGGAATTCATCACTGCGGAAATAATCAAACTGCGCAATGCCCGCGGCACACGCAATCGAGTTACCGCCAAGCGTAAATAGGTGAGCAGGAGCCGGCAGGCAATCCATAATCTCATCGCGAGCCATGAAAGCGCCGAGACTTAATGTGGCGCCAACGGATTTACCCATGATGATGCCATCGGGAACGATGCCATAGTGTTCGATTGCAAAGAACTTACCAGTGCGGTAAAAGCCCTGCTGCACTTCTTCGGAAATAAAGAGAATGCCGTACTTCTTGCACATCTCGTGAAGTTTCTTCATAAAAATCGGGTGTGCAGGAAGAATGCCACCGTCGCCTTGAACAGGTTCAATGATGACAGCTGCAACTTCTTCAGGCGGCAGGTAAGCAGCAAACGCTGTTTCCATCGCGCTTAAGCAATCGCGTTCGACTTCCTCATCGCTCTTATCAGTACCATAGAAGGGGAAGGGATAGACCTCAGGCAAGAACGGGCCCATCTTCGCATGCATACGTGTTGAGCACGTTGTCATCGAGCAAGAGCCATAGGTGTTGCCGTGATAGCCATTAATGAAAACAATAATCTTCGAGCGACCTGTGAAGGCGCGAGCAAATTTCACCGCCGCGTCATTGGCGTCACTACCACAGTTACCAAAGGCAACTTTCACTTTCACGCCCCCCGGGTAGACAGAGGCAAGGCGCTCTGCGTACGACGTTGTCTGTTCGTTATAGGTGTAGGCGGCCGTGTATTGCGTAAAGCGTTCGAGCTGTTCCTTAATCGCCTTGGTAATAATTGGGTTGGAGCTCCCTATGTTCAATGACGAGGCACTAGACAAGAAATCGATGAATTTGTTGCCGTCCAAATCCGTAATAATGCTACCTTCAACTTTGGCGATAGCGAGTGGATAGTAGGAAAGATGCTGGCATTGTGCGACATAGCGTTTGTCGCGCTCGACCAGGGCATTGCATCGATCGAGTTTCATAAAAGGGAATCTCCAATAAAAATTTAAATATCAATAAACCCACAGCGCTACAAAAGCGCAGTGTCGTTGGAGATTGTCTTCTTTACAGAAAATTTACGCATCGGCTCAAGTTGTCAGGCACTTTGATTATTGTCAAATCCACTAACGAAGTGCCTAAGTTCTTTTACTTAGTCGCGATTGCCCTATGAGGGGTGCAGGCTCATAATGACGAAACTTCGTGCACAAATCGACAAAACACGAAGTCGTCAGAAGAAAACGGGCGCCGGACTTAAAAGTTTTTCCGGCGGGTCGTACCTACAAAAGATCAAGGGTAGAAAATGGATAGAGAACATCTTGGAAGCCGTTTAGGCTTCATTCTTTTGAGCGCAGGCTGCGCCATCGGTTGCGGTAACGTTTGGAAATTCCCTTGGCTAACTGGCCAATTCGGGGGCGGCGCCTTTGTGCTTGTGTATTTAGTCTTTCTTGTCATCCTCGGCTGGCCCGTGATGACAATGGAATTCGCGCTCGGCCGCGCAAGCCAACGTAGTCCCGTTCACATGTATCAAGTTCTTGAACCCAAGGGAACCAATTGGCACTGGCACGGTATCGCTGCTTTAATCGGTAACGTCGTTTTAATGATGTTTTACATGGCTGTGACCGGTTGGATGCTCCAATACTTCTTTTATAGCGTCACAGGAGAATTTGCAGGGAAAAGTCCCGCAGAAGTTGGAGCGGGCTTCGGTGCGCTCTTAGGCAATACGTCCGTGCAATTGATTGACACGGCTGTGATTGTTATCGCTGCCTTCCTTGTTCTTTCCTTTAGTTTAAGAGGAGGCCTTGAACGCGTTACAAAGTGGATGATGATGGCTCTGATCGTCTTGATGGTCGTTATCGCTGGCAATAGTCTTACGATGGATGGCGTCAAAGAGGGCTTAAGTTTCTATCTCTTACCTGACTTTGGAAAGATTACTTGGGACGTTGTTGTTGCGGCAATGAACCAAGCGTTCTTTACATTAAGCCTTGGTATTGGTGCGATGGCAATTTTTGGTAGCTACATTGGAAAAGACCACACCTTAGGGGGTGAATCCGTTCGCGTGATTCTTTTGGATACCTTTGTTGCAATTACCGCCGGCTTAATCATCTTCCCAGCGTGCTTTACCTATGGCGTTAAGCCCGATGCGGGCCCAAGCCTTATCTTTGTGACGCTACCGAATATTTTCAATCATATGCCGGCTGGTCGTATTTGGGGCTCTTTGTTCTTTATGTTCATGTGCTTTGCGTGCTTCTCGACAGTGCTTGCCGTGTGCGAAAACATCCTCGCTTGCGTGCGTGACCTCACAGGTTGGGCACGTCGCCCAACAGCGTGGGTCTGTTGCATTGCTATGCTCTTACTCGCGGCTCCCTGCCCCTTAGGCTTTAATGTCCTTTCAAACATTCACCCCATGGGTGGCGGTTCAAGCATCATGGACTTAGAAGACTTCATTGTCAGTAACTGCTTACTGCCACTTGGTAGCTTAATCTTTGTGCTCTTTTGCACATTAAAGAGAGGCTGGGGTTGGGAAAACTTTATTGCAGAAGCCAACACCGGGCACGGCATTATTTTCCGCAAAGGTCTTCGTCTTTACTGCACGTACATCCTCCCGTTAATCATTCTCGTGATTTTCGTGGCAGGAATCATCCCGTTCTTTAAGTAGTCTTTGCGTTATTTCATTTCAAGCCCTCGAAGCCAACCCCTTCGAGGGTTTCTTTTTTTTCTCAATTTAATCTTGATTGAGAGAGCTTTCTTCTGTAGCCTATTTAGTCAAATAAACGACGCCTTTTTTTCTCGGAGACTCTTTAAATGACAACTCCAACCCTTGACCCGATTCTCGAAGTAAAAGACTTTCTTGCCCTTTCCAAAAAAGACGACACAGTGATTCTTGATTGCCGAGGGTCTCTTACGGATTCAAGTATTGGAGCCATGCTTTTTTTAGAATCGCATATTCCTGGTGCCCAACACATCGATATGGCGCGCGACGTTGTAGGGCCTCGCACGGAAATAAGTGGAAGAACTCCGCTAGCGAACCCTGAAACCTTCGCCAAGCGCCTTCAAGAGTTTGGCATCAATACCACGAGCACCATTCTTCTTTATGACACAGAGAATATGGCCCTTGCTCCGCGCGTGTGGTTTACTTTGCGTACGATAGGAGTTGCCAATGCCTACCTATTAAATGGCGGAATTGAAGCTTGGGTGAAAGCTGGTCTTTCAATAGAAAAAGGTAAAGCAAAGAAACTTCCCCGAGGAAACATCACACCCAAAGAAAGTCTTGAACGCGTCTTTACAGCCTCTGAAATTGAAGAAAACCTCAAGAGAAAAGAGTTTCTCTTAGTTGATGCTCGAGGCGAGGCCGTTTACCTCGGGAAAAATCCGGGGCCCGATCCCCGGGGCGGCCACATCCCAGGGTCTCTTTCATACCCTGCGAGACTAAACATTGCCTCTGACGGTCGTCTTTATGAGCCAGAGAAACTCAAAGAAACGTTTCTGCGGCTTTCGGAAAATCGTCCCGAACGCATTCTTCATACCTGTGGATCAGGGGTGGCTGCGTGTTTAAACCTTGTTGCAACGCGCCACGCAGGGCTAAAAACCGCAGGCGTTTACGTCGGAAGCTTCTCTGAGTGGATCAAAGACCCGAAGCACCCCGTGAGCACCGAAGACGAGGATTAGGTAAATCCCCGAGTCGTCCAAAAGTCGGATTTTTTGGCCCGTTTTTTCTCGGTTTTCCGTATTAAAATTTTCGGCCTCGTAGCGTGGGACTACGCAAGATATTTGTAAACTGCAATTTTGTTATGACGAAATCTGAAAAAATCGAAGACACATCCGCAACGCGTCTTGCTTCGCTAAAAAAGTGCAAGACTTTAAATGCCTTTGTGCCACTTCGTGCCAAAGAAATTCCCGATACGGTTGCGTTGCGCCAGTACGATCGCAAAGCAAAAGCGTGGGTTGATGTCACCTACAAAGAGTTAAATGAGAAAATTACCGAGTGGCGTCGTGCGCTTGCCGCGCTAAATCTTGAACGCGGAACACGCGTTGCGATTTTGCTCAATAACTCTGTGGATGCTGTCTTAGCCGACCAAGCCGTTCTTGCTAACGGCTTAGTTCCCGTACCTCTTCACGCGATTGATACACCGGGGTCATCGGCTTTTATTTTGATCGATAGTGAATCCACCGTTCTTATCACGAATAAATTAGAGCGTTGGAGCTTAATCGAGAAAGCCAATCTGGAAATCCCCGATTTAAAGTACGTCGTTCTCACGGACGAAACCGATATCAATCGCGAAGAAGAAGGCCGTCACTTGTACAGTAAAGAAAAGTGGCTTGCTGCTGGTGAGTCCGTTAAGCGCTTACCAGCGGGTCCGAAGCCAGAAGACTTAGCCGCTCTCGTTTACACCTCTGGCACCACGGGGCGCCCCAAGGGCGTGATGCTTACGCATCACAACGTTGTTGAAAACGTCATTGCAACG
>CAVKJM010000099.1:0-4729 GCA_963656505.1 bacterium
TGAAGAATCTAGAAAATATCGCCAGAGCTCGGTTAATCGATGTGAGCTGGGGAACATCAGAAGATGCGATTTATCCCGTCGATGTTTATATCGTTGCAAGAGATCGCTTAGGCCTAATTAAGGATATTTCTGAAATCTTGCAAAAGGAAAACTTACGCATCATCGGTATGAATACGATGATGAGCAAAGGCGACATGCACATGAAGTTCTCTATTGAGATTCGTAGCACCGATGATTTAACTCGCGGGCTAAAAGCCGTGCGCGACTTAAAGGGTGTTTTAAGCGCACGGCGTGCCTAACTCAAATTTTGTTGAAATCTTTTAGCGCAGAGTACTTCTTGTAAAGCCAAGCTCTGCGCTAATTGTTTTAGCGCACTCGCAGATGGCATCTTTTGTGCTCTCAAGTTTTAATTGGCCTTTAATGCCTGTAATGCCAATCGAAGCAATGACTCGGCCCTCATAGTTAAAGATAGGGGCAGCTAATGCAATCACGCCGTTTTCAAGTTCTTCATCGCAAATGGCATAACCCTGAAGAGCAGACTTCTGTAAATCATCAAGAATCGATTTAAGGGAAGTTTTTGTTCGAGCCGTAAAGCGCTCAAGGGGTTTATCTCTTTCAAAAAGAGCCTTCACAATCTCAGGCTGATAGGCAAAGATAATTTTGGCAGTGGCCGCTGCATAAAAAGGCATTTCATTTCCGATTTGCGCGGCAAACTTCGAATGCGTTTCTGTTGTGGGGTCTTCGCAGTGCGTGCAGATAACTTCACCAGCACTTTCTTGGCAAACGTAGACAACGTTATGAACTGCTGAGGCTGCTTTTCGCATCGGAAGACGCGCCACATCAATTAAGCGATCTTTATTTAATAGGTTAGAGGCAAGGCGCAGTACTTTAAAGCCCAAGCGATATTGCTTTGTTACCTTATCTTGCATCACAAGGTTGTTTTCCATCAAAGACATAAGGAACCTATGCGTTGTTCCAAGCGATAAATGCATTTGATGGCTTAATTCGGAGACGGAAATACCATCGGGATATTGACTCATCAGTGTTAAGACCTCGACGGCTCTATCGATTGTTTGCAAGATTGACTCCTTGTATTGCTGAATTATTTTGTTTTCACTTTTTCACATAATGGAAAAGTTTTCCGAATTTTACTCCTATAATGGAAACCGATTTCGGAACGTGGAAAAATATTGGCCGTTCGTCGGCATTTATTCATATCCGAAATATGGAAAAACTTTCCGTATTGTGGAAAAAACATAGCAAAGAGGTTTTCAGATATGAGTCAGTTGCGTGTAGGAGCCCGAGAATTTGCTCAAAAAGTTTTTGACGACATCCGTGCCTTTTCTAAAGATCCTGTCATCGGTATATCTCGTCAAGGATATGGACCGCTCGAACAAAAGGTGCATGACTACGTAAAAGCGTGGGCCAGTGCACTTAACTTAGAAGTCAAGATCGATCGTTGCGGGAATCTTTTTGCAACGCTACCTGGCAAGGATAGAACACTTCCTTGCTACATGACAGGCTCGCACGGCGATAGCGTTCCCCAGGGAGGTCACTACGATGGATTAGCAGGCGTTGTCGCCGGGATGACAGCGATTAATTGGATGAAGACAATTGGCTTTACCCCTGCGCGTGATGTTACCTTGGTCGTTTTCCGTATGGAAGAGAGCTCTTGGTTTGGAAAGGCTTACGTCGGTTCTTTGGCAATGGCTGGAAAACTTACTGAGGCTGATCTTGCGTTAAAGCACCGTACAGAAGACATCACTCTTGCTCAAACGATTGCAAAGGCCGGGTTTGATCCTAAGGATATGGTGAAAACCGAGCCCTCGATTGATTTTTCTCGTATCGCAGCTTTCACAGAACTACATATTGAACAGGGCCCGACATTGGATTCTCAGAAAAAAGCACGCGTCGGAATCGTTACTGGGATTCGCGGAAACTTTCGCCATAAGACCTGCCGTTGCGTTGGTGTGAAAGCACACTCGGGAGCGGTCGACCGCCAATATCGTCATGACGCTGTGATGGCGATGGCAGACCTCTTAATGCGCATGGATAAACATTGGGCTGAATGGCTTGTGCGTGGTGAAGATCTCGTTTTTACTGCCGGCGTTTTTAAGACCGATGCGGCTGCGGCAATCGCAATCATTCCAGGTGAAGTCACATTCAGTATCGATATTCGCTCTCTATCTTGCGATACGCTCGATCGTTTCCATGAACTTCTTCTCGCGGAAAGCGCAGCCGTTGGTGCTGACCGCGGCGTGAAATTTGAGTTTGACCGTAAGCTTATTTGCGAACCTTCGGGCGTTAACGAAGATTTGATGAATCACCTTGCCCAAAGCGCAGCGAAAGCCCAGATTCCCACGATGTTTATTCCAAGTGGGGCAGGGCACGACGCAGCCGTTCTCGGTAACGCAGGCGTTCCAGTTTCAATGATTTTTGTCGCCAATCAGGATGGATCTCATAACCCGCACGAAAAGATGCAGCTTGATGATTTCCTTTTGGGCGCAGAAGTTCTCTTTACAGCGATTGCTGACTACAACTAAAGAATGACGGAGTAAGAAAGAATATGTGGGATTTAGCAATTAAAAATGGAACGTGTGTGACATCCACGGAAAGTTTTAAAGCAGACATTTACGTGAAAGACGGCAAGATTGCCGCCATTACAACGGAAGATCTTGGGCAAGCGAAAGAAGTGCTTGATGCCGCTGGTAAGAAAGTCTACGCAGGCTTTATTGATACGCACGTGCATTCACGCGACGGCGGAGCCCTTCATAAGGAAACCTTTGCGCACTCCACAAGAGGCGCTGCAATGGGAGGCATCACAACCGTTGTTGAAATGCCAAATGCTGTACCGCCTGTTTGCAATGTAGAAAACTTTAAGGCACAAAAAGCGAATCTCGCGAGCAAAGCTTTCGTTGACTTTGCGATGTGGGCGCTTTGTGTAGGTGACTTAAATAACAAGGATTTACTTGAACTCGATAAGTGCGGTGTCGCAGGCTACAAATTCTTCTGGGGTTACGCATTAAAGAAAAGCAATTACAACCTCATTTATAACTTCGATCCAAACGATCCAGACGTTTTTCCGCCACTTGATGATGGGCAGGTTTACGGCATTTTCGAAACTGTGGCGAAGACTGGGAAACTCCTTGGCATTCACGCAGAGAACTCTTCCTTAATTCGTCGCTTAACAGATCGCGTGAAGCCCGAGGAATACGCCACAGAATACGAAGCGCTTTTGGCTTGCCGTCCTAGCGTATGCGAAGAAACTGTTGTGCAGACAGCCATTTCGTTTGCCAAGGCTACGGATTGCCATTTGCACATCCTTCACACTTCGGCAAAAGAAACCGTCGATTTAGTCGATGCGGCACAAAAGAAGGGCTTGAAAGTGACAGCGGAAACTTGCCCGCATTATCTGACGCTTACCAAAGACGACTACAAACGCGTCGGTCCAATGATTAAAGGTTATCCGCCTGTTCGTGAAAAAGCCGATCAAAAGCGTCTTTGGGAAGGATTGCGTGCAGGGATTCTTTCGCACGTTTGCTCTGACCACGCTCCGCACACCGCAGAAGAGAAGGCAGGGTCGCTATTTAAGATTCCCTCTGGCATGTGCACAATTGAAACGCTTGTGCCTTTAATGACCGATTCTGTGAATAAGGGCCTTATTACAGAAAACGATATTGCACGTGTTCTTTCTGAGAAACCAGCTGAACTCTTTGGCCTTGACCATAAGAAAGGTTTCTTACGTGTTGGTATGGATGCTGACATTACTTTGGTCGATTACGACTATGAAGAAACCGTCGATATCAATCGCTTCCAGAGCGTGAGCAAAGTCTCTGGCTTTAATGGCTTTAAGTTAAAGGGTTACCCCGTTGCCACAGTGCTTCGCGGTCACATCGTGATGAAAGACCGTAAGCTCGTTGGCGAACGCCAGGGCGAATTCGTCGCTGCCCACCCAGCGAAGAAAGATTAGCAATGGGAAGATACGGTTCACTCATTCAATCCCCCTCCAATGAGTGAACCGTATCGAAACCAGAGAATAACTATGCGAATCACGATTATTAATCCAAACTCAACAGAAGCCATGAACCAGGGCATTCTTGAAAGCGCTAAGCGGGCGGCTAGTTCAGAAGATGAACTTCGAATGCTTTGCGTCAAAGAGTCTCCTGCGCTCATTAATAGCGCTGTTGATGAGGTCAATGCAGCGTATTGGACACTTAAGAAGGCAATTGAACTTTCTTTCACGACGGATGGCTATGTTGTTGCTTGTCATAGTGATCCAGCTGTAAAAGCGATTCAAGAAGCTACAGGAAAGCCAACTGTTGGAATCGGATTTGCATCACTTTTTGCTGCAGCAAAGCTTCCTGGTCAATCGGCAATACTCGCGATTTCCGAAAAGTCGATTCCAAGAAAGGAAGCACTTGCTAAGCGCTACGGATTTGAAGGACGGCTCGATACCTTTGCAACTGGCTACACAGAAGAGATGACAGAGGACGAAGTGTTCGAGTGTCTTTCAAAGGCCATTACTTTGGCTCAGGAAAAAAAGAAGTACGCAAGTTTTGTTTTGGGGTGCGCTGGAATGGGTTGCGTTGCTCCAAGATTAAGAAAGGATTTGGGTCTAACAATCATTGATGGAACAGAAGAAGCTGTTCTTTCATTGAAAGCCTGAGTTCCTAAGTTTTATAAGCAAGACAAGAGAAATTTATTTTTTAAAAAATTCGGAAAATTTTTC
>CAVKJM010000100.1:0-4691 GCA_963656505.1 bacterium
AAGACGGCTATCACGAGCTTGAATCGCTCTTTACCTTGATTGACTTAGCCGATAGCCTCACGATTGAGCGACTTGAAACACCGACTTTTGAACGCACGGGCGATTTAACAGGCCCCGTGGAAAACGATTTGACAGTTCGCGCCGCCAAACTCTTAGCGCAAAAAACACAGTGTCCCTTGGGCGCAAAGATCCATGTAACTAAAAGGATTCCTGTAGGCGCTGGTTTAGGCGGGGGATCGAGCGATGCGGCCACGACCCTAATGGCCCTTAATGCGCTCTGGGACCTCAATCTATCCAAAAAGGAACTTGCCGAAATTGGCCTTCAACTAGGAGCTGATATCCCGTTTTTCCTTTTTGGAACAAATGCTTTTGCTACAGGCGTCGGTGAAAACCTTACCGCGATGCGCGTTCCTGGGGCCCCTGTTGCCATTGTGATGCCTAGCCTAGGCACCTCGACAAAAGCGATTTATACGGCACCAGACTTAAAACGAAATTGCGAGCACGTTTTGGTAAGCGAAGTTCAAAGAGCCCTTGATAGCTCTTGGCCAACACTCTTTGGAGAAAACGTGATGCAACCTGTTGCGATGCGTTTAAATCCTCAAATTAAAGAAGCTTTAGACGTTTTAGGATCTGGGGCCCGCATGACAGGATCAGGGTCAGCCGTCTTTAAAATCCTCAGTGATTTCGAAGACGAGAAAACCCTTTTTCGTTGTCTTCCTGCTTCTTTTCGGGGCTATATTGCAAAAATTCTCGCAATTCATCCCCTGAATTCGAGCCCTCTGGGGTAGAATACGGCGTTTTTTCCCGTAGGGGTGTCGCCAAGTGGTTAAGGCACCGGATTTTGATTCCGGCATTCGATGGTTCGAATCCATCCTCCCCTGCCAGCCTTTTATGCGACGAAAATACCGCTTTTCCGTCGCTTAAGTTGTTGATTTTGTTGATATCAGCGGCTCTTTCAAACTTAACGAAGTTTAGCCGCATCACCGCGCTACGCGGCGTTTGCGAAAGGTGTTGATTATGCCCACAATGTGTCCGGATGATGTAAAAATCTTCTCTGGCAATGCCAATCCGAAACTAGCTCACGCCGTTGCGCAGTATCTGAATATCCCGATGGGACGCGCAACCGTTAACCGCTTTGCCGATGGCGAAGTGATGGTTGAAATCAATGAGAATGTGCGTGGCTCTGACGTCTTTATCGTTCAGAGTACGTGCTCGCCTACAAACGACAACTTAATGGAAGTGATGATCATGGTCGATGCGCTTCGCCGCGCTTCGGCTCGTCGTATCACGGCTGTGATGCCCTATTACGGATACGCTCGTCAGGACCGTCGTCCACGTTCAACACGTGTGGCAATTTCTGCGAAAGTCGTTGCCAATATGCTTCAGAGCGTGGGAGTAAGCCGCGTTCTTACGATGGACTTACACGCCGACCAGATTCAGGGCTTTTTCGATGTTCCCGTCGATAACATCTATGCCACTCCGCTTCTTTTAGGCGATTTGGTTTCTCACAACTACTCAGATTTGATGGTTGTGTCTCCAGACGTGGGGGGTGTCGTTCGTGCTCGCGCGATGGCAAAACTTCTTGGTGTTGATCTCGCGATTATCGATAAGCGTCGTCCGAAGGCCAATGTCGCTGAAATTATGAACATCATCGGTGACGTGAATGCCCACACCTGCGTGATCACAGACGATATTGTTGATACCGCTGGTACGCTTTGCAACGCCGCGGGCGCCTTAAAAGAACGTGGCGCCACACGCGTCTTAGCCTACATTTCCCACCCCGTTCTCTCAAGAAACGCTGTGGAAAGAATTACCAACTCCGCATTGGACGAACTCGTTGTCACAGACACGATTCCATTGAGTCCTGCGGCACAAGCCTGCCCGAAGATTCGCCAGTTAAGCTGCGCGCCTTTGGTCGGCGAAACGATTTCGCGCATTGCGCGTGAAAATTCTGTGAGCGCTTTGTTCACAGGAAGTTAATGAGAGCTGCTCGGGCTTGTCTGACTGGTCGCGGTCGACAAAAGCCAAGTGGCATTTAAATTGATCCTAAATTTTGGAGTTACACATTATGAAAGTCATCGCCATTACGCGTAAAGCGCAGGGAACGAGTGCGAGCCGCCGCCTGCGCCGCGAAAACAAAGTTCCGGGAATTCTCTACGGAAACAATGTTGCCGCAACGCCCATTGAACTCGACCATAAAGAGCTTTTCTATGATCTTCAGAAAGAAAAGTTCCATGCCTCGATTTTGACGATGGAATTAGACGGAAAAGACGAACTCGTTGTTTTGCGTTCTTTCCAGATGCATCCTTATAAGAACCAGTGCTTGCACGTTGACTTCCAACGCATTGACCCGAATTCGAACGTGACAATGCGTGTGCCGTTGCACTTCTTCGGTGAGGAATTGAGCCCGGCTGTCAAGCTTGAAAATGGCTTTATTAGCCACATTATTTCGAGCGTTGACTTGGTGTGCTTACCCAAGGACTTGCCGGAATTCATCGATGTTGATCTTTCTGCAATGACGGGCGCTGCCACGATGCGTGTGAGCGACTTGAAGCTTCCCGAGAACGTCAAGGCCGTTAACCCGAATCAGCCTGTTGCCACTGTGACAACGATTGCTGAAGATACCGCTGAGGCCGCTCCTGCTGCCGCTGCTGCTCCTGCCGATGGTGCTGCTCCTGCAGCGGCTCCGGCTGAAGGTGCTGCGGCTCCTGCTGCTGAAGCTGATAAGGAAGAAAAGAAGGCCTAAGCCTTTCTTCTTCACTAAGAAAGGTTCGCCTTCCAAACTCGGTTGGCGAACCTTTTCTCTTAAAAGAATATGGCAAATTCTCAGTGCATCCGTCTTTTAGTTGGTCTTGGAAATCCCGGTAGTGATTACGCAGGGACCCGCCACAACGCGGGCTTTGATTTCTTAGACCTCATTGCTCGCGAGGCGAAAATCACTTTTCGAGAAGAGTCGCGCTTTTTTGGACTTCTTGCTCGTTTAAGTACAGAAGACGGAGATCTTTGGCTACTTAAGCCCACGACCTTCATGAATCTATCGGGGCAAGCGGTTCAAGCCGTTAGCTCGTACTACAAAATTGCCCCTGAAGAGATTCTTGTCGCGCACGATGAGCTTGACCTAGTTCCTGGCACGATGAAAATCAAACTCGGGGGCGGAAACGCTGGGCACAATGGCTTAAAAGACATCACAGAGAAACTTGGGACACCGAACTTTTGGCGCCTACGCTTTGGTATCGGCCACCCACGCGTCTTTTGCCCACAAATGGAAGTTTACGATTGGGTTTTAGGTAGGGCCCCTCTCGAGCAGCGAGAACCCCTTGATACATGCCTTAAAGCCGCAACCAAAATCGTTGATAATCTTATCTGCGGCAAAATGGCCAGTGTCGAGCGCACGATTGGAAAATACGCCCACGCACCAAAAGCCAAACCCGCTGAGGAGAAAAAATAAATGACAGTGAAGTTATTGATGAGCGCCTGCCTTGTTGGCCAGTGCTGTCGCTATGACGCGAGAACGCTTCCAAGTGTTGTCGATAAACGCCTTCACGTCATGCTCAATATCGGGGAGGTCGCGGTCCTTTGCCCGGAGTGTGCCGGGGGCCTTGATACACCTCGAGAGGCCGCTGAAATTGAGCCAGGGAAAACCGCTCAGGATGTTTTAGACGGCAAGGGCCGAGTCTTAACAAAGACAGGCGCCGATGTTACTGAAGCCTACGTCAAAGGCGCGGAAAAATTCGTTGCCCTTGCTAAAAAATATAACGTCAATACGGCTGTGCTAAAGTCAAAGAGCCCGAGCTGCTCAACGTGTTTAGTCTACGATGGCACTCACACGGGTAAATGCATCTCTGGCTTAGGAGTGGCCGCATGCGCACTTAAAAATGCGGGCGTTACCCTTTTTGATGAAACCGAAGTCAAGAAAGCGCTTGACTTAGTAGAAAACAAATAATTATCTGTAGAGACGACTATGGGACTTAAATGCGGAATCGTGGGATTGCCGAATGTCGGAAAATCCACCCTTTTTAATGCTTTAACCAAGGCGGGTATTGCCGCAGAAAACTATCCCTTCTGCACAATCGAGCCCAATGTCGGCATCGTGGAAGTGCCCGATGCGCGCCTAGAGGCGTTAGCGAAAATCGTCAATCCCGCTCGCATCGTTCCAGCAACGGTGGAATTTGTGGATATCGCAGGACTTGTCGCAGGCGCGAGTAAAGGCGAAGGCCTTGGCAATCAGTTCCTTGCCAACATTCGTGAGTGCGATGCGATTGCCCACATCGTGCGCTGCTTTAGTGACGATAACGTCGTGCACGTTGCAGGAAAAGTCGACCCCATTGAAGATATTGGTGTGATCAACACGGAACTTGCCCTCGCTGACCTCGCTAGCGTCGAAAAAGCCCTTAATCGCTATCAAAAGCAAGCGCGACAGGGCGGAGACAAGGAAGCTCTGAAACTTGTTTTAGCGCTTGAAAAGGTTGCTCCCCTACTTAATGAAGGGAAACCAGCTCGTGCGGCCAATCTCACTAAAGAAGAAATCGAAGAGCTTCACCCCTTATTCTTATTGACGTTAAAGCCTGTGATGTATGTGGCTAACGTCGACGATGCAGGCTTTGAAAACAATCCTTTATTGGATTCCGTGCGTGACTATGCGGCAAAAGAAAATGCGCCTGTTGTGGCAATCTGCGCGAAAACCGAAGCAG
>CAVKJM010000101.1:0-4645 GCA_963656505.1 bacterium
GACTATGAGTCTTCGGGGGGCTTTCTTCGTCCCGTAAAGCGCTTTAGAGCATTGGATGATGTCATTCTTACTGTCGCAGAAGGAGAAACCCTTGCTCTTGTTGGTGAATCAGGTTCTGGTAAGACAACGCTAGCGAAGACCGTCTTGCGCTTATTAGATGGCCGTATTCGCATTGCGGGGAAAGCCACGTTAAATGGCAAAGACTTGATTGCCGCTAAAGGAGAACAATTGCGTGAGATTCATCGCTTTGCGCAAATTGTGTTTCAAGATCCCTTCTCTTCTTTTGACCCGCGAATGAGCGTTGGCGAATGTATTGAAGAAGGCATTATTTCTTTGGGGCTAGCAGGCCTCGAGGAAAACCTAACTAATCGCGTAAGAAGCTTACTGAAACTTGTGGGATTACCTGAAGATTCTGCTAGACGCCTGCCGCATGAATTCTCTGGCGGCCAACGGCAACGTATCGCGTTAGCGCGAGCCTTAGCTGTTAAGCCGCAGCTCATTATCTGCGACGAACCCACAAGTGCGTTAGATGTATCGGTGCAAGCGCAGATTTTGAATTTGATGCGAGAAATTCAAAAGAAGACACATGTGGCGTATCTTTTTATTACGCATAACTTTGCTGTCGTTGAATGTATGGCAGATCGCATCGCCGTAATGAAAAACGGCCGCATTGTAGAAACGGGGTTCGCTAAAGACGTATTGGAAAATCCCAAAGATGCCTACACGCAAAAACTCTTGAATTCTGTTCCGCGTCTTTAAGTCAAATAAAAAAGGCTAGCCAATATTTCTGACTAGCCTTTCGAACCAGTAAAACGATGCTTAGTTTTCTTCGCCCGTATGGAACTTCTTTTCCATTACCGCTACAAACTGCGAAATCGTAAAGGTCATAATCAAATACAAAATCGCAACCGTAGACCAGATCTCTAAGGATCCATACGTGTCGGCAATAATGAGTTGCCCTTTACGGGTCAATTCTTCAAAGCCAATCACAGAAACCAAAGAGGAGTCCTTTAACATCGCAATGAATTCATTGCCAAGCGGTGGAATCACGCGCTTAAAAGCTTGAGGAAGCACGACATAGCGCATCGTTTGCGCAGGTGTCATCCCGAGGCTTAATGCGGCGCGACGCTGGCCAATCGCAATCGATTGGATGCCAGCGCGGAAGATTTCCGCCACATAAGCGCCCGAGTTAATCGAGCAGGCAGCAACCGCTGCGGTAAAGGGGTCGATACGAACGCCTGTTACGACAGGAAGCGCAAAGTAGAGGATGAAGATCTGGACAAGCAAAGGCGTGCCTCGGATAAAGTTCACGTAGGCACGCGCAATGTAGTGAATGACGCGGTTATTACACAGAGCTCCAATGGCGGCAATTAAGCCAAATACCATACCAAGGCCAACGGCCATAGCCGTGATTTTCAGTGTAACCAGTGCTCCCGCTAAAAGTAGCGGCATCGACTGGGTCACCAAGGAAAAGTCGAATTCCATGAGCGACTCCCGCGTTTAAAGTAGATTCTTCTCCAATCTTCGGCTTATTTGCCGAACCATTTTTCCATCGTAGCCTGATAAGAGCCATCTTTCTTGGCTTCTTCCAAGGCTTTATTCATACGGTCAAGAAGCTTCTTATTCTTCTTGTTGACGATAAATCCGTACTGTTCGACGGCGAGAACGCGTGGTTGATGCGCGTAGATTTCATCGTTTTTCGGGGTGCTCGCCATAAAGTGGCCGATTGTTGGGCGATCGCCGATGATCGCGACGCAGCCCTTATTCTTTAATTCCATGTACGCATCGTTCATGTTATTAAAGGTTTTGACTGTCGTACCAGGAAGCGATTTCGCCATCGCGGCACCCGACGTACCAATCTGTCCGCAGATCACCTGATTGGCAAGTTCTTTTTCTGTCTTAAAGACATCTTTATCGGCTTTACGAACAAGGATCGAAAGACCACCGTCGTAGTAGGGAGCGGTGAAGGCAACGCGCTTAGCGCGTTCTTCGGTAATCGTAATCGCAGCGCCTGCAATATCGATTTGGCGGCTCAAAATTGAAGGAATCAAAGCGTCAAAACCCATCGAGACGACTTTGATGGTAAAACCAGCCTTCTTTCCAATCAAACGCACCATATCGATATCGAAACCAACAACTTCGGTACCGTTTTTGGTATCTGTGAATTCAAAGGGTGGGTAGGTACTTTCTGTACCCATTAAGAGTTCCTCGGCCTGTGCGGTCACAGAGGTTGTAAGCAATGAGCCACAAGCACCGAGAAAAAGCAATTTTTTCAGCATAAGAATCTCCGAAAAAATGAATTTCAAAACGCCCAAATTCATATGAGCGCACTCTTTGACCTGAACGACAGGAAGGGCCATTTTATAAAAATGAGATTCGCAGGTTTAAAAGTGGACTCTTTTTTCATCGAATTGTTGCAAAAATAGAACAATCAGAATTACCTAGAAAATCCCCAAAAATCGAATTCCCTTATTTTATAGTCGGGAATTTTTCGATAGACTCGCTATTCCTGACAAAACGACTCGGAAATTAACGATATGAAGCTAACAACACGCGGGCGCTTTGCTGTCACAAGCATGATTGATATTGCGCTTTACGGAAAAAACGGGCCGGTGCGCTTAGCCGATATCGCGCGCCGAGAGCAGATATCAGTGGCGTATCTCGAGCAGATTTTTGGAAGGCTTCGCAAAGCAAAACTTGTGACCGCGAATCGGGGCCCTGGTGGCGGCTACAGGCTTTCTCGAGAGCCCGAAGCCATTAGCGCAGGAGAAATCGTGCGCGCCGTAGAAGAAAGTTTAGATGCAACGAACTGCTACGGTACAGGTCAATGCCGAGGAGGTGCTGAGTGCTTAGCGCACGGCCTTTGGTCGGATATGAATCGACTGATGACAGATTTTTTAGACAAACAAAGTCTTGCCCAAATCAAAACGAATTATGCGAACACGCATAACGTTTCTCGAGGCGAGGCGGTTGTCATTTTTAAGAATAAACGTGGTTAATAGGGAAGTAACTTATGACTGAGAATCGTCCTATTTATTTGGATTACTCTGCAACAACACCGGTCGATCCGCGCGTTGCAGAAAAGATGATTCCTTACTTATGTGAGAAATTTGGTAACCCAGCGAGCCATTCGCACGCCTATGGCTGGGAAGCGGAAAAAGCTGTCGACGAGGCACGAGCCGCAGTCGCAGCCTACATTAACGCAGATCCCCGAGAAATCGTCTGGACCTCGGGTGCAACCGAATCCGATAACCTTGCGATTAAAGGCGCTGCGCACTTTTATCGTGATAAGGGTAAGCACCTCATTACTGTGAAAACAGAACACAAAGCTGTTTTGGATTCAATGCGCCACTTGGAAACCGAAGGCTTTGAAGTGACGTATTTGGACGTTGAAGAAAATGGCTTACTCGATTTAAAGAAATTGGAAGCCGCAATGAGGCCAGACACAACGCTTGTGTCTGTGATGGCTGTTAATAACGAAATTGGCGTTATTCAAGATATCGCTGCCATTGGTGAAATGTGCAGAGCTCGCGGCATTATCTTTCACTGCGATGCAACGCAGGCTCCTGGCAAAATGGAATTGGATACCCAAAAGCTCAAGGTTGACTTAATGAGCTTGTCTTCTCATAAGGTCTATGGCCCCAAGGGTATCGGTGCGCTTTACGTACGTCGTAAGCCACGCGTAAGAATCGAGCCACAAATCCACGGCGGTGGCCATGAACGCGGTATGCGTTCAGGTACTCTCGCGACGCACCAAATTGTTGGTATGGGAGAAGCGTATCGCTTAGCAAAACTCGAACAAGCCAAAGACATCGCCCACTGCATGGCACTTCGCCAGAGACTTTTGGACGGCATCGTGAAAAACATTCCCGATGTGGTTGTCAATGGCGATATGGAGCATCGTGTCTCAACGAACCTTAATGTTTCCTTTGCCTATGTTGAAGGTGAAAGCCTCATGATGGCGTTAAAGGACATTGCCGTGAGTTCTGGTTCAGCTTGCACGTCCGCCTCTCTTGAGCCAAGTTATGTTTTGCGTGCCTTAGGGCGTGATGATGAATTAGCGCATAGCTCAATTCGCTTTACCTTCGGTCGCTTTACTACAGAAGAAGACATCGATCGCACCGTGGCGCTTTTGACTGAGAAAGTGGCGAAGTTGCGCGAAATGAGCCCTTTGTGGGAAATGCACAAGGAAGGCGTTGATTTAAAGAACGTCAAATGGAACGAACACTAGGAGAGCGAAAAGATGCCCTATAGCGAAAAAGTCATGGAGCATTACGAGAATCCGAAAAATGTCGGAACGCTCAACAAAGATGACGCCACAGTCGGCACGGGGATGGTCGGAGCCCCGGCCTGTGGTGATGTGATGCGCCTACAGATTAAAGTCAATGACAAAGGCGTTATCGAAGACGCCAAATTTAAGACCTACGGGTGCGCGAGTGCGATCGCTTCAAGCTCCCTTGTTTCTGAATGGGTCAAAGGTAAGAGCCTAGAAGAAGCCGAGAAGATTTCCAATCAGGAAATCGCTGAAGAATTGGCGTTGCCGCCAGTTAAGATTCACTGCTCGATTTTGGCTGAGGATGCTGTAAAAGCCGCGATTGACGACTACAAGGCAAAACAAGCCAAAAAGGATGCTTCATGATCACAT
>CAVKJM010000102.1:0-4644 GCA_963656505.1 bacterium
GTGCGGACAACATAGTAGCCAATAAGCGTCTTATCGATGTAGGCTAAGTAAATAGCGTCCCCAGCCTTTAGTGAACTTAAAAATTGATCGACAGTCCAAGAGAAAGCGTCAGCTCTTCTTGCAAGAAGAAAAAGCGCTTCTGCATCCTCGGGCGTCATGGCCTGAAAACTAAGCTCTGAGTCTGCCATTAAAGCTTTTCTCCCTTGGCGCGATCTTCAATCGTTAAGGCAACTCGGTTTCTCACGTAAATGGGAGCCGCATCAATCGCACGAAGGACCTTCCCATCGCGGGCCATCAATTGCGCCAAATGCGCCATTGTGAGAGCATCGGGTGCTTCCCTTTTTAAGGGAGTGACACCATCGATATGAGCAAGAGGCGCCTCATACAAAGCGAGGGCGTCACCTGTGATAAAAGTGGCGTTATTGTCTTTGGCTGACGTAACGAGGTCTTCGGGATTGGCGACAACAGGTTCTGTAATCGCTTTGGGAATCTGCCCTACTTCACAGTCAAAGACGGCGGCATAACACTGATGCATACGAGCATCCAGGGCGGCAATGATGCGACCGTTTGTATTTGTCGCGAAAGCGGCTGCGGCTAAATTGGAAACCGCAACAAGCGGTTTATCGGCAGCCCACCCTAAGCCTTGCGCTACAGCACAAGCAACACGCAACCCTGTGAAGGCGCCAGGACCAGCACCAAAAGCAATCGCCTCCACGTCCTTTAATTCTGTATTGCCTTCTTTTAAGACTTCATCGATAAAGGAGATGACGTGTTCAGAATGCGCACTAAAGCCAGTTGCTGAGCGGGTATAAGTTTTATTACCCTTAATAAGAGCCACAGTCACAGCTTCTGTTGCCGTATCGATTGAAAGGATTGTGTCAAAGGCCATTTCGTTACCTTATTTTTGAGAAAAAACCTCGCTAATCGGGGTATTAAGTGCCAAACACGTCAAGACTTTTCCATTAAAGACTTCGATTGACGTCATATCGGTGACTAAGCGATTCGTGTCATCAAGGACAAAAGCCTTAAAAACGGGAAGGATCGTAGCCGCGTCGGCATCAGCCAAAAGCGCCCAAGATTCTTCATTTTTCTCGTCATCAATGGGTTTGACGTAATTGATATCGGCTAAGCGCTCTAACACAGCGCGCACTTCTTGATTGACAGTATCGGTTGCCTCACTTAATTCTGAAACACTCAGAATCGCGACCCCTGTTTCTTTCTTTTCTTTTAAAAAGCACTCGATAAAGGCAAGAGCTGTATAAAAGGCATTCCCTGGTTTAAAGTGATCTTGCGCGCGACCGACTAATAACTGTGGCAAGACCGCTGTCATCGCAGCTCCCGCAAAAAAGAGGTACCACGCCACATAAATCCAAAGGAAAAAGACGGGAATTGCGGCAAACGCCCCATAAATGCTTGAGAAGGTCCCAACGGCAACGTAGTGGGCAAAAAGGCGCTTGACAACCAAACTTGCGAGACTTACGACAAAGCCGCTAATTAAAGCGTCCCGGAATCTCACAAGGCAATTTGGCACATAAACGTAGACAGCGGCATAGGCAATCGTCTGAAGGAGCATGATTCCTACGCTATAGAAAAAGCGAGAAATACCAGGGTCAGTGCCCTCTAACGTTAATGCGGCAAGGTGGCCCGTGAAGGAGACGCTCACAGCCATCGAAATTGGGCCCAATGTGACAAGCGCCCAATAAAGAAGGACACGCTGCGGCAACGGTTTTAAGTGACGGATGCGGAAAATCCGGTTAATCGTCACAAATAGCTTATGAATGAGCAGCAGGCCCGTTAAGAGTAAACCGACAATACCGAAGGTTGTAAGGCCAGCAGCGTGATAACTAAATTCGCGTAAGTGAGAAAGAATGACTTCCGAGTACTGCTCAGGAATAAAGCTTGTAAGAATTAAGTTTTCAAGCGCTTCGCGTTCCCCTGAAAACGCAGGAAATGCCGCAAAAACCGCCAGCGTAATCGCAAGTAGCGGCACAATGCCCAAAATCGTAGCCAAGGTCATCGTAGAAGCAGTTTCTGTTAAGCGAATTTCTGCTAGGCGCTCAACTAAAAATTCCAAAAGCTCTTTGGCTGAAGACAAAACGCCCTTCACGCGTAGGTTTTCTCTTAGGCTACGTGGCTTAGTGGGATAAGTGGTTTTCGTATCAGTCAAAAGGGAATTTCCTTTGCGGTTTGTTTAGAATCTCGTATCTTACGCTTTTTAGGGTTTTTGCCCTTTATTTTTATTGAAAAGAGACACTATGCGCGCTAGTCAATTTTTCATTTCTACGTTAAAAGAAGCTCCAGCGGATGCGGAGATTCCCAGTCAAGTCCTATCGATTCGAGCAGGTCTCATTAAGAAACTTGCCGCAGGCGTCTACACGATTATGCCAATGGGATTGCGTATCGTGAAGAAAATCGAGCGCATTATTCGTGAAGAAATGGAGCGCGCGGGTTCCATTGAACTCTCAATGCCCATTGTCCAGCCCGCTGAGCTCTGGGAAGAATCCGGGCGTTGGAAGAAATATGGGCCCGAATTGTTGCGCTTTAAAGATCGCCACATGCGTGACTTTGTCATTCAACCGACAAGCGAAGAAGTAATCACCGATGTTGTGCGCTCTGAAATTAAGAGTTGGCGAGAGCTCCCCATTAATCTATTTCAGATTCGTACGAAATTCCGTGATGAACGCCGTCCCCGTTTTGGTGTGATGCGCGCGCGTGAATTTATTATGAAAGACGCTTATAGCTTTGACCGTGATAGCGAGGCTGCAGGTAAGAGCTATGAGATTATGTATGAGGCCTATCAGAAGATCTTTTCTCGTTTGGGACTCACTTTCCGCGCCGTGCGCGCTGATACGGGTGCGATTGGTGGATCTCGTTCTCACGAATTCCAAGTGATTGCTGACGTCGGTGAAGACCTCATTTGCTACTGCCCCACAAGCGACTATGCAGCCAATATTGAGCTTGCTGAAGCTAGTTCCGTTTTAGATGGCCGCGCTGAAGCGAAAGAAGAATTAAAAAAGAACGCCACTCCTGGTAAAGAAAAGTGCGAAGACGTTGCCCCGTTCTTAGGCATTGACTTATTGCGTTGCGTGAAGTCGATTGTCTTAGCCGAAGATAAGGCAGATGAAAACGGCAATCCCCTTCCCGCGCAAATCGTCCTCGTTCTTTTGCGCGCCGACCACGACTTAAATGAAGTAAAGGCTGGGAAATTGCCTGAGTTAAGTGATGGTTTCCGATTTGCAACAGAAGCCGAAATTGCTGAGCACTTTAACGGCGCCAATCCCGGTTCTTTGGGCCCCATTGGCATTCGCGAAGATGTCATCGTTTACGCCGATAAGACTGTGGCGGATATGAGTGATTTCTGCTGTGGAGCCAATGAAACGGGATTCCACTACACAGGGGTTAACTTTGGGCGCGATTTACCGGAACCCAAGGTCGCTGACCTTCGGAATGTCGTGGCAGGAGATAAGAGCCCTGACGGAAAGGGCGTCTTAGCTCTTCAACGCGGTATCGAAGTCGGCCACGTCTTTTACCTAGGGACAAAGTACTCCGAAGCGATGAACGCAACATTCCTTGATGAAACAGGTAAGCCACGCGTCATTGAAATGGGTTGCTACGGCATTGGTGTCACACGCCTATTAGGAGCCGCAATTGAGCAGCGCCACGACGATAAAGGCATGATGTGGCCAGCTCAGATCGCTCCTTTTGAGGTTGTGATCTGCCCGATGGGAATGGCTAAGAGCGAAGCAGTTCGCGAAGCGGCTACGAAACTTCACGATGAACTTCTCGCGAAGGGCGTTGATGTGATTCTTGACGATCGTGAGGTAAGAGCTGGTGTGATGTTTGCCGACTGGGAATTAATCGGTGTGCCACACCGCGTGGTTGTGGGAGATCGGGGACTCAAAAACGGCGAATTCGAGTACACAGATCGCACCGCGATGGATAAGAAAGAACTCGTTAAAGTTGAGGAAATGGTCGATTTCTTAGTGAAAAAACTCCATTCCTAAAGCATTAGATAAGTCAATTAAGCCCTTTTCCTTATGGAAAACAATGTAGTTCTGTGAAAGAATTCCTTGTTACAACCTTTTGGAGAACGAGATGCAAGAGTTAAGACCCTTAGTGCGTGTGATTGATGATGACGACGCGATGCGCCGTTCTTGGGCTTTCTTAATCGAAGGCGAAGGTTGGAATGTGGTCACATATTCGGACGCCTTGGATTTCTTATCAAGCAATGACTTTCACCGCCCTGGCTGCATCGTGCTTGATGTGAGAATGCCGCGCATGAGTGGCTTGGAATTGCAAGATCGCTTAATTAAGTTAAAGGTCGATCTTCCGATTATCTTTATTTCCGGTCACGGCGATATTGATATGGCCGTGCACACATTAAAGATTGGTGCCGTGGATTTCTTACAAAAGCCCGTTGATGACCAGAGGCTATTAAATGCGATTAGTAAGGCGGTTTCCACGAACCTTTTGCGTCGCAGAAATGAGAGCGAACTCTCGAACTTTAAGAGCCGCTTAGAAAACCTCACAGCACGCGAACGCGAAGTCATTCGCATGGTTGCGCAAGGCATGAGCAATAAGGCCCTTGCCGATACGCTTAACATTAGCGAAAAGACCGTTCAGGTTCACCGCGGTGCAGCGTAC
>CAVKJM010000103.1:0-4577 GCA_963656505.1 bacterium
TAGGCTTTGCAACAAACTGCGATGCAACGCACATTACGCAACCGAATGCTGAGACAATCGGCACTTGCATTAAAGAAGCCTTGGCAATCGCGAATCTCGCTCCGGGCGATGTTGGTTACATCAACGCGCACGGCACTGGGACCAAACGCGGAGACGCGGCAGAAGGGACGGCCACTGCTGCAATCTTTGGAAGCGCGACACCGATTTCATCGTTAAAGAGTTATCTTGGCCATACGCTAGGCGCCTGCGGGGCATTAGAAGCGTGGTTTACGATTGAGATGATGAACGAAGGATGGTTTGCGCCTACGATTAATCTTACAAATCCTGATCCTGCTTGTGGTGAGTTACGTCACATTCAAGGCTCGGGAATGAATCTACAAACCGACTGCGTGATGACAAACAACTTCGCATTCGGGGGCGTGAATACTTCGCTTATCTTTAAGCGCTTCGCGTAGATCAGTAGTTCTGTTTATTGGGGATTACGCCACGAACGCCGCCACGAGGATTGGCGACGTCGCCCGCATAGCGCGGGATAACGTGCACGTGTACGTGAAAGACCGATTGCCCAGCGGCCTCGCCCACGTTAACGCCAATGTTGTAGCCATCAGGCCCATATTGGCTATCAAGACGTTCTTTTACGCGGCAAATCATTTCTTGCAAGGCTACAAACTCGTCTTTTGTTAAGTCAAAGAAGCTTGCGACATGGCGCTTAGGAACAATTAACGTGTGGCCTTTAGAGACTGGAAAGCCATCAGTAAGAGCGACCCAAAGAGCATCTTCAAAAAGGACATTACCCTTCGCAATCTTTTCGCAGAAAACGCAGCCATCCATCACTTGTATCTCCAGTTTGACTCAAAGCCCATATTCGAAGCGATTTCAATCATAGGAGAAAAGCTCTTACGCAGTTGCTCACAAAAAGAGGCATCCGGCATTGTCATAATGTCTTGGGTAGTTAGGTTAACTGCACAGTAATCTTCAAGCGCTTTTGAGGATTGATTCGCCGTATGTTCTTCGATGTAAAACCTCAAGGCCTTTAGTTGGAAAGAGGCAAAGCTACCGATGTAGTAATCCAAATCCGGCAAGTGATTGCTCTTAGAGGCATTCACAGCGCCTGCGGCAGGAATGAGGTTCCACAATTGATTGTGCGAAACAAAACTCCACGGAATGAAATGATCGAGTTGATAATCCCCTGGCCCAAGCGTCGCGCCTGAATAAATGCAGTGCATCGGGTGATTTTGAAGAATCTCGTTCCAGATCTTTGTTTGGCTTGTAAGTGACATTCTCTGAGCTGGGCAGAGAATCTTTCCTGCGATGTTAGGAACATTGGGATTTCTACTTTGAAGATATTGGCACAAGTGCCAGAACGTAAAGTCTCGAAGAATCCCTAAGTGCTTTTTAAGGTAAGGAACCCAACTGGGGTTAATTTCGATTGAGTCGGTGCCAATGGAATAAAGGCAGTTATTTAAAAGCCTCCGAGATTGGATTCGCGCCTCTGTGTCACTACTAGAAAGCTTCCACGTAGAAAGCAAACGATACGGAACATAGCGCCTTAAGTCTCGCAAATTCTTTTTGAGACTCTTTGACGTTTGGGCGATAGCATGAATCTCCGTATGCGTTGGAGCATCACTGCTATAAAGGCTCTGCAACTCATTTAAAACTGAGCGCGTTGAATCACTAACGCCTAAAGAGAGTCGGCACACGAGTACTGGATACCAAGCCCAAGAAGCCATTCTCTCAGTAAGCGTCTCCATAGAGATGGTTGTCTTACCTTCAGCAACCTCATCGAGAATCGAGAGAAACCAATAGAACTTATAGCTCGTGGTGACTTTGTTAAAAAGTCCGTTAATCGGCGCTACGTCCAATCCATTTGCTAACGGCAATCCAACTGGCGGCATTTCAAACTCTCACTTAACAACAGGAATGAACTGCTTTAGATACTCACGAAGGTCATCATCAACAACATAGACGAAGCATCCACGTACGCCACGCGTGAGCATAACTTTGTAGCTATTAAGAACAAAGTTTCGAAGCTCTTCACCTCCAGCCTCGTCTTTGGCAATCCCGTTTTTCATGTTCTTATCGAAAACGTTGTCTCTATCGACAACGATGCGTTTCGTTACCTTGTCGTATCGAAGGTCAGGACCGATGATGACACCAACGTAAGCTAAATCAAAGCCTTGCGTTGTATGAACGCAGCCAATCTCACGCACAGCATTAGCGCTTGTAATCCACCCAGCTTGTGTTGTGTTCCACTGGTATTTCTTACCTTCAATCGTGATGTCACAAACTGTAGGATCGTTCTTACCTTCCCACTCCCAAGCAAAACCCGAGACAACACGAGAATAGCCCTTGCCCTCTGGATCTGAACTTAAGCTTTGGATTTCTTCATACATCGGCGTGAAGTGTTCGTACAAACAAAATTTATATTCTCCAAAACTCTTTTTCTTTGCTGTGCCATCAAAAATCTGTTTGATGTATTCAACAAAACTCGTCCCGCCCTCGCAACGCATTTGAGTGGTTAGCGTTAAAGGCGGGAAATCGGGACTAATAAAAGGCGCAATTTTCTTTTGAAAATCTTCGTTGGGAACGTCTGCAGGTCGCACCGTTTGCGCCGCATCGTAAAAGAGAATCTGGCAACGACTCTGCTTGATGATCCAATCAAGTGTTGAGGTTGTCTCTGGGGCTAAACCCAAATGCTCTGAGCATTTTTTATATTCACCGCGCCAACTGATATTTCTGTAGCGTGGCAGGCGATGCGCTTCATCGACAATTAGCAAATCAAATGGTTCTTTTGCTTTGGCTACATCCGCGGCTCCAAGAACGATTTGCGTTGCAGTAAGCCCTGCCTGTTTGAGTTCTTCTTTGAGTGTTGCCTTAAATACCTCTTGAAGTGTCTTACGAAGCGAAGTCATCGCCACGACATAACCAATGCGAAGCGGCTGTTTTCTCCTGTGGACAAATTCAAGAAGCCTTCTCTGGACCGTTAGGCAGTAACCCTCGTCAGCATCAAGATTTCCATCGTCGACGGCTAGATTCATCGAATCGGCATTGGCTTCAAGTAGTAGCGAGAGAATCTTCGTTGCAACAATGGTTTTACCCGTACCAGCAGCGCCAGAAATTAACTGAACGCGATGCTCTCGATTCTTTAAAGCCTCAAGCGTGCTTTCAATCGCTTTAAAACACACGTCACGCTGCTCAACAGTTAATGCCGTGTATGGAGAAAACTTGTATTTGTCGCTTGATGTGATTTCAAGGTATGAATGATGACTTAACTTCAGGCGATCCCAAAGCGCCTCCATCTCCTCGACGTAAGTGAATCTTTGGAAGTAATCGTGATGTGCGCTTTGCCCAAGATTCTTGTTTTTAACGTCAAAGTGCGAATCACACTTAAATAACCGAATAAGGGTCTGCTCCACGTCAAGGATGGCAGACTTGTTAAAGCGATCGTTGATAACAACTTTGATAACGGAATAGAGCTTTCTCTTTTCAGAATCCTCGAGGTGTTGCTTAACGCGCCCAATAAAGTTACTCGTCTCACCGATATAAAGCGGGCAATGTTTTTTATCAAGGTTTCCGTGAATGAGATAGACAACAGGCCAGTCAGAGCATTTCTCTTCTGCTCTCGCTTTAATGGGGGTCTCCTTATTAAAACCGAACTCTTCGACCCTAATTAATTCGCCTGTCATCACAACTCACTTAAGTTCTGTGTACTTCTTAGCCGTCCCCCAAGCTTTATCTGCTGGGTATTTCAGAGCATTGGCTTTAATTTTCTTTTGGATGATTTCTGAAACATCAAAACCATATTTATCGGCAAGTAAGAAAGCATAGTTAAAGACGTCAGCGAGTTCTTCTTCGACTTTTTCTCTTTTGGCTTCTGTGGCATCTTTCCACAAGAAGACTTCCAAGAGCTCGTTGGCCTCAATACTTAGGGCAATAGCAAGATCTTTCGGATTGTGAAATTTATCCCAGTTGCGCTCTTCCGTGAATTCACGGATTTCCTTTTTTGTTCGCTCAAAATCATCCATTTCAATTAGCTTCCCAAATATCAGTAGTTGCCACTCGCCCTTTGCTTCCCTTAAAAAACAACTTGCTTACTAGATATTCCAACATTCTACGAAATCTTTTCTGTAACAGTCTTCTTCATCGAAATAGTTCATCGTCAATAGTCGCAATCCCTTTCGGACTCAGGGAGTTTTCAAACAAACTAGTGGAGGTTACAACCGAAACAAGAGAGTCACAATCCCTTTTGAGCTCAGGGAGCTTTCAAACTGTTATTTTTCGATTTTGATAGATTTTATCTATGTCGCAATCCCTTTCGGATCCAGGGAGCTTTCAAACGGGAAATACACCCCCGAAGTGGAAAAAGCCTTTGTCGCAATCCCTTTCGGATCCAGGGAACTTTCGAACAGCAATGCTGATTAAATCAACTAAGGAGTTTAGGTCGCAATCCCTTTCGGATCCAGGGAACTTTCAAACATCAAATAAGCGTGTATTTCTGGCAGGCACTAAGTCGCAATCCCTTTCGGATCCAGGGAACTTTCAAACGATGATGACGGAAACGCATCAGGACAAGGCTC
>CAVKJM010000104.1:0-4529 GCA_963656505.1 bacterium
TCCCTAAAGAAAGCATGAAAAAAGCGCACTTTTGCTCAATGTGTGGACCGAACTTTTGCGCGATGCGAATCACAGAAGAAGTCCGCCAAGCCGCGTAAAACTTGAAAACTCTCGCGTAAAGCCTAAAATGAGCGGTTTTTCACCCTTAATTATTGGAGAAGTCCATGGCTTTACCTCAGCTTACTACGAAGACCGCGTATGTCGTCGGTCTTTTTGTCGTAGTCGTCTGGGGCGTCACGTTCGTTAACACAAAAGTACTTTTGTTGGCGGGCCTGGCGCCCTCCGATATTTTGTTTTATCGAACAATCATCGCTTGGACAGCGATGTTTATTATCTTGCCGCGTCCGTTTTTCGCCAAAAGCGTGAAAGACGAGGCAATGATGGTGTTGCTTGGCATTCTTGGGGGGTCGGCCTACTTTCTAATTGAAAATACGGCGCTTTCTTACACGCAAGCCAGTAACGTATCGGTACTCATTACCACTGCTCCCCTCTTAACAGTTCTTGTTGGGATGGTCATTCGCCGCGACTTTCGTGTGGCAGGCCGCTTTTGGCTTGGCACCGTGATTGCTTTCGCAGGCGTCGTTGCCGTTGTGATGAATGGCGTTTTCGCGCTAAAAATCAGTCCCGTAGGCGACTTACTTACAATCGGGGCGGCTTTGAGTTGGGCTCTTTACAGCACTGGGCTAAAGGCCATGCTTAAAAAGTACGATGCGAAGTTTTTAACACGCAAAGTGCTTTTTTATGCGATTGTGACTTTAACGCCCTATTTTTCTGTGCAAGCGTTAAATACGAACTTTGCCTTGATTTTTTCTTGGCAGATCTTGCCTCACTTCTTATTTCTTGGGTTAGTCGCTCAAACTTTGGGCTTTATCCTTTGGAATATGACAGTCGAAAAGATTGGCCCATCGAGATCAGTAAATCTCCTTTACCTTACGCCGCTAATCACAATGCTCACCGCCGTACTCGTCTTAGATGAGAAGATTACGCTTGTCGCTCTTGTGGGCTGCGCCATGATTTTGATTGGCGTTGCGCTAAGCGATAGCGGCTTACGGCTTAAGAAATAATTCGGCTTTGGCCTCGTAAGAAATCCTTATGAGGCCAAAAGTCCACACTGTTTTTGGCGCTTTCGGGCGCCATTCCTTTCCCTAAAACCTGTTGTGATTTACACAATGAGGGTGCCCTAATTTACAAAATGCGACATGTCTAATTTACACTTTCCGAATTCCTAATTTACACTTTACGGAAATCTACTTTACAATTTACGAAAATATCCTTAAGAGAGAGACCGATGAAATACCTCAAGCGTTGGGCAGAAAGCGAGTATCAGTTAGCCGAGACCGTCTTCAAAACGATTATCTTTTCTGGCGTTCGTCAATGCGGCAAAACAACGCTCATGCAAAAGATGATGCCAAAAAATTCTGCTTTTCTTTCAATGGACACAGAGACCTTCTTAAAGGCAGCTGAGGATTCACCATCGGGGCTTTTGATGCGCTACAAAGACAAAGCCTGCATTGCTATCGATGAGGTGCAAAAGGCTCCTGCCCTATTTCCAGCGATAAAAGCTCTGATCGATCAAAGGCCCAATAAAAGACAGGTGCTACTCTCGGGGTCAGCCAATTACTTAACGCTCCCATCGGTTCACGAATCGATGGCCGGTCGCTTAGGGCAAGTCCGTCTTCGCCCCCTAACTGAGGGAGAAATCCAAGGCAAACCCCCTCGCTTTATTGAGCGCCTTTTTCATGAGGACTTTAACGAGCCGATTGCCTTTGAGGACTGCAACAAAGAACTCATCGTGAAAAAAGCCCTTTTAGGGGGCTTTCCTGATGTTTTGGAATTTAGCGATGCACAAAGGGTTTTATGGTATGACGCCTATAAGGATAATTCGGCTCAAAAAGACGTCATTCGCTTACTTCAAATACGAAAACCCGAAGTCTTTCAAAAGTTATTAGAGCTTTGCGCCGCACAATCATCGCACCCCGTCAACATCACGGACTTATCAAGCCGTATTGAAGTCAGTCGCCCAACGCTTTACGACTACCTTGCTGCCCTTGAGACGATGTATCTTATTGAGAGAGTGCCGCTTTGGTCCGAGAAGAAAAGCGTGACCTATGTACCGAAATTGATGTTCTGTGATTCAGGCTTTATGGGGTATTTAGACGATATCGGGGAGGCCTCTTCCGCCCTCGCCCTAGAAAGCAAGGGAGCCACAGACAAAATCGGCAACCTTATTGAAACTTGGGTTTACGAGCAACTCGCACCATTAACCGATCTTGGCCGCGAATGGCACCTCTTTTACTATCGCAATCGAGATGGAAAAGAAGTTGATTTTATTTTAGAAAACCGCAAGAAAGACCTAATTGCGATTGAAGTGAAAGCTAGCGAAGGCTTTAAATCCGAGCACCTTAAAAACCTACGCTGGTTTAAAGAGCAATTCGGAAGTAATCGCCGCATTAAATCCGTCCTCCTTTATTGCGGTTGGGAAACGCTTCTACTATCCAAAGACGAGTACGTGCTTCCGATGGCCTACCTTTGGGCTTAAGAAAAGCCGGCTCAGAAACTGAAACCGGCTTTAAACCCTTTGAAAAGAAGAATTATTCCTTTTCTTCTAGCCTCTTGGCTCTCATGCAAGCCGCAGCCGTAAAGAGAACGTCAGAGGAAGAATTAAGAGCAGTCTCACAGGAATCCTGCAAAACTCCAATAATGAACCCAACAGCAACCACGTGCATGGCGGTTGCGTTATCAATGCCAAAAAGGTTACACGCTAGAGGAATCAGCATCAAAGAGCCTCCAGGGACGCCCGCAGCACCACAAGCACACAAGGAAGAAACAACCGCTAAAAGGATGGCAGTCATAATATCGACGTGAATATCCAATGTCGTACAGGCAGAAAGCGCCAAAACGGTAATCGTAATCGCGGCTCCTGCCATGTTAATCGTGGCCCCAAGTGGGATTGAGACGCCGTAAGTAGATTTCGGGAGATTGAGTTTTCGGCAAAGCTCAAGGTTTACAGGGATGTTTGCTGCCGAAGAACGCGTAAAGAACGCCATCACACCCGATTCCCGGAGCGTTAAAAACGTCACTGGGAAGGGATTTTTGTGGGTAAAAAGCCAAACAATCAAGGGATTTAGTATCAAAGCCACAAAGAACATGGCGCCTAAAAGCACCACAAGAAGCTTCGCATAGCCCACAAGGGCTCCAAAGCCCTCTGTCGCAAAAGTCTCAGAAACCAATCCATAAATACCAAAGGGCGCAAAGGCAATGACGATGCGAACAATGAATTCGATCCCTTTTCCGAGGTCATTTAGGATTTCTCGCGTCGCGTTCGATGCGTTTCTTAAGGCAATACCAAAGCCCACAGCCCAAGCAAGAATTCCGATGTAGTTACCATTTAAGAGGGCGTGCACGGGGTTATCGACCGCTGAAAGAAAAAGATTTTTAATGACCTCTGCGATGCCACCAGGTGATGTGGCCCCTGCCCCAGTAAGGGGTAATTGAATCGAAACCGGGAAAAGAAAACTTGCGACAACGGCAGTCACTGCTGCGCCAAAGGTCCCGATAATGTAGAGAAACAGAATCGGCCTCATGTGGCTATCGGTATTGATCTCTTGGTTTGCGATTGCCGCACAGACAAGAATCAAGACAAGAATCGGGGCAACGGCCTTTAAGGAAGAGACAAAAAGCTTACCTAAAAAGCCCACTTCCACAGCAAAACTCGGGAAAAAGTAGGCTGTAATCGCACCCAGAATCAAAGCGACAATGATTCGTTTAACTAAAGAGCCGCTCATAATGACCGGCAAAACCCGATTAAAGGGAATCTTTCTATTCATAACGTAACATCTTTCCAAATAAAAACAAGAGACGCAAGGATACATCAAAAGAGAGAGTCAAGTTAAGGAGAATTAGTCTTTTAATATCTAATTATCCTATTATTTTGAAGAACCAAAAGAAAAAGAAGAAAAGAGCCCTGAAAAGAAAGAAGAAAGAAAAAGGATTAGGAAATACGATAAGAAAAATAGCAACAGACTAAGAAATAGCGGCTCCAAATGATCGAAGAGTCACCAAAAATAATTTGAGGGCAAAGAAATGCGAAATGCAAAAATTAAGACAGTTTTAGGATATTTAGTCTTTTAATATCTATTTCTACTATTCCAGATTTATAAACAAAAACTATAACGCGGCCACCGAAAAACTCGATTTTCAAAAGTAGGCCAGAGGTTAGGAGCTGCTCACAAAAATTGCTGCCTCTGGGCAAATTTTCAGGAATTTAGGCCGAGAAAAACTCACGAAATTCGCTCATACAATTCACATTTAAACGCTTATATCACTATACACTTCACATAATACGCTTTAAAAACCTTCCGAAAGGCCGGAAACAGCAGAATTTCATCCAAAAACAGGGTAAATTGCTCCTACGGGGTTCTTGACAAACCTCGTCTAGTTTACTAACATAATAGTAACGATTAAAGCGTCTTATTTATAGGATAATAAAGGTATGAGACCCTCCCTAGCCATTGAGGATTCCTTGAAAG
>CAVKJM010000105.1:0-4317 GCA_963656505.1 bacterium
AAGTGCTTGGACTGTCTGAGGATCAATCGAAGATTAGTGACGGCACAAGGCTAGTCAATATCTTTTGCAAACCGTCGCCTAAGAATTGGAAGATTCGTAGACCTAGTGCAAAAACGCACCCTGAGGAATGGAAGCGCTTTGTTGAATACTGCCGCATGGATATCGTTTCGATGCGCGAGGTGTTTAAGCGTCTCCCGAAGTTCAATTGCACTAAGGCCGAGCGTAAAGCGCAACTAACGGATGCTGCTATCAACCGCCGAGGCTACCGCATCGATACTGAGTTGGCCAAGGGGGCCTTGCGTCTTGATAAAGAGCACAAGGAGTCAATGGCCGAACTCACCCAAGAGCTCACGAACGGCGAAGTAACACGAGCCACTCAAAGGGACGCCATGCTGCGTTTCATCGAGAAGCAATACGGTTGGCGCTTGGCCTCAATGACGAAGGCAGAAGTGGAGCGCAAGATAGATGCCGAAGATGTTCCAGAACCTATAAAAGACCTGTTGCGTCTTCGCTTGGCAAGCGCTGCTACTTCGGCTAAGAAGTACGAGCGAGTGCTTGATGCGGTTTCTTCGGACGGTCGCTTGCGTGGCACGTTGCAGTTCCGTGGCGCAATGCGTACCGGGCGCTTCGCGGGTCGCATCTTTCAGCCACAGAACTTGTCACGTCCAGCGTTTAAGGAAGAAGGGTTCTTTGAAGCGATTGATCTTGTTCGGCCTGTGCTTTCATCGTGCCTGCGTGGCCTTATCGTGGCCGATGAGGGTAAAACTTTTGCAGTGGCAGATTGGTCCAACGTTGAAGGCCGAGTGCTCGCGTGGTTAGCCCGAGAAGACTGGAAACTCGAGGCATTCAGAGCCTTTGACGCTGGGCACGGTCACGATCTTTATAAGATGACCTACGGTAAGACATTCGGCATCGCGCCAGAAGAAGTCACTAAGCCACAGCGCCAAATGGGTAAGGTTCTTGAACTCGCTATGGGTTATGGCGGTGGCGCTGGCGCCTTTGTCACGTTCGCCAATGGCTACGGTATGAATCTGCAAAAAGTTGCAAACGATATTTATGCCGCGCTTGACCCACAAGTTGTTAATGAAGCCAGCGAATCGTGGGATTGGTTCGTTAAGAACGATAGGACCTGTGGCTTAGATAAGCATACATTCGTGGCTGTCGATGCCGTCAAGCGCGCTTGGCGTATGGCTAATCCCCACATTGCGCAGCTCTGGGAAGACGTTGGCGTGGCTTGCATAAATGCCATCGAGAATCCCGGAGCCGATTTCAGAATTAGTCGCGGAGTCGCTGCTCGTTGCGACGGACAGTTCTTAACGCTAAGGCTCCCAGAGGGGCGCAAGCTTGTTTATGCCAAACCGAAGGTGAACGAGGGGCAAAAGGGCTCGTTCACTTACCTCGGTATCGATCAAAAGATTCGTAAATGGGGGCGCTTAGAAACGCACGGGGCAAAGTGCGTTGAAAACATCGTCCAAGCGACGAGCTGTGACCTACTTTGCGGAGCACTCGTACGCTTAGAAGATGCCGGTATGCACCCAGTTATGCACGTGCATGACGAAATCGTATGCGAAGTGCCGGAGATAAATGGCCGGCGAGCGTACGACTTCCTAGCAGAAATCATGACACGGCCTGAGAGCTCAATTTATAGAGAACTCCCGCTAGCCGTAGACGGCTTTGTGGGCACACGTTACAAGAAGAAGGACTAAGCCATGGAGAAAGTAAGACTTTATGAAAGCAAAGATGGCGAGAGTATCACCATCATCGTGGACGACAAACGCACCTACGACACAGTCGAAAACAAGCTAACACTAAGCGAAGCCGTACTGCTTTTGCGTCGCTTAGCCGAGGCGATTTGTAACGTTTATGAGGAGAGAAACAATGCCTAAAGAGATTCGTGTTAGGTCCTCGAAAGTAAGTGTCGCAACGGATATCAAAAGAGGCACGGTGACGCTAAGTTTTGAAGGCGAAAGACAGGACGTTGAAATCACGATGCGAGCGTTTGATGCGCTTGATGTCGGATTGAAGATTCTTGCCGGAACAAAGACGTTGATTGACGTCTTCTTAGAGTGGGCTAGTACGAAAGAGGAGACGATCCAATGACTACTCCAGAGGGCAAGGTTATCAATAAATTCCTAGCGCGCTGCAAGTCCTTAGGACTTGATGTCCGCAAGTGCGCTTGGGAAGGTCGCAGAGGTGCTCCTGACCGTTTTGTCATGGTTAACGGTAGGCACTACTGGATTGAGTTTAAGGCACCCGGAGAGAAGCTTCGGCCGCATCAAGAAAGAGAAATTGCGCGGATGCAGCGAGCCGGATGCAGAGTTTTTGTAATCGACAGCGAGGATACGAATCCTTTTGAATTAATCTAGGAGAAATTAAATGCCTTTAGACGAACGCTATGAATTACTCAAGAAGACAAAGAGCCTCATTGCTTTCGAGCGAGATGTGGCCACAACCGCATCCGAAGTGATCAACCAAGTGCTTGTCAAGCAGAACAATCCCACTTGGGAAAACAAATTCAGGATGCATGAGTCCTTGGCGCGGATGCTTTTCGCCATGAACTTGCTGCTTACCAAAGACGGTGGCGTAGACGAAACGAACAAACTCTATTCTGAAATCTTAGACATTCGGTTTAACCGAAATAAGGATAAGAAATGGTAGATGCTCCCGAGTGGCATTTGTTCGATCCTGATGACGAGCACACATGGCCAGAGCCACATTTACGAACCCTTCTAGCAGTACGTAGTCCGTTCGCATGCCTGAAAGACGGCTTCAAGATGTACGCAGTTCGTGCTCGCTGCGGGGTGTTTGTTCCCCTACTCTACCCGACAAGGGCTGTATTGCCGGCAAATATTCAAGCATGGGCTTATGCGAAGTTACCTTTAATTAAGCGAGGAGGACGTTATGGGAAAGAGTCCGTGTGAAGGTGATCCGCTTGACGTTATTCTGGAAGACGTTGCGTGCTTTGCCATCGCTATCGCAGTCGGCATAACGGCTATCATGGTAGGCGTGGGCTTCGTTCTTTACTACCTTTATGAGGTGCTTTACTAATGGCCACATTTAAGCCTCGCCCATATCAAGACCTCATTATCGACGCCGTGGTGCAGCATCCGCGAGTGGCGATATGGGCCGGTATGGGTTTAGGGAAGACAGTCTCTACGCTCACAGCGCTTAAGACGCTCCTTGATTATTTTGAGGAAGGGCCGGCACTTATCTTGGCGCCTAAACGTGTGGCCTCTACAACGTGGCCAGACGAAGCTGCCAAGTGGGACCACTTGAAGGGGCTTCGTGTCGCCGTGGCAGTAGGAACGGCTAAAGAAGTTCAGGCTGCGCTTGACTCGAAAGCCGATATTTATTGCACGAATTACGAGCGCATTCCTGACCTTGTTAAAAAGTACGGACGCAATTGGCCATTTAAGATTATCGTGGCTGATGAATCGACACGCTTAAAGTCGTTCCGGTTACGTCAGGGCAGCATGCGCGCAAGAGAACTTGGCCGAGTGGCGCATCTTTATTGCAGCCGGTTTATTGAACTAACCGGCACACCGGCACCAAACGGCTACGAAGATTTATGGGGTCAGATGTGGTTCTTAGATAAAGGCCAGCGGCTCGGTAAGTCTATGTCCTCGTATCACGATATGTATTTCATGCCAAAGCGCGTTGGCAACAATGCCTTTGCTGTGCAGTACGAACTACTGCCTTTCGCTGACGAACAGATTCAGGCTCGGCTTAGAGACATTACTTTGAAAATTAATACAGAGGATTGGTTTCCGGTAGAAAAACCAATTGTTGCTGACATCAAAGTGAAGCTACCCGAGAAAGCTATACGAGCCTACCAGCAAATGCAGCACGATTTATACGTGGAACTTGCTAATGGCGAGTCAGTCGAGAGCCCGAATGCCGCAGCTATGACAAATCGCTGCTTACAGTTAGCCGGCGGTGCTTTGTACACGAACGAGAGCGACTTCACAGAAACACATGACGAAAAGATTCAAGCACTTGAATCGATTATCACGGAAGCCGCTGGGAATCCCGTGCTTGTGAGTTATCAATTTAAGCACGAGTTGGCGCGTATTCGTCAGCACTTCCCACAAGCGAAAGTTCTCGATGCCAATCCTAAGACGATCCGCGATTGGAACGCGGGCAAGATTCCGATGCTCTTGGCGCACCCAGCATCGTGTGGTCACGGGCTTAATTTGCAAGACGGTGGGAACATCCTCGTCTTCTTTAGCCGCGGTTGGAACTTAGAGGAACACGAGCAAATTATCGAGCGCATTGGCCCGACTCGCCAAGCGCAAGCAGGACACCCTCGTCCTGTAT
>CAVKJM010000106.1:0-4295 GCA_963656505.1 bacterium
GAAGCGACAGCACCCAAAATAAGCGCTAGGCCTAACGCTATGAGCGTTTCTTTTTCTTTGAGGATTCCCTGCATTCTGGTTCCTACTTAGTGAGCACGAGCAGAATCGGAATAGGGGTCTGCGAACCCAAGTTTTTTCATAAGACGGGTTTCTTTCGCTTCCATCGCTTCGGCTTCCTCGTCTGTGGCGTGATCCCAGCCTTGCGCGTGAAGTGTGGCGTGAATAAGCATGTGAGCTAGGTGCTCTTTAAAGGATTTGCCCTGCTCTTTCGCTTCCTTTTCAATCACGGGTGTGCAAACAACAATATCGGCTTCAGCCACGGGTTCGTGTGCGTAGTCAAACGTGAGAACATTTGTCGGACGACGCTTTTTCCGATATTGGGAATTTAACTTTTGTGATTGCGCCTCATCGACAAAGCAAATCGAAAGAGAAACTTTTCTCTCGGAGGCTTTTTCAATCCACGTGCGCATCTCTGCTCTCGTTGGAAGGCGCTTTTTCGCGCCATCGGTTCTAGTAAATTCAAGAGTAGCCTTAGCCATTTTTCTTTTCCTCCTCTTTGGCGCGTGCTGCATCGTAAGCTCGAACGATGGCGCCCACTAAGGGGTGACGCACGACGTCAGCGGCATCAAATCGCACAAAAGATAGTCCTGGAACATTTTTTAAGATACGGCTTGCTTCCGATAAGCCGCTTTTAACGCCTCGCGGCAAGTCAATCTGAGTTACGTCACCGTTGACAACCGCATGGGTTCCAAACCCGATACGCGTTAAGAACATCTTCATTTGTTCGCCTGTGGTGTTTTGGGCTTCATCCAAAATCACAAAGGCGTTATTAAGAGTCCTTCCGCGCATATAGGCCAAGGGAGCGATTTCGATCACTTGCTTTTGAATAAGTTTCTGCGTGCGATCGAAACCAAATAAATCGTAAAGCGCGTCATATAAGGGTCTTAAATAGGGGTCAACTTTTTGCGCCAAGTCGCCAGGCAAAAAGCCCAAGCGCTCCCCGGCTTCAATTGCAGGGCGCGTTAAAACGATGCGTTCGACGACATTGCGCTCATAAGCATCAACGGCCGCCGCTACGGCTAAATACGTTTTACCCGTTCCCGCTGGTCCAATGCCAAACGTAATATCTGTTGTAAGAATCGCTCTTAGGTAGTCTCTTTGATGCGGCGTGCGAGGCTTTAATCCAATCTTTCTTGTTTTAAGGCTCTCGACTTCAGGGGAAAACGCGTCTTTTTGATTGCGCTTTTCATCGACACAAAGAAGGTTCACTTCTTCAAGGCTTAACGCGTCACCTGAACGGATGCGTCCACCGCAAAGCTCTAAAACACGCAAGGCGTGGGTGGCCTTCTCTCCTACGATTGAAAAGCGAGAGCCTTGGCGATGGATTTCAACATCAAAGCACTTTTCAATATGGTGAATGTTTTCCTCGAGAGTGCCAACAAGAGCGGCTAATTCGCCTGCTGTTGCCTCAAAGGTAAAAATAAGTTCAACCCGTGCTTCAGGCGTTTTACTTAACAAGTTCACCTCCCAAAGTGTGTGTAAAGACTTCGGTAATACGAACATCGACCATCTTATTAATTATTGAGGCATCGCCCTTGAAATTGACAACGCGATTGTTATCGGTGCGGGCGCTTAATAGCCCCTCGCCTCGTCTTGCAAGGCCAGTGACCAAACACCGCTCAACGTGACCTAACATGCCTTCAGAAATTGCTCTTGCTTGCGCATCAATCTGCGCCTGTAAGCACTGTAGGCGCTCAATCTTCAAAGATTGTGGCGTTGTGTCTTCTAGGAGCGCTGCAGGGGTCCCTGGTCTCTTTGAGTACACAAAAGAGAAACTTGCATCAAGCCCCGCTTCTTTGACTAGCGAGCAAGAGGCTTCAAAATCTTCCTCAGTCTCTCCTGGGAACCCAACGATGATATCGGTAGAAATAGAAATTCCCGGACGCACTGCACGCAACTTTTCAACACGCTCTAAAAAACGCTCACGGGTGTAACCGCGCTTCATCGCTTCAAGAATGCGATTCGAGCCACTCTGTACAGGTAAATGCACGTGATTGGCTAACTTCGGTAATTTCCCGAAAGCTTCAATTAAGCGATCTGTGAATTCCGTGGGGTGGCTTGTCATAAAGCGGATGCGTTCAATGCCTTCAATTTCAGAGATGTACTCTAAAAGAAGCGCAAAGTCTGCCGTCGTTCCATCGGGGGTTTTACCGCGATAGCCATTGACGTTTTGGCCTAAAAGAGTCACTTCTTTGACGCCTTGGCTTGCGAGTTCCGCGCACTCAACTAACACGTCCATCACAGGGCGGCTAATCTCAGCGCCTCGCGTATAAGGAACAATGCAGTAAGAGCAAAAGTGGCTGCACCCCTCCATCACAGAGCAAAAAGCGCTTGCTCCCTCCACATGGGGTGGCGGCAATTCATCGAACTTTTCAATCTCAGGAAAACTTGTATCGACCTGAGAGCGGCCAGTTCTAAGGCGCTCTTCAATAAGTAGCGGTAAGCGGTGAAGTGTCTGCGGTCCAAAAACCACATCAACCCATGGGGCTCGAGAAAGTAGGTTCTTTCCTTCTAGACTTGCAACGCACCCACCGACAGCAATCAGCATCTCGGGGCGCTCTTTTTTCATTTCGCGAAGGCGCCCCAAATCCGAGAAAACTTTCTCGTGGGCTTTTTCACGAATCGAGCAGGTCACTAAGACGACGATGTCGGCGCCTTCAGGCGCTGCAACGCGCGTTAAGTGATAGCGGTCTTGGAGTAAATCGGCGATGCGAGAGGCATCGTACTCATTCATTTGGCAGCCGTAGCTACGGACATATTGTGTTTTTGCGTTCACGGTTTTTATCCGAGGGCAGTTAAAAGAAGCGCAATTATCTTACGTTTGAGGCGCTAACACCAAAACTGATTTCGCTCCAGACTCGGGATTTGTCTTTACAAGTGCATCTAAGTTCGTACCGATTTCCACTGTGTGCGGGAGACGCACAAGAGCGGCTGTCATATTCATATCGGGAATACGCACGAGAGACGTTGGCTGATAACCAAAATCTCCCACAATGATTAAGGGAAGTTCCGTTAATATCGCAGGATCAAATGCGACATTAAAGACAACGAGATTTAGTTTCTCGAAGTCGCCTTTTTCTTTGCGAGCCTCTGTTAGAGCCCTTCCGATAAAGACGCGTGCTGGGTCTTCAAAATTAAGAGCGTCTTCTAATCCTGCTTCCAAAGGACTCGTTGTCTCATCGTACTCAAGACCATAGGCGGGTTCTCTTGCAAGAATACGAAGCGCTTCAATCATTGCGGGGTCTCCAGCCCGAGCTTCGGCCATTTTGAGTTTCCCAGCGAGTTCATCGACTGCCTCGTCACTTCCTACGGCGTAAGTGATCCACCCGCGATTAAAAAGCGAAAGTTTCGTTTTCTTAATGCAATGGCCTCGAGCGGGAGCTTCTCCCGCTAAGTCGCCCAAGAAGGGAAGCGCTTGAAGTTTTTCAATCTTCACACTCGCATCAAATGCCTGCGAGACTTGACGTGCCCAAGCTTCTAAGGCATCGGCGTTTTCTTCTAAGAAAAGAACGGCAAAGTGCGTTGCATCAAGGCGAGATAAAAGAGCGGTACCTAATACACCACCTGTGGCATTGAGTAGCGCTGTGCGAATAAGAGTGCCTTCAGTTAATTTTGAGGCATCGCTCGTTACAAGCCTCGCTAAGAAACGCGCGTCACCTTCTACTGAAAGAACCGTCGCTGCTACTTTAGGAAAATACACAACATCGAGTGCCATCTTCTAATCTTCCTTTACGCAGTCAAGGTAGTACGTGTACGAACCATCTGCGTTCTTTTCTTTAACTAACCCATGCACATCGCTTTCAAAGCCTGGGAACTTCGTTGTGAAGTCCCGAGCAAACGATAGATACTCCACAATGCGACGATTGACGCGCTCGCCTGGAACCAAAAGCGGAATTCCTGGTGGATACGGCGTTAAAAGCACGGCTGAAATCCGCCCTTCAAGTTCTTTAATCGGTAAGCGACACACATCACCATGCACGAGTTTGGCGTAAGCCGCTGTGGGCGTCATCGCAGGTTGCATGACAGACACATACATCTCAGTCGTTAACCGAGCGACGTCAGAGGCTCGATAGGCCTCATGAATTTCTTGGCACAGGTCTTTCAAGCCTTTGTTTTCGTAGTGTGGGAACGCAGCAATGAATTTCGGCATCACGCGCCACAACGGGGAATTCGCGTCATAGGCATCTTTAAATTGCTGCAACTCGGTCACTAACGTATTCCAACGGCTCTTTGTA
>CAVKJM010000107.1:0-4289 GCA_963656505.1 bacterium
TCATGAAGCCGTCGATCACGCGATGAAAAATCGTGCCGTTATAAAAGCCTTTATTGGCATAACTTAAGAAATTGCGCACGGTAACGGGGGCACGCTTTGCGTCGAGCCTTACATCGAAACTACCCATATTGGTTTTAATGCGAACCACATCTTGCGCGGCCTGCGTGGCAGCAAAGGAGGTTAGGGGCATTGTCAGTGTCGAAAGTCCCAGAGCACAAGCCAAAGCAATTAAACGAATGCGATTTTTCATACCAATTTTTTCCCTCTCTAATCTTTAAGCATGGCTTCTAATTCGTGTAAACGCGCCTTCGCTGTGCGAGAACCACCACGCGCTGCGATTCTGAAATTGCGAATCGCGCGCGTTAATTCAATATTGCCAAGGTTCTCGCGCGCTGTCACATAATTAGGTCTTAAAGCAATCGCACGATTTAAGAGTTCTTCAGCGCGATCAAGGTCGCCTGTTTTTGTCACGATTCTCGCTAGATTGTTATAGGCCTCAGGAATTTCTGGATAGGTCTTAATAAAGGATTCAAGCTCTTCTTTGGCTTTTAATTCTTGACCGGTTCTTTCAAAAATGACGCACTTTAAAAATTTTAATTGTGCCGATAGCGGATTCTTAATGAGGCCTTCTTCAATGTAGTCGAGCGCTCTATCGTACTTTCCTTCACGCATCAAGCGCTCAACAGCACTCGGATACTGCTCAGCGCGCAGTTCCATCGCTGGGTTATCAAGGTCGGTAGCCGCAAAAGTCGCAGGCGAGAGAAGTAAAAAAGACGAAAACAAAAGGGCAATAAACCGAATTGGCCTCATACTCGAAGAAACTCCATAGGCAAAATCAATAACGGGTAAGTCCAAGGGCTGGATTACCGTTTATACTGCACGCTATTGTAATGACTTAAAGGTAAGACTCTTTAAGCCTACGCGAATTTTCAAGACAATATTTTGTAAGCAAAATCCTTATGTCTTTATCGATTTATTCCACACTCACTAAAAGCATTGCGCCCTTTAAACCCATTCACGAAGGAAAAGTCGGGATGTACGTCTGTGGCGTAACCGTTTACGACTACACCCACATCGGTCATGGGCGCACCTTTGTTGCCTTCGATGTGATCCGTCGCTGGCTTGAAGCTTCGGGCTTCGAGGTCACCTTCGTGCGTAACGTCACAGACGTTGACGATAAGATTATTCGTCGCGCGGCAGAGCGCAACATCACAACGACAGAGCTCACAGAGACTTTCACGAAAGCCATGCAAGAGGATATGTTAAGCCTCGGGTGCTTAGCGCCAACTTACGAGCCACGCGCCACGCAATTTATCCCCCAGATGCTTAACATCATCGAGCTCTTAGAAGAAAAGGGATTGGCCTATCAAGCAAAAGATGGTGACGTCGATTACGCCGTACGTCGCTTCCCAGGCTACGGAAAACTCTCGGGGAAAAGCCTTGATGATTTAATTTCAGGAGCTCGCGTTGGAGTCGCGGACGCCAAGCGCGACCCCTTGGATTTCGTTCTTTGGAAGAAAGCCAAACCTGGTGAACCCCATTGGGCCTCCAAGTGGGGCGAGGGGCGTCCTGGCTGGCACATCGAGTGCTCGGCGATGAGTTGCTACTACTTAGGTGAAAACTTTGATATTCACGGCGGTGGGCCAGACCTTATCTTCCCGCATCACGAAAACGAGATTGCACAAAGCGAAGGTGCTCATGGGCCAGGCTTTGCGCATATTTGGATGCACTCAGGCCCCTTGCGCGTAAGAGCGGCCGACGGCACCGAAGAAAAGATGAGTAAATCGTTGGGGAATTTCTGGACGATTCGCGATGCCTTAAAAGAAACCAATGGTCACTATGGCGAAGGTAACGGAAACGAAACCCTGCGTTTCTTCTTATTGCGTAGCCACTACCGTAGCCCCATTAGCTTTAACCCAAGCCTAATCGAAGATGCGCACAAAGGATTAACGAGGCTATATAGCGCGTTAAGTGAAACAGCCCCTGAGGATAATCACACCTTAGATTGGAACGAGACTTACGCCAAACGCTTTAAAGAAGCGATGGATGAAGACTTTAATACGCCGCAGGCGGTGGGTGTCCTTTTTGAATTAGCCGGAGAAGTCAATCGCACACACGACGCGAAACTTGCCGCTCAACTCAAAAGCCTTGGCGCCATTTTGAATATCTTAGGTAAAGATCCGAAAAACTTTTTGCGTGGTGCAACAGAAGGGTTGGACGCGGCTGCGATTGAAGCGAAGATTGCCGAACGCGCTACCGCGAAAGCCAACAAAGACTGGGCTAAAGCCGATGCCATCCGCAAAGAATTAACGGAAGCGGGTATTGTCTTAGAAGACCGCGCTGGCGTTACGACATGGAGAAAAGCCTAAAGGTCGTACCTTGGTGGGATGCGGCTTTAAAGCACTTAACTTTGGAGCCGCGCTTTGCCTGTGTCATTAAAGAAAGCGCGGGAGATGGCCTTTGGATCTCGCGAGACCTATTTCGGTCGATGGTTCGTGCTGTCTGTGGTCAACAAGTGAGTAACGCCGCGGCAGTACGCCTAAGCGCGGCTGTCATTGCCGCCGCCAAAGCCAAAAAGAAAGGGACTCTTGCCAAAGGGGTTCTTGCACTCAAAGAAAAGGGCCTCAAAGCCTGCGGGTTAAGCCCCACAAAAACCGCGGCCCTTTTGGGATTAGCTCAAGGGTTTGTTAAAGGGCGCTTTACACGCAAAAGACTCGCCAAATTAGACGATGAGGCGATTCTTGCGGAACTTCAAAGCGTCAAGGGAGTGGGGCCGTGGACAGCGCACATGATTCTCATATTTGGACTTAATCGACCTGACGTGTTTGCCGCAGGCGACTTTGGTGTGAAAGAATCATTTCGCACACTCTTTGGGAATCTCGATACAATGCTTGACGTATCAAATACATGGAAGCCTTATCGCACAGCCGCGACTTGGCTTTTATGGCGCAGTCGGACACCGAATCCTGTTCGTTATTGAAATTTCAACTTACACCGCGTTATGAATAAATTTCAGTATTTTGATTTTGAAGCTGATTTGCAGAGCATTCACACAGAGATTGAAAAGCTTGAGCAGGATACGACTGTTGCCGAATCTGAGAAAGCCGAAAAGATTGCAAAGCTCGAGAAAAATTACGCGAAGCGCTTATCTGAAATCTATAGCCACTTAAGCGATTGGCAAGTGACACAACTCGCGCGCCACCCAGCGCGCCCCTATACGCTCGATTACATCAACGCGATTTTTACTGACTTCGTTGAATTGCACGGAGATAGGGAATTTGCCGATGACGCCTCGATTGTCGCCGGTCTCGCGCATTTAGGTAAGCACTCTGTGGCTATCATTGGACACCAAAAAGGCCGCGACACCAAAGAGCGCGCTAGGCGCAATTTCGGTATGGCAAAGCCCGAGGGTTTCCGTAAAGCACAGCGCATTATGAAGCTAGCGGAAAAGTTTGGTCTCCCGCTAATTACCTTTATCGACACTCCTGGTGCCTACCCTGGGATGGACGCAGAAGAGCGCAATCAATCTGAAGCCATTGGCCGCTCCATTTATGAACTCTCACAATTAAAGGTCCCAACAATCAGTGTTGTGATTGGAGAAGGGGGCTCTGGTGGCGCCTTAGCTCTCGCTGTCACAGACGTTGTTCTTATTTTGCAGTATGCGATTTATTCTGTGATCAGTCCCGAGGGGTGCGCTTCGATTCTTTGGAAAGATGCAAGTAAAGCGCCATTGGCAGCTGAAACCTTATCTCTTACTGCGCCAAAACTTATTCAGTTAGGTCTTGTTGATAAGATTGTTTCAGAACCCTTAGGCGGCGCACATCGCGATGCAAAATTGATGGCCTTAACGCTTAAGAAGGCCTTACTTGATCAACTATTAACGCTTATTACGTTTCCCACAGAGGACTTACTTGCGCGTCGCGCCAAACGCCTTTCTCTTTTTGGCCAATTCAAGATTGGAAAAGCCTCTTTAAAAGAAGAAACCAAAGTTAAAGAAAAAGCGCCCGTTCAAGAAGAGCCCTTAATCGAAACCAAACCTGAAGTCGCCCTTCCAAAAGAAAAAGAAGAGGCGCCTCAACTTGAAAACAAGGTTGAGAAAAAGGCTTTAAAACCCAAGGCAAAGAAGAAAGCCGATGCGCCTAAGAAGGAAACTAAGGCATCAAAGACAACAAAAGCCGTAAAGAAAAAGGCGCCAGAGAAAAAGGCGACAACAAAGAAAGTAACGAAAGCGAAAGCAAAAAAGACCAAATAGGAAAGAAAAGAGATGACAAAGCGCAAAGTGCTTTCTG
>CAVKJM010000108.1:0-4264 GCA_963656505.1 bacterium
CGAGTTCCTGTTGCTTCTGGAACGGAGCAGGTTGATAGGCGTAGAACTCGGCTGTAAAGACCGCAGCGCCTTGGGTCATGGCATTTAAGCGAGCGGCATAGCCATCCATTTCAGCCAGTGGCATCAAAGCCGTAATTTCCATCGTTGAGGCATTGGTCGATGTGGTATTAACGACCTGACCACGACGGCTTGCTAAGTCGCCAGCAATATCGCCCATAGCAGTGGCGGGCGCCGTAATCGACATCTTCACAATCGGCTCAAGAAGTGTGGGACTGGCTTTTTCGATGGCATCCATCATCGCTTTGCGACCAGCACTGACGAATGCGACTTCTTTACTATCCACGGGGTGCGACTTACCGTCATAGACCGTCACCTTCACGTCCTGCATCGGGTAGCCTGCGATGTAGCCCTGATCGAGCACTTCGCGAACGCCCTTTTCAACAGCAGGAATAAAGTTAAACGGAATGGCGCCGCCTTTCACCTCATCGACAAACTGGAAGCCTGCGCCACGCGGTAAGGGTTCAACACGAAGATAGACTTCACCAAACTGTCCTGCGCCGCCCGACTGCTTCTTGTGGCGTGCGTGGCCTTCTGCCTTGCCGCTGATCGTTTCACGGTAAGGAACGGATGGCGCACAGGTTTCAACTTCAAAGTTAAATTGGGCCTTCATGCGGTCAAGCACCGTCTTAAGGTGAAGTTCGGATAAGCCCTGCAACATCGTCTTATTTAAAACGGTGTCGGTCGCTGTCGACAATGTCGGGTCTTCAGCGAGCATCTTCGATAAGACGTCACTCATACGACCTTCGTCGCCACGACGCAAAGGCGTCAAATCCAAACCAAACATGGGCTTCGGGAAGTCCAACGGTTTCATGCGCACATCAAAGTCAAGAATACTTGAGTGCAAGATGGCGCCATAGTGCATTTCATCAATCTTATTTAAGGCACCAATATCGCCTGGATTTAACTCATCGGTTTCGATTGTTTCTTTACCCTGAAGGATTAAGGGCTTGTTGACCTTAATCGGTTTGCGGGAATCATCGATGTAAAGGGTAGAACCCGGTTTAATCTGACCCTGATGCACACGGAAGATACCAATCTTTCCAACAAAGGGGTCACTGATGATCTTAAAGACGTGCGCTAAGACAGGCATCTGTGCGCTAGGTTCTGTGGGAATCGGTGTTCCATCGCGCTTTTCAAACAAGGAGACGTTGGCTTCCGCAGGCGACGGTAGATGGCGAATAATCACCTTCATAAAGTCGCGAATACCAATCAAGTTCTTCGCGCTTGTAAAACACACAGGGATGATGTGACCTTCGCGAAGCGCTTTTGTAATCGGGGCGTGAAGACTTGCTGGGTCAGCGTCCCCTTCTTCAAGGTAACGCTCCATTGTCGCATCGTCGACTTCAACGACGCGTTCGATAAAGGCGCGGTGTACATCGGAAACGCTCATGATGTCACTTTCACCTTCTTCGGTGTTGTAGCAGTCAATGACGTGTGTCATGCCTTTTGTCGGTAGGTTCAAAGGAATGACCGCATCGCCAAAGGCAACACGCAACTGCTCGAGAATGTTCATCAAATCAACGCCAGGGACGTCAATCTTGTTGATCACAATCATGCGGCATAGGCCACGCTTTTCGGCCCAGTTCATCATGCGCTCAGTCATGAGTTCTACGCCCTTAGTGGCATCGACAACGATGACAGCGGTTTTCGCCGCATCCAAGGCCGGAAGCGACTGACCGATGTAATCGGGGTACCCCGGGGTGTCGATGACGTGAATACGGACGGGATCGAGCCCCAGTTTTTCTGTACCCATATGGGCAACGGCTAAACGCAGTGAATGGCCAACTTGTTTTTCCTGAGGATCGCTATCACAAACTGTCGTTCCTTTCTCGACGCTACCGCATTCGGAAATAGCTCCGGCACGCATCAGCATAGCTTCGATTAAGGATGTCTTACCGCTTCCGCCGTGACCGACGAATGCGACTGTACGCAGGTTCTGAGTTGGGTATTTCGACATTTATGACTCCTCGGGTTGAATTCAGAATTCTCGGGCGCGAGAGGAAGGCCGCACAGGCCCGAGAGACGTAGTCAATTCTACGTATCTCGGAGACAAATGGCGGTAGAAATTTCAAAAATTTCTTAGTTAGGCTTATTTAGCCGAGAAAACGCGGCCAGAGTGTTCTTGTAGGCCTCTCGAGAAAGAGCCTCTTCGGTTGTGGCGCGAAGGGCAGCTCCAATAGCGAGGGTTTCAAAGATATCTGCTGGGTGCGTACGAGAGTCAGTTTTTTTTCGTCGAGCGCTACTTGGCATATCGGGAGCATCTGTTTCTAAAACAAAATCTGCGTCTGTTAGCCCCACAAAGATACGGCGAATGCGTTTACTCCCTTCATAGGTTAGAGTCCCGCCAAAGCCTAATTTCATCCCTAGAGAAATAAGGCGCTTGGCCTGCGTTTCAGAGCCATTGAAGGCATGAACAACACCTTTTAAGGGAGAAAAAACGGCAATTTCTCGACTAACGGCATCCACCGCGTACCGAGCATGAATGCTCACGGGAAGCGAAAAACGCCTTGCTAATCGCAGTTGCCCCCGAAAAAGAGCGAGCATTTTCGTTTGATCTAGCCCCTTTACAAAGCCATCGAGACCAATTTCTCCAATCCCGGCAAAAAGGGGATCGGCAAGAGAATCTTGAATCGTCTTTTCAAAGTCTTTTAAAAAGGCCTCAACGGATTCGACCCTATCGATATAAAGCGGGTGCACACCTAAGGCATAGTGAAATCCCACTTCGTGGGCAACAGCGCGAGTTTTTTCGAAAGTTCCTGGAATCCCAGAGCAGACGATGGCATCAACGAGCCCACGGTCTTTGGCCGCCTTGACAAGAACATCACGGTCGGCATCAAAAATGTCGGCATCGATATGCGTATGCGTGTCGATAACGTGAATCACGGCCTTAGCTTGGGGAAATGCGCCCATTTTCAAGTCGAATGGTTCTATCGCACTTGGCGGCAATCGCTTTGTCGTGCGTGACAATCACAATGGCGGTTCCAAATTGTCTCGCTAATCGCACAAAGCACGAAAAAACGGAAGCCGCTGTTTCTTCGTCTAGGTTTCCTGTCGGTTCATCGGCTAAGACGCAATCGGGGCGCCCGACAATAGCGCGGGCAATTGCAACGCGCTGCCGTTCGCCACCCGAGAGTTGACTTGGGAAGTGGTTTAACCGTTCAGACAATCCAATACTTACTAACACTTCTTTTGCTGCCTTGTAAGCCTCTTCATCTTTCTCGCGACGAATTAAAAGAGGCATCGCGGCGTTTTCTAGAGCCGTAAATTCTGGTTGCAGATGGTGGAACTGCTAGACAAACCCTAAGTGTTTGTTTCTTAAGCGCCCGAGTTCAACTTCATTCAAGTTTGCGATGTCGTGCCCTGCGATGCGAACGGTTCCTGAATCAATCGCATCGAGCCCGCCTAAGGCGTGTAAAAGCGTACTTTTTCCTGAACCCGAGGCGCCAACGACGGCAACGATTTCTCCGGATTGAACCGTGAAACTCACGCCCTTGAGGACAGGGGTTTTTAGTCCTGCCGTATCCTCATAGGTCTTAAATAGATTTTCAACAGCAATTGCTTCACTCATGACGTAAGGCCTGTGCAGGATGGGTCTTAGCGGCGCGCCAAGACGGATAAAGGGTCGCTAGTAAGCTTGCGGCAAAGCTAATAAGGGCAATCGGGATAATGTCAGAGGCTCTCGGGTCGCTTGGCATCTGGCTAATGTAATAGATTTCTTTAGGTAAGAATTCGACACCTAAAACGCTTTCTACCGCGGGAACTATTACATCTAAGTTACAGGCAATTCCTAAGCCAAAGACAATGCCGCAAATTACGCCAATGAATCCAACAATTGTCCCTTGAATGACAAAGATGGTCATGATTGATGCTGGGGACGCTCCTAGTGTTCTCAAGATTGCAATATCAGCCTGCTTTTCTGTCACAGTCATCACAAGGGTCGATACGAGGCCGAAAGCGCCCACAATCACAATCAAAAAGAGGATGATCGCCATCATGCGCTTTTCAACCTGTACGGCAGCAAACCACGTGCGGTTTTGTTGCGTCCAGTCTGTTGCGTAATAATCGGCAGGAAGCTTCATCATCAAGTTCATCGAAACCGCTCTCGCATCATCGATGTTATGTAACTTCACGCGCACTCCTGTGGGGCCACCAGTTCGAAAGAGAGCCGCGACATCGTCAATGTGCGAGAAAACGAGCGTGCTAT
>CAVKJM010000109.1:0-2328 GCA_963656505.1 bacterium
GGCGAAGCGCTTGATAAGAAGACACCATTATTGCGTTCCATGAACGTGATTTCTAAGGCTAGCGTAAGAGCGCTAAAGCTTTTTGGTATTCACACACGCCGTGTTTTCAGTACCGTCGGTCCCGAACAAGAGTACTTCCTCGTTGATAAAGCGCTTTTTGATAAACGTAAAGACCTCGTTTACACAGGTCGCACGCTTTTTGGTGCTCCGAGCCCCCGTGGTCAAGAAATGGAAGATCATTACTTTGGAATGATCAAGCCCCGCGTTCGTGCCTTTATGAAGGAATTGGATACTGAGCTCTGGAAGTTAGGCGTGCACGCTAAGACTGAGCACAATGAAGTCGCTCCCGCCCAACACGAATTGGCTCCGATCTTTACGATGAGCAATATCGCAACCGACCACAACCAAATCATGATGGAATTCATGAAAAAGGTTGCGTTGCGCCACGGGATGGTGTGCCTGCTTCATGAAAAGCCCTTTGCTGGCGTCAATGGCTCTGGTAAACACAACAACTGGTCACTTAGCACAGCTGAAGGCAAAAACCTCTTGTCGCCTTCTTCGAACCCCTATAAGAATACGAAGTTCTTACTTTTCCTTGCCGCTGTGATTAAAGCAATCGATGAGCATCAAGATCTTTTGCGTATTACGGTAGCGAGTGCTGGTAACGACCATCGCTTAGGCGCCAATGAAGCGCCACCTGCGATTGTTTCGATCTTCCTTGGCGCGGAGTTAACCGCTGTGCTTGAAGCCATCGAAGCAGGGAAGGTGTGGGAGCCGAAGGCAGCGAAGGCAATTAAGCTTTCTGACGATACAGTTCCTGCCGTTTTGCAAGACAACACGGACCGCAACCGTACCTCGCCCTTTGCCTTTACTGGCAACAAGTTCGAGTTCCGTATGTTGGGTTCTAGTTTCTCTGTTGCGGGCCCCAACATTATTTTGAACACAATCGTTGCCGATGCCTTAAATGGCTTTGTCGATGAGCTTGAAAAAGCAAAGGACCTCGATGCCGCGATCTACGCCTTAGTGCGCGATGTGTACGCGAAACATAAGAGAATCGTTTTCAATGGTAACGGGTATTCCGATGAATGGGTCAAGGAAGCGGAAAAGCGTGGCCTACTTAATTTGAAGTCAACGCCTGAATGCTTACCGCTTTTGGGTGAAAAGAAGAACGTCGATTTGCTCGCGAAGTACGGCATCTTTACGCCTGAAGAGACGCTTTCTCGTATGAGTATCCTTTTCGATAACTACATTAAGACGGTAGCGATCGAAGCCGATACAGCCTTGGATATGCTCTACAAGGATATCCTTCCTGCAATCGAAGCCTATGTAAGCGATTTGTCTGAAGCAGTGCTAAAGAAGGAAAAGGCGCATATCGCTGCTGGTTGCGAAGCCGAAATCGCCAATAAGCTTTCCGCGTTAAGCGCTGAGATTTACAAGCGCGCTGAAGACTTAAAGGCAGCGAAGGACAAGGCCGATTCCATCGAATGCGAAGCGAAGAAAGCCACGGCATACCACGATACGGTTGTTGCCGCTATGGTTGCGTTACGTGAAAAGGTTGATGAAGCTGAGCCCCTTGTCGCTGAGAAGTATCTCACATACCCGACATACGGCGAACTTCTCTTTGGTGTGAATAACTAACGAAAGTGAGGCGGGAGGATTTTCCCGCCTCTTTTTGTACCTAAAGAATTCATCAACTAAAACGAACAAGAATTTATGACGAAATACATCTTTGTTACAGGCGGCGTTGTATCTTCCTTGGGTAAGGGCATTACTGCAGCTTCATTGGGCCGCCTATTAAAAAGCCGCGGCTACAAGATTACGATTGAAAAGTTCGACCCCTATATCAACATTGATCCAGGCACGATGAGCCCGTACCAGCACGGCGAGGTGTTTGTCACGGACGATGGCGCAGAAACTGACCTTGACTTAGGGCACTACGAGCGCTTTATTGATATTAATTTAACGAAGAATTCGAATATCACCACAGGGAAAATCTACCAGTCGATCCTTCAAAAGGAGCGCCATGGTGATTACCTAGGCCGTACCGTTCAGGTTATTCCCCACGTCACAAACGAAATCAAATCGCACGTCTATGAAGTCGGCAAACTCGAAAATGCCGACTTTGTCATCACTGAAATCGGCGGCACCGTAGGCGATATTGAGAGCCTTCCATTTTTGGAAGCGATTCGTCAGGTGAAAAAAGACGTCGGTAAGGAAAACGTCCTTTATATTCACGTCACCCTCGTTCCTTATATTGCAGGAGCTGGGGAACTCAAAACCAAACCCACACAGCACTCTGTGAAAGAACTTCGTAGCATCGGTATTCAG
>CAVKJM010000109.1:2338-4166 GCA_963656505.1 bacterium
GCCTGATATCATCGTCTGCCGCACAGAGCACCACATTTCGCAATCGATGCGCGAGAAGATGGCAATGTTTTGCGACGTCGAGCCCGAAGCCGTCATTGAAAACATCACAGCGCCTTCGATTTATGACGTCCCCGTTTTAATGGAAAACGAAGGGCTCGATACGATTGCTTTAAAGAAATTGGGGCTACCTGATACGCCGAAAGATATGCTTGAGTGGCATCGTTTAGTAGAACGCATCCACGCGCCCTTCCAAAAGAGAATTACTGTCGCAGTAATCGGTAAGTACGTTGATTTACAGGATGCCTACATTTCCATTACAGAAAGTTTGCATCACGCTGCAGTTTTCAATGAAGCCGTACTAAAGATTCGGTGGATTAACGCTGAGAAAATCGAAGATCCTGCCGTTGAACTTGAAGAGCAGTTCGCAGGAGTCGATGCCGTATTAGTTCCTGGTGGCTTTGGCGTTCGTGGCATCGAAGGAAAGATTCGTGCCATTGAATTCGCTCGCGAAAAGAAGCTTCCTTTCTTAGGCATCTGCTTAGGCATGCAGTGCGCTGTGATTGAATTTGCGCGTCACGTAGCAAAACTTAATGGCGCAAACAGCACAGAATTTAGCGATGCTCCTGAACACCCTGTGATTGCTTTGATGAACGAGCAGCGTGAGATTACCGATTTAGGTGGCACGATGCGTTTGGGCCAATACCCCTGTGAATTGGCTGACGGTTCTTTATCAAAAGAAGCCTACAAGGAAGAGGCGATTTCAGAGCGTCACCGCCATCGTTGGGAATTCAATAATTCCTACAAGGATCAATTAACGAAAGCGGGACTCAAGATCGCTGGCACCTCTCCAGATGGTCGACTTGTGGAAATTGTCGAACTTGATAAGGCCGAGCACCCGTGGTTTGTGGGTGTGCAGTTCCATCCGGAATTCAAGTCGCGTCCCACAAGACCGCATCCTTTGTTTAGAGACTTTGTCGCAGCTGCGATAAAGCGTAAATAAAGAAACTTTCTCCCACAGCAATGTGGGAGATTTTTTATGTGGCTTAATTTATGTTATATATATTTCATACATATCATTCTTCGGAGGCACGTTAGGTGAGATTTATGAGAAAAGAATACGATTTTTCAAAAGACTTCAAGAATCCGTATGCCGACAAAACGAAAGCCGTCATCACGATTCGTTTAGAGAAAGGTGTGATTCGCTATTTCAAGGATTTATCAGAAAAGCTCGGCATCCCGTACCAAATCTTGATTAATTCGTATTTAGTTGACTGCGTTACGAAAAACAAAACGCCGAAAACAACGTGGAGCTAGAGAAAAGAGGGTGCCGCAAGACAAAGGCCGCACTCGAAAAGAAAGACAAATAAAAGGAGGAAGACTTCTTCCTTTGTAAGAGAAACTGAAGCGCTCCAGAACGCTTCTTTCTCAATCCCTCTTAAGAAAACCGCTTCACTAAGCGCATCAGAACTTGTCACGATTTCTTCAATAAGCCTCAGCAAAAGTAGGCGCAACCGAAAAAGCATTCCTTTATTAGGAAAACGAATCTTTAGCCCACATTGAAAGCGTTTAAAACTTTCGATCTTTCTCGCAAGCGTCCTCGCTGTAAGTAAGACAGCCAAGGAAATCGCTGAGGCTTTCTCTTGAAATAGTGGCCTAAGAACGCTTGAAAAACCGCGAGCCAAAGAAACGGCACTTGTCTCGCGATTTAAGAATACTGCTAGTAGAAAAAGCGTTAAAAGGCGAATAAATAAAGTCAATCCCTCTTGAAGTTGAGAAGCCATTATTTCCCAGGTAGCTAAACTCGTGGCCAGTGTCGAAAGCACTGCCC
>CAVKJM010000110.1:0-3984 GCA_963656505.1 bacterium
CGATGAAACTAGCCACCTTTAACGTCAATGGCATTAACGCGAGGCTCGAGATTCTTACTGAGTGGCTTAAAAACAAAGCGCCTGATGCCGTTGCTCTTCAAGAAACAAAAACCGTTGACGAGAGTTTTCCAAAGGAAGTCTTTGTGCCCTTAGGGTATGAAGCGTTTTTCTTTGGGCAGAAAAGCTATAACGGCGTAGCGCTTCTTATTAAAAAAGACGCTTTTCTATCTAGTAAGCTCGTTACCAAAAACATCCCAAATTACCCAGATACGGCAGCGCGATTAATTGCAGTTGAGTTAACAGAAAAGAGCGGAAACACTTTCCTATTTATTGGCGCCTACTTTCCCAATGGGCAGGAAGTTGGAAGCGACAAGTACCTTTATAAGCTCGATTGGATTGCCTCTCTTACCGCTTGGATTCGTAAGCTTCGGAATGCAGGAACGGACGTTTATTTAACAGGCGACTTTAATATCGCGCCGACTGACGCGGATGTATGGAATCCAGAATCCTGGGCGGGGAATATTTTGGTTTCCGAGCCCGAGCGCAACGCCTACACCCTCTTAAAAGACGCAGGACTTACCGACCTTTGGGATAAATTCCCTCACGAGCCAGAAAGCTACTCGTGGTGGGACTACAGACAACAGGGCTTTGAGAAAAATCAGGGACTACGAATCGATCATGCGTTAGCGAGCGCGGCTCTTGCCAATCGCTTAGAAAGTATCACGATTGACAAGGAACCGAGAGCAAAAGAGCGTCCGAGCGATCACGCCCCAGTTATTGCGACGTTTACTTAATTAACTGCGCTCATCGATCCACACTGTGAGAATCGCCTCAAGGAGAGCTTCGTTACTTTTCTCGGGGTCGTCTTTGAAGTCAGGTAACTCACAGATAAGTTTATGAAGCTCGGTAAAGCGTAGTGTCACAGGATCCGTATCTGGATAACAATCGGCTAATTCTTCGCCGATTTCTTGAGCGTCTTTCCAAGTAAGCGCCATCGGATTAACGCTCCCCAACGATATTCTTGTTGTGCACAGGGATTTCGACTTCAATGTCTTCGTCGCCCATAATCACGCGACAGGCAAGGCGCGAATCAGGACGCGAATCAAACGCGGTATCTAAGCGATCGAGCTCGGCGTCGCTAGCTTCTGGCAGCGAATCAAATCCCTTTTTGACATAGATATGGCACGTCGCGCAAGCACCGTTATATTCGCAGGCGTGCGCGAGTTTCACACCGTGCGCGACCATGGCCTTGGCAAGATTTTCTCCGGCATTCACAGTAAATTTGGCCCCTTCTGGGCAGACACTGTTGGCTAAAACCGTCACAGTTGGCATGTTTTAACTCCCTATTGATTAACTATCGGCAATCGAGTGGCCTGCGAGGGCTTGCCGGATCGAGCGATCCATACGTCGTGCAGCAAAATCGCTTGTTGCCGAAACAAGCGCCTTACTCTCTTTATTAATTTCATTGGCATTGCGTGAAGCAATCGCCGCTTTCAAAGTCGCGATTTGTTGATCAATTGCGGCGCGCTCTTCAGGATTCAGTAAATCAGCGTCCGTACTTAAAGCAGACTCCGTGGCAATTAAGACGCGTTCGGCTTCAACGGTTTCTTCACGTAATTTGCGCTCTTCTAAGTCGTGCTCGGCCTCGGTGTTTCCTTCTTTAAGCATACGGACAATGTCTTCGTCGGCTAGCCCATAGCTTGGTTTCACTTGAATGCTTGCCTCAATCCCTGTCTTTTGTTCGCGCGCTGAAACTGAAAGGATTCCATCGGCATCAATCCGATATGTGACACGTATGCGAGCGTTCCCTGCTGCCATCGCGGGGATTCCGCGCAGTTCAAATCGCGCAAGTGACCGGCACGCATCCACAATCTCACGTTCACCTTGCACAACGTGAATGGCAAGTGCGGTTTGATTGTCTTTAAACGTTGTGAAGTCCTGAGCCATTGCAACGGGCACTGGGGTATTGCGTGGAATAATTTTCTCGACAAGTCCCCCCATCATCTCGATACCTAAAGATAAGGGAGTGACATCCAACAATAACCAGTTATCGTCTCGCGAGTTACCTGCTAATTTATCAGCTTGCAGGGCAGCCCCTACCGCGACCACTTCATCGGGATTAATGTCTGTAAAAGGCGTCTTTCCAAACGTTTTCTTAACCGCTTCCCGTACGCAAGGCATGCGAGTTGCGCCACCGACAAGGACAATGCCTTGAATCTCGTTAGTTGCGGCCTTTGCATCAGCAATCACTGACTTCACGACATCAATCGTGCGATTCACTAACGGCTCACTTAACGCTTCAAACGAAAGGCGCGTAACAAGAACTTCTTTAGCGTCGGATAACTTAAAAAGTTCTTCTTCTTTTTCCGTTAATGCTTCACGAACACGACGCGCTTCAAGAATGGCGTGGCGTTTTTCTTTAGGGGATAACTGAGCTAAAGAAAGATTGAGATGCTTTAAGGCGTCTTCAGCTAAAAGGTGATCGAAGTCGTCACCCCCTAACGCTGTGTCGCCACCTGTGGCAATCACTTCAAAGATTCCCTTCGATAGCCGCAAAAGTGACACATCAAACGTACCGCCACCTAAGTCATAAATTAGATAAAGGCCTTCGGCTCCCGTATCTAGCCCATAGGCAAGAGCAGCTGCTGTCGGCTCATTTAATAGACGCAAAACTTCAAGGCCCGCAAGGCGCGCCGCATCTTTTGTCGCTTGCCGCTGTGCATCATCAAAGTAAGCAGGAACCGTAATCACAGCGCCAACAAGTTCACCATCTAAGCGATATTCGGCTCTTGCCTTTAATGCCTTTAAAACTTCGGCACTCACTTCAATCGGGGTTTTGATACCCGCTGCAGTCTCTAGTCCAATTGTCCCTTTTTCTTTTGTAAAACGATAATGGAAAGCTTCAGGCGTGATGTCTTCTAATGCACGACCTATTAAGCGCTTTGCAGACGTAATCGTGTTTTGGGGATCGGTAAAACTATTTTCTAAAGCCTGAGATCCAACTTCCGTTTTCCCATCAGGTAAAAACCGCACAACGCTAGAGAGAAGTTTTCTCCCGCTTTCATCAGGAAGAACTTCAACTAAACCGTTAACGACAGTCGCCACAAGCGAATTGGTTGTCCCAAGGTCAATACCAACGGCTAAACGCTCCTCGTGAGGCGCCGCTGATAGACCGGGCTCCGCAATTTGCATCAATCCAGACATGAATCTTTTCTTTCCTTAAGAGCCCGAGGCTTCTCTTAGAAGCTTTTCAACAAAGAGGAGTTTTCGCACAGCCTCACGCGCTTTTGTAAGGTCCTCTTCTTTATCGAGTGTAGTGGAAATTTCTTTTAAAAGCCTGGCGCGTTCTTCTTTTATTTCGCTTAGCACCACTTCACTTTCCCCGGCATCAATCCTCTCACGATACTCGAACTGCTTTAAAAGAAAATCAGCGGGCATCTTTGTGTCGCCCTCTTCGTTTAAATCGACGCCCTTGGCGGCCAAAAGGATTTTCGCGCGTGTGGCGTCATTTAAGAGTTCGACTTTCGCATCGTTTAAGCGACTTGCCCACTGCTCGGCAACTCGCTGAGCAGCCGCGCCTGCGGCAGCAAAGCGGTCAGGGTGCACAAGCGCCAATCTTTGGCGCCATGCATCCTCGATGGTTTTCTTATCGATTGAAAAACGCTCAGGAAGGCCTAAGAGCGTGAAAGCGTTTTCTTTCATCGCCTCTTAAACCTTAAAGGACTTGCCGCAACCGCAGTGCTCTTTTTCATTGGGATTTTTAAATTTAAATCCCGACTGAAGGCCTTCTTTCACAAAGTCCAATTCCGTGCCATCGATATAGGGAAGGCTTTTTTCGTCAACAATAACTTTGACGCCAAAGCTATCCCAGGTAAGATCGTCGGCTGCTAAGGCATCAGCAAATTCAAGCTTATAGGCCATCCCAGAGCACCCTGAAGTTTTCACGCCCACGCGCAACCCAATGCCCTTTCCGCGCTTTGTGAG
>CAVKJM010000111.1:0-3872 GCA_963656505.1 bacterium
CGCCGCGATAGAGAAAAAAGTGTTGAAAAGTACGCCACCGTCTTTGTGAAGGTTCTTGAAGAACGAGCCCTCGAATATCCCCTAGATTGGTTTAACTTCTTTGACTTTTGGGCTCAAGAAAAGACTGATGGCGAAAACACTAAATGAGAGGTTCTTCCGATGACAACCGATAACCGCTTTACCGCTCAAATTGAAATTACGCCCTCCTTTAACGACACAGATCCAATGGGCATTGTTTGGCATGGGACCTACATTCGTTTCTTTGAACGCGTGCGTGAAGAACTTTTCCGACGCTTTGATTATGGCTACAAAGCGATGAAAGAAAGTGGTTACGCCTATCCTGTTGTTGACCTACACATCAAATACCGTAGACCCTGGCTTCTTGAAGAAAAGGCCACTGTAAAAGTCACACTCACAGAATACGAAAACCGGCTTGTCACCGACTATACCGTCACGCGTGCTGATGGCACTCTCCTTACGGCAGCGACAATTATTCAAATGGCAGTCGACCTTAAAACGCACGAAGGACTCTTAGAGAGTCCAGCGATTCTTTTTGAGAAACTAGGAGTGGCAAAACCTTAGGAGACGCGACGTGTTTAAGCCTTTTACTTTGAGAAATTTCGCACTTTGCGCAGTCGGGCTCTTTACTTTAGCGACGACAAGTTTCGCCGGAGAGCGCCTTAGTGCTGATTTTTCTCAGGAAAAGACGCTTTCAGGCTTCAAAACTCCTCTTCGTTCTTCGGGAAATGTCGTTATCTTCAGCGATTTTGGTCTTATTTGGTGTCAATTGCGTCCATTTGCGAGCATCATCAAAATCTCAGGCGACACAATTACCACTCAAACAGGAAAAGCCGCCCCTCAGGTCACAACGATTAAAACAGGCGATTCTTTTACCAATCCCCAAGAGCTTTTAAAGGCAATTTTCGCTGGCGACGAAAAAGCCTTAAGTCAGAGCTTTAACGTTGCAACTGAAAAAGGGAAAAACGGAAAAACTCTCTTAACTCTCACACCAAAAAATGAGAAAGGCACGGTTCTTTTTTCTGAAATGAGAATCGTGAAGACAAAAGAGATTGAAAGCGTCACAATGAAAGACGTTGCAGGAAACATCACTGTGATTTCCTTTACAAACACCGTGCGAAAGAAAGTCACAGATAGCGAGGCACAACGTGAATTTAAGGCTCTCTAAAGCACTTCTCGCGTGGGCTCTTGCAACGTGTGTTGCCTTCCTTCTTGCCCTTGACGGCTTTATGCAAAAAGGGTTAGAAGAAAATATCTTGACGCTTGTTCCAGAAGACGCCGTTGACCTTCGCGTTGAAGAAACCAATCGCCTCTTTATTGCATCTCTAGAACGCAAGGCCTTCTTTGCGGTTTCCGATAAAAAGGCCGCTAAAGATTTAAGTGCAACTCTTAAAGATTCCCATCTTTGTGAAGCCGTTTACGCAACGGTCACAAAGGAAGAACAAAAAGCGCTTTATACCTTTCTAAACACCTATCGCTTAGCCTTCTTAGATAAGTCTCTACAAACAGAATTAAAGGACGCATCTTTAAGCAGTGCCTTCGTTTTGTCTCAAGTCTTTAATCCTTTTGCTGGCGTGGGAGTCGCTGAACTTCAAAAGGATCCTTTGCTTCTAACGCGTCGCGTAGCGCAAGGACTTACAAAAGGAGAAAGTGCAACATTTGATGATGGGTGGATTGTTGCAAAAGATAAGGCTGGGACGTCTTACTATCTCGTTGAAGCCCTCTTAAGTAAAAAACTTACGCTCACAGATGCAGCCAACGCGATTGAAGAGAAACTAACGAGTCTTAAATCTTCCTATCCCAATGTCAGTTTTGTTAAACAAGGCATCGCCTTTTACACCGCTCACGGCGTTAAAAGCGCGATGCACGATATTTCGTTATTGGGTTCCCTTTCGTTTGCAGGATTACTCCTTGTCTTTTGGGTCGGATTCAGAAGCGTTCGACCCTTTGCGCTTTGCTTAATTTCCGTAATCGCAGGCCTTATCTTTGCGAGTGCTGCCACATACCTTGTCTTTGGGACACTACATGCGGCAACGCTAGTGATGTCAACAAGCTTAATTGGCATTAGCGCTGACTACACAACCTACTATTTAACGCGCCGTATGCAGTTAGGAAAAGAAGAATCTTCATTTGCCTCACGCGATGCGCTAAAGGGTAGTCTCTTACACGCCGTTCTTACATCAAGCCTAGCGTACGCTGTGATGCTCTTAGCGCCCTTACCAGGCTTGCGGCAATTTGCGCTTTTTGGTGCTGTTGGACTCATAGCTGCCTGCTTTTCTGTGCTTATTGTGTTTCCTTATTTAGTCGCGGGCTTTCCTTCTCGAGCGCTTCCGATGCTAGAGGGCTTTACGCGTTGGGTTAGTCTTTGGAAAGACAATCCCGTGAAGGGAAGAGCCCTCTGCTTAACTTGCGTCGCACTCCTTTCTTTAGGCATTTTTAAGTTACAGACAAGTGACAATCTCACTGCAATGCAAACACTTGATGCAACCTTAAAGGCCGATGAGGTGAAATTCACAGAACTTTTCAATCGCGATATGACGCAGCACTGGTTTATCGCCATTGGAAACGACGCTGACGACGCATTAACAAAAGAAAGGGCCTTAGAAAGTCGACTTGAAGTAGCTCGCCAAAATGGAGCGCTTTCTGGATTTGATGTGTTCCCCCTTAATACTCTTAAAACACAGGAAAGACTTCTTCCTGAATACGTTCACGCTGCTGATCTTGTGAAAAAGGATCTCGAAGATGCAGGCATTGCTATTGGGAAAACAGATTCTCCAAAACTCTTAACGCTCGAGAATTATCTAAAAAGCCCTATGGCACGAAGTGCAGGATTCCGTGTCGCGAATCTTTCTGATAAATCTATCGCAATTATTCTTACTGTAAAAGGCGTCAAAGACGAATCATTAATGAATGCAATCGCTAAAGAGATCGATGGCGTTTCCTGGTACTCACGGAAAACTTCCTTTGAAAATCTCTTTTATTCCTGCAGAACGACTGTAGCAGCACTCCTGAGCCTTTCGTTTGCAGCAATCTTTATTGTGTTTATTCGCTCCTTTGGACTTAAAGCAGGATTTGTTGGTTCTCTTTGTTCGCTCTTTTCTCTTACATCAGCCTTAGGCGCGATGGGATGGCTTGGAATTCCGCTGCACCTATTCTCACTATTTTCGCTTATCCTTGTTCTCGGTATCGGGATTGACTATGTGGTGTTTTTCCATCGGCATCGCAACGCTTCAGCGTCAGTAAGTTTTGCAACGACCATCGCCATGGTGACTACACTTCTTTCGCTAGGGATTTTGGTCTTAAGTTCTACGGCAGCGATTTCAAACTTCGGCCTTGTGCTCTTTTTAGGCATTACCGCGTCCTACTTAATCGCTCCGATGATTTTGACGGTGAGAGAATGAAACGACTTGGGTTTCTTTTAGTGGTTGCAGCTTTAACTTCTTGCACAACTGTGACGCAAGTGAGCTCCCCCGTTTTCTTTGCTAAAGATGTGACAGGATCTGTGATTACATCAGACGTTGATTTCCCAGAGCGGCAAGCAATCTTGGAAGTAAGTTACGGAGCACGCTCTGAAACGCTTCTTACCGCTTCAGAAAGCCACGATGGGAAACTCAAAATGGTGCTTTTAACTTCGCAAGGAATTCCGCTTTTAACCATCCTTGCCGAAAGTGAGAAAGTCGTTTCTGAAAAGCACGTTCCCGCTGAATTGCCGTTTTCTGCCAATCAAATCGTAAACGATTGCCTCTTGTGTTCAGTCTCAATGAGTTCTATTAAAAAAGCACTCCCCAAAGGCTGGAATGTGGCAGGAGATGAAAAAGGCGCCTTTGAGTTACGAGACGCCAATGGTACGCCTC
>CAVKJM010000112.1:0-3842 GCA_963656505.1 bacterium
GCATGATGACGGGCCCTTCTGTTGCTTTGTACTCGCGTTTAGCAAAGAGCTTTCCCAGAATTTCCTGGCAGGCCTCTGGCGGCATAGCAAGCCTATCTGATATCAAGGTCGCTCACGAAGCGGGTGCAACGGATGTCATCGTTGGTCGAGCTCTTTTAGAAAATCGCTTTACCTTAAAGGAGGCCCTTGCATGCTAGCTAAACGCATTATTCCGTGCTTGGATGTGAAAGACGGTGTTGTCGTTAAGGGCGTGAAGTTTCGTGGTCACGAAGTCGTAGGTGACATCGTTCCTCTCGCGCATCGCTATGCCGAAGAAGGTGCCGATGAGTTGGTTTTCTACGATATTACGGCTTCTCCCTCAGGTCGCACGGTTGACCGCACGTGGGTATCGAGAGTTGCAGAAGCAATCGACATCCCGTTTTGTGTCGCTGGAGGCATCCGTACAGTTGAAGACGCTGCAGCGATATTAAGCGCAGGGGCAGATAAGATTTCTGTCAATTCCCCGGCACTCGCTAATCCCGAACTCATTACGAAACTTGCTGACCGCTTTGGCGTTCAGTGTGTTGTGATTGGTATTGATTCCTGGAAAGACCCCGAAACCGGTCGCTATTGGGTCAATCAATTCACGGGGGACGAAAAACGGACGCGCGTTACGAATCGAGAGACTCTTGACTGGGTAAAAGAAGTGCAGGAGAGGGGAGCTGGAGAGATCGTTTTAAATATGATGAACGAAGACGGTGTTCGTCACGGTTACGATATTGAGCAATTAAAGGCCGTGAGAGCGATCTCTCGGATCCCATTGATCGCTAGCGGTGGAGCAGGCGAGATGCGTCACTTTTTGGAGGCATTCCGAGACGCCCATTGCGATGGTGCTTTAGCAGCGTCTGTCTTTCATAAAAAGATTATTAATATTCGCGAATTAAAAAATTGGCTGTTAGAAAACGGCACGGAGGTAAGAACATGTTAAGCAGTAAGGAGATTGAGGCTCTTGATTGGGAAAAGGTGGGAGGCCTTATTCCAGCGATTATTGAAGATGCCGTAAGTGGCCGCGTCTTAATGCTAGGTTATATGAATAAAGAGGCGCTCGAGAAGACGCTTAAAACAGGCCAAGTGACATTCTTTTCTCGTACGAAAAAGCGCCTGTGGACCAAAGGCGAAACTTCAGGCAATTTCCTAAATCTTGTTGATGTTGCGGCCGATTGCGATAACGACACATTGCTCGTTACGGTCAATGCCGTAGGACCTACTTGCCACTTAGGGAAAACAAGCTGCTTTGGGGAGCTTCAAAGCAAATGGGAATTCTTAAGGGAGCTCGAGAAGCTTCTTGCCTCGCGTAAAGGCGCAGATCCAGCGACTTCCTACACCGCAAGCCTTTATGCAAAAGGCACAAAGCGCATTGCCCAAAAAGTCGGTGAAGAGGGTGTTGAGACGGCCCTTGCAGCAACCGTGCACGACAAAGAAGAGTTGAAAAACGAAGCCGCTGACCTCGTTTATCACCTTCTTGTTCTTTTACAGGCAGAAAATCTGGAACTTTCTGATGTCATTGGTATTTTGCGTGAGCGTCATGCTGCGCGCGAAGCCAAAAAAGCCTAATTGATCTTTTGCCAGAATTGGGGATTAATGTCCTCTTTTCTGGCGCCTTCCTCGGCCTAAAAGCCCATTGCCTTAGGCTCAAAAAATCTCAAAGAAAACCTCCCTTTGATTCTTATCAAGGGTGCGTCCCAAGTTGATCTAGCCCATTCTCACAAATAGTGCGGTTTCACCTTCCCTTACTACTAGATTTAGTGGGAGGTTGATGTATGCATCACGAACGTAAAAGATCATTTCGTGATGCTCGAAAATGTATTGTGATATAAAGCGAAATAGTGTCAAATTCTCAGTATCAATAAATGATCTAGTGTGGTCTTCTCCCCTAAAATTACGCGTGTAGGAAATGCGTTTTATGAAGGACCGAAAATGATTAAAACTGTAGGGTTTCGCCAGCTTGTTTCTTCTCCTTTTTCTCGTTTTATTGTTGAGTTTGAGTCGACAGATCGCGTGCAGATTCCAACGCGAGCTCGTTCACTCATTCGCTATGGGTTAAATCCTGAGATTGCTGAGCAGTTGGAGGATTTGGCGCTTGATGTGAATGAAGAGGCGCGCCTTGTTGCAAGCTTTATTCTCGTAGCCTACGAGGGCCGCATTCTTGCTTCACGTGAAGATCTCGAGCGCTGGATTGAGCGTAAGGGTGGGGTATCTGCGAAAAAACTTCAGAAAATCTTTCGCCTCTTTATCTCATTTGCCGAAGGCGATATTTGGAATTCCAAAGACTTTGCTTTGGGGCACGCCCTAGAACTCTTGCGTGTAAAAGGCAGGGCGCATGAAGTCAATCTCGCGGGGCATCGCGCCAAGAGAGCGGGCGATTTCGTCCCAGGCGTTGACCGCACGCAAGACAGTCATCAAAGTTTCCTTTGCTTCTCGCGCGCTTAATCCAAAGTAGCGCGCAACTAAGAGGGCGTTTTGTGGGTTCGCTTGAACATCCCTTCCATAAATCGCTATTGGCAAAGACCGAATCGGGAAATCGGAGTTGCACAGGGGGAGTGCCATTGGGGCTAGTCTCCATCCTCCGTTTTCCCGACTAAACCAGATCCGAGTAAGAGTTGAACGTTTATTGCAAATCAGGGTATCGAAAATGAGGCGCTTAAATAACTCGCGTAAATCCGCTTTTGGCGTAGTTCCTTCGCGATTGATGATGTCAGCGATATCAAGCCAGGTGGGCGGCGATTGGTTTGCAGCATTTCGAACAAGCGTTCTCGCCGATAAACAAAAGAGCCTTTCCCCGTTTTCTCTATCCCAGCGTTTTTGAGCAAGCCCAACACCAGGAAGGTAAACCGGACTATGAATACGAATCCCTGCGTTTTTGGCAAGAGCAGCGCAAACCGTAAACCAAAGCGGTTCGTCAAATTGAACTTCGGGGTTTCTTACCCGCAAAACGAGTTCTTCTTCCGGGTTTTTCTCGCTACGAACAAGGAATTTAAGTTTCGTGCCCCCCAAATCCGAGGCAAGAGTTTCTATGAGCCGGAATTCTTCGGGTTTAAGTCTTTCGGGATCTCGAAAGAAACTTTCGGAGGCTCGAATGATTTCTGAAGTAAGTTTCTTATTGATTATGGGGACAGTGCTTTTTTCCTCTGCCGGATTTTTAAATTCCAGAGCCGAAAAAGCGGTCCCCCGATTTTCACGAGTCAGTAATTTTTCAAGCCGAGTAGGGGAAGGCAAATTTTCAGATCCCCTTATTTTTTCAAACCACGTTCCAGGCAAGTGGTCAACTAAAAAATGAAAAAGACGGGACTCATCATTTTTTTGATTCGGATACTTTCCCATTTTTGGAAAGATCACGTTTTTTGTCATCGGCAAATCCGATCCGAGCGAAAAACCAATTTCTGCCCATTTTTCGGTGTAACGAAATCCGAGAGGGGAGATCGTCGATTTTTCGCTATCGACCTCACAAGCAAAATCACCGACCTGAAAAATGTCGCTCGCGATTTTTATTTGGACCGGAAAAATTTTGGGCATGGCGTTTTAGATTTTTTTCGTCGTGCTGCGAATTCGTTTTGGCAAATTTTCTTCTTCGAAGGTTTGCGTCATCGGATCGATCAAAAGAATTTCAGAAAAGGGGGTGCCCAAACCGAGCGCTTGGATGACCGAGGCGACGGTCCCGATGGCGACGCCGCAATTGCCTTTTTCTATTTTGGTCAATGTGCTCAATCCGACACCCGCACGCTCTGCAAGCGTCTCTTGGGGGAGGCGACGCTTCAAACGAGCGAGCCGGATATTGCGACCGAGCACTTTCAAGGAATCCTCAA
>CAVKJM010000113.1:0-3840 GCA_963656505.1 bacterium
ATCTCAGAAAGAGTGACTTTTTTGTATCCCATCGTGCTTTATTCCATAAAAGTTTAATTTATCGTTAAATCTTTACTAAAATCTTTGACTTAGTTTAGTGTTGTTTTCTAAGAGTTACTAAAATTTTATTTCCGTATGTCCGTATTCTACCCGCAAAAATACAAGAATAAAATGCATTTCGGCTGAAAAATTCAGTCTAAGAAGGATAAAAATTTACTAACCTAACCGGAGAAATTCAATGAATCAACCCTCGAAAAAGGAAATTCGAAAGGTTGTCTGGGCCTCACTTTTGGGCGCCACAATTGAGTGGTATGACTTCTTTTTGTATGGTGTCGTCGCGGGCATCGTCTTTAATAAACTCTTCTTCCCAACAAGCGATCCTTACATTGGAACGCTTTTGGCGTACACAACATTTGCTATTGGCTACTTAGCCCGTCCGTTCGGAGGCTTTATCTTCGGACACTTTGGCGACAAGCTAGGACGTAAGAGCATGCTCATTCTCACGATGCTCATCATGGGTCTCGCGACAATCGGCATTGGCTTGGTGCCGACCTATGCCTCAATTGGCTTAGCTGCTCCGATTCTTTTACAGACTTTCCGCTTACTGCAAGGCTTGGGCCTTGGCGGCGAGTGGGGCGGCGCAGTCTTAATGACCTACGAATACGCTTCCAAAAAAGAACGCGCCTTCTACGCTTCGATTCCTCAGATGGGTTTGGCTACGGGCCTTTGCCTATCTTCTGGCGTTGTCGCACTTCTTTCGATGTCTTTAACGGACGAACAGTTCCTTGATTGGGGCTGGCGTATTGCCTTCTTAATGAGCGTCTTCTTAGTCGGTATCGCGCTTTGGGTTCGTCTTTCGATTCTTGAAACGCCGGACTTCCGTAAGGTGCAAGATCAGGCCGCAAAAGACAAAGCCAAGAAAGCCATGCCTATCGTTCGCGTCTGCAAGAACCACCCCTTCAATATTCTCTTGGGTGTGGGTGCACGCTGGGTCGATGGCGTCTTCTTCAATGTCTTAGCTGTGTTCGTCATCACATATCTAGTGCAATACATCCACGTCGATCGCACTTCAGCACTGATCGTTGTGATGATTGCTGCTTTGATTATGTGCCCCTTTATCGCGCTTTTCGGCCACTTAGCCGATAAGTACGGTCGCGGCAAGATCTACGGCATTAACGCAGTTCTTTGCGGCATCTCGATTTTCCCCTCGTTCTGGATTATGCAGAATTCGGGCGGCAACCTTTTCTTAATCGCGCTCGCGATTGTCATCCCGCTCTCGATTTTCTACGCGGGTATTTTCGGACCGGAAGCGGCGGTCTTCGCTGACCTCTTCCCGGCTGATGTGCGCTACACAGGTGTTTCGATCTGCTACCAGTTCCCAGGCTTTTTGGTCGCTGGCATCGTTCCGGGCCTTTGCACCTACTTTATGGGTATCACAGGTGGCGATCCAATCTACGTGTGCTTGTACACCATGCTCGCGTGCTTTACGAGTGCTTTAGCTGGCTTTGTCATCCAAAAGCGTCATAACGCAGCAGTGGCTAAGTACGGCGAAGACGTCGAACACATCTAATTGCAATAAGTAATAAAGGAGGGGAAGCGATTTCCCTCCTTAAAAAAGAGAAGTTGGAAATAAAAACATGAGAATCTTGCAAATTTCGGATTTTCACTTAAGAGGCGATGGAGCGCTTTCCTTTCAGGTTGTCGATACGGCAGCCTACTTGGAGAAAACCGTCAAGCACCTTAAGCACGTCTTTAGTCTTAAAAACCAAGCGCCAGATATGATTGTGATCACGGGCGACATTGCCGATTCGGGCGATGCGCACGCCTATCACATGGTCTATGACGCCCTAAAGGACTTGGGAGTTCCCGTTTATGCGGTTCCAGGTAACCACGACCGTCGTGATCGCATGAGAGAAATCCTAAAAGGCTGGACCGTAGAGAATCCTGAAACAGCTCCCTTTGTTTGCTATGCCGTTGAAAAAGAGGGGCTTCGCTTCCTTTTTATGGATTCGATGGCTCCGGGCTCGCACTCAGGTCACATGCCCGATGTTGCAACAAAGTGGCTAGAAAAAGAACTTCAAGAACACAAAGATGTTCCAACCTTAGTCTTTATGCATCACCCGCCCTTTATCACGGGGATGGGCGCAATGGATGAACCTTACGAGAATCGTGAGGTGTTGCGTGGCATCCTTCAAAAGGCTCCGTGGGCAAAGCTTTGCTGCGGACACATGCATCGCCCAATCTTTACGATGTGGGCGGGAGTGCCGTGCGTTACGGCGCCTGCCGCCTCGATGCAAATTGAGCTTGACTTTTCCGCTGAAGGGGGCGATACCTTCCGCATGGAAACGCCTGGCTATCTGCTGCACGACTTCGAAGAGGGAGTCTGGAACACACACGTTTGCCAGATTTACTCAGAAGCAAAATTCGATGGCCCATATCCATTTGTCGGGAAAGTCAACCCCACAGAAGACTAAGTAACAGCTTAACCCCTCTTAAAAGCAGTCCGAATTCCCCCTTTTGATTGCTTTTGGGACCGAACTTCTTCTCGGAGCTCGGTCTTTTTTTGTCCCCGCAATTTTGAAGTTTTGTGTTCATTAATACTAAAGAACTAGCATTGTATTGAACAAATATGGCTATACTTCGCATCATTAGATGACGAATTTTGTTCATTTTCGTCAAAAGCGATTCAAGCATTTAACAAATAAACCAATTTTCATTAAGGATCAAAGCGATGGTTAAACGCAATGTATTACTTAATCCTGGGCCCGCGACGACAACAGATACCGTGAAAATGGCGCAAGTTGTCCCTGATATCTGCCCACGAGAAAAAGAATTTGCCTTACTTATGAAGGATTTTCGGCGCGATATTTTGAAAACTGTTCACGCCGATCCTAAGGACTACACATCGGTTCTCTTCTGTGGTTCAGGAACGTTAAATATTGACGTGTGTTTGAACTCACTACTTCCCGCTAACGCCAAAGCATTAATTGTCAATAACGGGGCTTACAGCACGAGAGCCGCGCAAATCTGCGAGTACTACGGCTTGCCGCACATTAATTTGAAGTTTCCGATTGATGAGCGTCCTGATTTAGCTTTAGTTGAGAAAGCGCTCAAAGAAAATCCTGACATTCGCTTGGTTTACACAACGCACAACGAAACGGGCACGGGAATCCTAAATCCCATTCGCGAAATCGGTGCATTAGCCCATCAATATGGCGCCATCTTTGTAGTTGATACGACGTCAAGCTTGGCGATGGTGCCAATTGATGTCGCGCGTGACAACATCGACTTTTGTATGGCATCGGCTCAAAAGGGGATTATGGCAATGACAGGTCTCTCTTTTGTCATCGGCCGCACATCTGCCATCGTTGCTTCAAAAGACTATCCAAAGCGCTCTTACTACTGCAACCTTTATTTGCAATACGAGTATTTCGAGAAAACAGGGCAGATGCATTTCACGCCTCCTGTGCAAACGATTTATGCAGCAGTCCAAGGCTTAAAGGAATATTTCGCAGAAGGAGAAATGCCGAAATGGGAGCGCCATAAGAGAGTCTTTGAAGCGCTTCATGCGGGGCTTGCCCGTCTTGGATTTAAAGACGTGATTCGTCGCGAGTGGCAAAGCGGCTTGGTGATTGCCGTGCGATATCCAGACGATGCGAACTGGGACTTTGAAAAGGTCCACGACTACTGCTACGAGAGGGGCTTTACGATTTATCCAGGAAAGATTGATTCAGAAAACACCTTCCGCCTTTGCTCATTAGGAGCCATTGATGTCGCTGACATCGAAGCGTTCTTCGTTGTTTTCGCTGAAGCCTTAAAGCACTTAGGCGTCACGACCCC
>CAVKJM010000114.1:0-3785 GCA_963656505.1 bacterium
GGAACTAGGATTTACATCCCACGGTGCCTATACATTCCTAACCAACGTAGTTCAGATTTCTCCTCACTTGGGCTAGTCAACCTGGCTTGCTTTCACAAGTCTCTCTCTTTAGAGAGGGGTAGTTGACTCAAATTCTTCGAGCGCTTGACGCATTCTCTTTTTCTCAGAATGGTGCGCTTTATTCTTAAGACGCGTTTCCACGGAAGACCGTGTTGGCTTCGTGGGTTTCCTAGCTCTGCGTGGCACAAGGGCACGTTCTAACATACGAATCAAGCGAGCAAAAGCGCTTTTTCGATTCATCTCTTGTGTGCGGTACTCCTGAGCTTTCACAAAAAGCACTCCAGCTTCAGTCACGTTGCGTGAGAAAACTTGCTTCACGCGTGCGATGGATTCAGGAGAAAAACCGAGATTGACAAGGTCGACTTCGGCTGCGACTGCAGTATTGACTTTATTGACATTCTGGCCACCGGCGCCCGTACTACGAACAGCATGCCAAGAGATTCGGGAGGTAATCGATTCGCGCGTAATCATAATCTTACAGTCCAAAAAGAAGTTGTCCCATGGTGAGTATCACAGGCATCGTGATAATCGCCGCCAACGTCTGCGCGGTAGTGATCGCCGCCACAAGCGGGCCATTTCCGCTCATACGTACAGCCAAAATGTAGCAGGAATTTGCCGTCGGTAGGGCCGTAAAAATCAAAAGAACGCCAGTTGCTAAGTTTTCGAGTCCACAAATGCGACACACAATTAAACAAAGAATAGGAACGACAACAAGTCGCAAGATTGTCGAACCCGTCACAATTCCCTTATAACCCTGAATCGTTTCAAAGCGAAGCGCAGCTCCAATCGCAAGTAACCCCAGAGCTAACGAGGCATTTCCTAACCGCGTAAAAATCAAATCAATGGGTTTAAAGATTCCAAGGCCTGTGAGGTTCCAAACGAGACCCGCGACCGTGGCAATGATGAGAGGATTTTTGAGAATCTCTCGAATAACACTCATAAAGGTCGCGCCCTTACCCGCACTTGCGCGAGCCAAAGCCGTCACAGCAATCGCAGAACTCACGGGAACCCAAAACGCCATAAATAAAGCAAAAAGCGCGAAGCCTTCTTTCCCGTACATATTTAGCGTTAACGCAAAACCAATGTAGGAGTTAAAGCGGAAATTGCACTGAAAGGCACTAGCGCGACTTGAGACATCGATACGAAAGGCGCGGCACAAAATCCAAGAAAGAAGAACAGCGCCCATCATCGCGGCAAAGCCGCAGAATAAGAAAGTCGTCGCCTCCCCTAAGGCAAACTTGCTTGTTGCCACTGAGTGAAAGAGCAATGGGGGAAAGAGAATAAAGTAAACAAGTTTTTCTACGCCTTGCCAGAAGTCGTGCGCATAGCCTAATTTTCGAGCTAGCAAAATACCAAGAAGGATCACGCCAAAATCAGGTAGAACTATCAGTGCCGTAGAAAGCATCGCTTAACCCCCTAAAAAGTTGCGCGATTATAATGGCTCGCACCGAAAAACTGTAAGCGAAAGCGTTGAACTTTAACGCGCTTAACCCTCTTTCAATGATGAATTTTGTTTAAGGCTCTTTTCCTATTTCTAGGAGTTTTGTTTTATGAAGACATTAGGAAAAACTTGTATTGCTTTGGCCGTCCTGGCGTTTCTTGGATATACCGTAGGAGGCTTTGTGGGAGTCCCGTATTTTGCAAAGAAGACTCTTACTGAAAAAGTAAAAGAACAAAGCCCGAAGGCTGAAGTCACGGTTGGCTCAATTTCCTTTAACCCCTTTAGCTTTGACGTAAGTCTCGAAAACTTATCTATCAAAAACTATGCAATCGATGATGCCGCAATCGACTTTGCGGTAAAAAGCGTTTCCACAAGCGTAGATACGTTTTCTTATTCGAATCGCTCTGTTGCAATCGCTCCAGTTTTGATTGCAAAGCCACAAGTTACTTACATCAAGGATTTAAGTAAAAAGACATCCTCGCCACGCAAGGTTCAAACAAAGGAAAAAGCCAAATCTGAGGCCAAAGATGCTGACGCTTGGAAGTGGTCCGTGGCTTCAATTTCGATTACCGATGGCGAAGTCCTATTAAAAGACACAGGGTTTCGGCAGGCAAAAACCATTGGCCTTACGGCACTTAACGTTGATGTAAAGACGCTCACGAGTGACTTAGGGAAAACGCCTTTTACTGTGAAAGCCAAGGCGCTTGACGGGACACTAAACGCTAATGGAACATTTGCTGCAAAAGATGAAGACGCTAGCATTAACGCCACGTTAAAAGCCGCGAACCTTTCTAACGTAAGCCCTTGGGTTGAACGCGTTTCAGAGTCCGCTCTTAAAAACGGTGTGCTTGAGATGAGTCTTTCAGGTAACTACAAGAAAGGATCGGCTAAGGGCACAGCCGATGCTCTAGTAAGTAACCTATCTGTTGAAAAGAGCGGTAAGAAAATCTTTGGCGCTGAAACGATACGCGTGAGTTCAGCCAAACTCACGTCGTTAGACCCCCTTGCCTTCACAATCAATCGCATTGAAGCCGACCTCGGGATTCGCAAGGCAACAGGAATTAATAAGAACGTCACGAATTTAATTGGCGATTTAGTAAGCGCCTTTGGCCACAAAAAGACTGGCGAAAAGATTAAAACAACCGACATTGATCACGTCAGTGCCTCAGGCGTCATTTATAAGAATGGGAAACTCACTTCAAACGCCAAGGGCGCAAGTTACGAACTCATTCGTCAACTTAACGCCCTCCTAGGTAAGAAGTAAGAAAAACTTATTCTTTCTCGAGCACGGCCTCTAGGTCGTGCTCGGCGCTTGCCGTAATTTTCACAGTCACAAATTCGCCAGGATATAAGCGCTTTGCGCTTTTTACACGAATGACCCCGTCAATGTCGGGCGCTTCATAGCGACTGCGGCCAACGGCAAAACCAGATTCATCGGTTGCTTCATCGATAAGAACCGTCTCGGTTTTCCCAATGCGACGCTTTAAGTTTTCAGCTGAGATTTCCGCTTGAACTTCCATAAAGCGACGGCGCCGTTCTTCTTTCTCGTCTTCAGGCACGGGATTCGGTAATGCATTGGCTTTTGCGCCTTCAACAGGGCTATAGGAAAAACACCCGACGCGATCTAACCGCGCTTCACGCAAAAAGTCCAGGAGGTACTCAAATTCGGCTTCGGTTTCCCCTGGGAACCCAACGATAAATGTCGAGCGAATTGCCACATCGGGACAAACGCTACGCCACGCAGCGATGCGCTCTAAGTTTTTCTCAGCGCTCGCTGGTCGCTTCATCGCCTTTAAAACCCGTGGGTGCGCATGTTGAAAGGGCACATCTAAATATGGAAGGATTTTCCCTTCTGCCATCAAAGGAACGACAGCATCCACGCTCGGATACGGATAAACGTAGTGAAACCTCGTCCAACAATCAAGTTTCGAGAGTTCCTGAGCCAATTCAAGGAATCGCGTTTTCACAGGTCGCGTTCCGACAAACCCTGTTTTGTAGTGGGTATCTAACCCATAGGCAGCCGTGTCTTGGCTAATGACAAGAAGTTCTTTAACGCCACGGGTGATAAGAGACTCTGCCTCGCGTACCACGTCTCCTATTGGGCGACTCACTAAGGGACCGCGCAAATCGGGAATAATGCAAAACGTGCAGTGGTGAGAACACCCTTCGCTAATCTTAAGATAAGCGTAGTGCTCGGGCGTTAACTTAATTCCAGCCGGGGTATCAAGTTCTTTGTGGGTTGTGAGATGTGCGGGAAGCGCTTTCTTTATGAGCGCCATTGCCT
>CAVKJM010000115.1:0-3739 GCA_963656505.1 bacterium
TACAGAAAGCAGCCGTCACAGCAACATGATTCAGTATCAGACCCCGTCTTTTGCTGGATTCAAGGCTACAGCTCAGTATTCGCTCGGCGATTCTGACAATGGCAATCTCCATAATTCCGATACATTTGCCGCTATCGCTCTTCAGTATTCCAACAACGGTTTGAATATTGGTGTTGGCTTTGACCAAACAAAACCTGCTAATCGCAAATCGTTAAACAACACGCATCAGCCTCGCACAGTCTTAGGTTTCGTGAATTATGACTTTGGTGTTGCGACAGCCTACCTTGGCTATCAGTACAACTCGCACAAATATGCTGCTCCTGGTTCAGGATTTACAGCCCTTGGCAAAGCTGATGTGGATAACAGAACAGATTACACATCGCACGTTGTAACTTTAGCGGCGAAGATTCCTGTTGCTGGTGGTAATTTGATGCCTCAGATTGGCTATTTCAAGGCTGAAGACAAAGCCAACACAGAAGACGAAGACATCAAGGGCTTCAACGTTGCTGCGACATACACCTATCCGCTTAGCAAGCGTACAACACTTTGGGGCTCTGCCGCTTATATCCAGGCCAAACAAGATGCTGTCAAGGCCAAGTACAGCTCTCTTATGGCTGGCATGACACACAACTTCTAATCTAGCTTTCTCAGTTTAGGCATATCGTTTCCAGCCCCGTCTCAAGTTTTTGAGGCGGGGTTTTTCATTGTTGAAATCGAAAGGAAACGTTAAGAGCGCAAAGTCCCTGCTTTGCGAAGAATGTGGCGCGTCACATCAGAACTATCGGTTTCTTGCGATAAAAGTTCGTGACCGCTTTGTTTAGCAAAAAGAGCGATATCCTCAATTGCATGAGGGTCATCTGTGAGAACAGAAAGTTCTTCTCCTGCGCCAAGCGCTGCCAATGCCTTCTTTGTTTTTAACACAGGCATTGGACAACGCATGTTGCGTAGATTGATTTCTTTCACAGGTAGTTAGAGTTTTTCTGTTAAGAAAACTCTTGCAGCCGAGAATGCGGCTTCAAGTTTCGTCACGTCTGTGGCACCAGCCATAGCGATATCGGGACGTCCGCCACCTTTGCCGCCAGCAGCTGCGGCTGCAACGTTAACGAGCTCTCCAGCTTTTACCTTACCTAAAAGGTTCTTTGTGACACCAGCGCAGAATTGCAACTTGTCTGCCGTTTTCACGGCAAAGAGCACGACTACTGTCTTCATCTGTTCCTTCACAAAGTCAACAGTGCTACGGAGTTCCTTGGGATCTAAATCTTCAAGAACTGTTAAGAGAACCTTGGTGCCATTAATTTCTGTGATGCGATGCACAAGGCCAGCAACCTGGTGAGCAGCTAATTTACTCTTCGCACGGTCAAGGTCATGTTCGAGTGCTCGAACTTCGCCTTGCACTTGATCGATCTTTTCAGAAAGCTCTTCGGCGGGTGCCTTAAATTTGGCGGAGGCTGCAGCGAGTAACGATGCGTCTTTCTGAGCAAGCGCTAAAGCATTAAAGCCAGTAACAGCTTCAATACGGCGAACACCTGCGCTAATACCCGCTTCTCCTAAAACCTTAAAGAGGCCAATATCTCCTGTACGGTGAACGTGTGTTCCACCACAGAGTTCGCAGGAAGTGCCAATATTCATCACGCGCACGGTTTTACCGTACTTTTCACCAAAGAGCATCACGGCTCCCGTCGCTTTCGCTTCTTCAAGAGGTAACTCACGGCAAAGCGTTTCTGTGTTAGCCAAAATCTCACGATTGACAATTGCTTCGACTTCAGCAATTTCTTCAGCTGTCATCGGTTTATCGTGCGAGAAGTCAAAGCGTGTGATGGATTCATTAACTAAGCTACCCTTTTGCGCAACATGCACTCCTAAGACTTCACGCAGTGCTTTATGCATGATGTGAGTCACAGAGTGGTTACGGGCAATAGCGGCACGGCGCTCGGAATCGACTTTTGCGGTAAGCGTATCGCCCTTTGTAATCTTTCCTTCAGCTACGTGCGCAGCGTGACCAAAGACATTGGCCTTAATGCGGAACGTATCACGGACCTTAATAAGAGTTGTGGCATTGCTTAACGTACCAGCATCACCGACTTGCCCGCCCATTTCTGCATAAAAAGGCGTCTTATTTAAGACAACGACGACGTCGTCACCTGCATTAACGCTTTCAACTTCGGTTCCGTCTTTGTAAAGCGCTAAGACTTTTGATGAACCTTCTTCAAGCTCAGAATAGCCCGTAAAGAGTCCAGCTTCTCCGTTATAGACGAGACCGGCGGCAATCTTAAATTTCGCGGAGGCACGAGCCTTTTCACGTTGCTCGTTCATCGCTAGATTAAAGGCATCAATATCAACCTTAATGCCTCGCTCGCGGCAAACGTCACCTGTTAAGTCAACTGGGAATCCATAGGTGTCGTGAAGCTTAAAGGCAATTTCTCCGTCTAAGACGCCGTCTTTGGTGTGAGCGATGGCAGCCTCTAAGATTTCCATGCCTGTAGCAAGCGTCATTCCAAAGCGCTCTTCTTCGCCACGTAAGACTTCTGCAATACGCGGGTTATTGAGTTCTGGGTAGAGTTCGCCCATTTCATGGGCTAAGGGTTCAACTAACTTATAGAAGAACAACCCACGAGCGCCTAACTTGTAGCCGTGACGGATTGCGCGACGCGCAATGCGGCGAAGCACATAAGCTCTTCCCTCATTACCGGGATTTACACCATCGGCAATCGAGAACGCACAAGCACGAATGTGATCGGCAATCACTTTCAAAGAGGGGCTTTGCGGATCAACGTTTGTGGCACCAGCTTCTTCAACAGCGGCTTTTGCCGCACGCATAATGTTTTGGAAGAGATCAATATCGTAGTTTGTGGGAACATCTTGCAAGACGCTTGCAATACGCTCCAAACCCATACCCGTATCAATGTTGGGACGCGGCAAGCGATTCATCTTTCCGCTTGCATCACGGTTAAATTGCGTGAAAACCAAGTTCCAGATTTCTAGATATCTGTCACCGTCTTCATCGGGGCTTCCCGGAGGACCACCCTGAACGGAAGGCCCGCGATCGTAGAAGATTTCCGAGCATGGACCGCAGGGGCCGGTATCACCCATCATCCAGAAGTTATCTGACATGTAGCGAGCACCTTTGTTGTCACCAATACGGACAATGCGCTCAGCGGGAATCCCGATTTCTTGATTCCAAATGCCATAGGCCTCATCGTCTTCGGCGTAGACCGTGACCCACAAGCGTTCAGCGGGTAACTTATAAACCGTTGTTAAGAGTTCCCACGCCCAAGAGATGGCTTCTCTCTTAAAGTAGTCGCCAAAGCTAAAGTTTCCGAGCATCTCAAAGAAGGTGTGGTGGCGTGCGGTGTAACCGACATTATCTAAGTCGTTGTGCTTGCCACCCGCGCGAATGCACTTTTGAGAGGTTGTTGCGCGTGAAAGCGACTTATCAAGCCCTAAGAAGTTGGCTTTGAATTGGTTCATGCCGGCGTTTGTGAAAAGGAGCGTCGGATCGTCCTGCGGGACAACGGGGCTTGATTTCACAATCGTGTGGCCCTTACTTTTAAAGAATTCCAAATACGCCTTCCGAATTTCGGAAGCGGTCATATAAGTAGACGGTTTCATAGCTTTCGTAAAACATAAATAAGTTAAGAGACTCAAGATTTTAATCCCAGAGACTCAATGGGAACGCTCTAGCCGCCTTACTTTTTCATAAAAATCTATGGGCTTCTTTTATCTGCGCAACAACAGGAAA
>CAVKJM010000116.1:0-3696 GCA_963656505.1 bacterium
CATCAGTTGCGGCTCGTGCACGAAAGTCGTTTTACTTTCCCGCTCTTTTCCTAACGCACGTGTAATCACATCCGTATCTTGAGCCTCAGCGCTAATTAAAACGTCAGGTAGAGTCTGCTCTGCGTAGTGTTGACTTAAGAACGCTTCAAAGACATCGGCAGAACTAAGGCTCTCGCTAGCGCTTACTTTCGGGAAAAACGCGTGGTCTCCTAAGTGGCGCCCACCTCGCACCATCGCAAGATTGACGCACACAACGCCACTAGCTATCGCCACAGCAATGATGTCTGTGTCTTTGACAACTCCCGTGGGCTCGACGACTTGGTCTCGTACAGCGTCCGACAGTGCGGCAATACGGTCGCGCAATACAGCGGCCTTTTCATAATCAAACCGTTCGCTTGCGGCAAACATTTCTTTTTTAAGCGCCTCAATTAAAAGCGCGGACTCGCCACTTAAAAAGCGGCAAGCCTCTTCCACATCATGCGCGTATGAGGCCTCATCAATAGCTCCCACGCAAGGCGCAGAACAGCGCCCCATCTGCCCCATAAGGCACGCACGAGAGCGGTTATGAAAGACCGCCTCTTCGCAGGTACGAATTCGAAAGATCCGTTGCAAGACGCCGATTGCTTCTTTTGCTGCTGACGCATTGGGGTATGGCCCAAAGAAACGCGAGCGTTTATCGATCGCGCCTCGGTAGTAAGAAACCCGCGGGAAAGAATCTCCCGAGAGCTTTACATACGGATAACTCTTATCGTCTCGAAAGAGGATGTTGTACTTTGGGCTAAGTGTCTTAATGAGGTTATTTTCTAAGATTAAAGCCTCAGCTTCACTACGCACGACAGAGGTTTCAATCGAAGCGATGTGAGAAACCATGAGCGCGATGCGAGGCGAAAGATCATTTTTCTGAAAGTACGAACTCACGCGTCGCTTAAGGTTACTAGCCTTACCGACATATAAGCAGTTTCCATCGGCGTCAAAATAGCGGTAGACCCCAGGTAGATTCGGGAGTCCATCGAGAACTGTCTTATAGTCGTTTAAACTAATCGCCTGCATTGAAAATTAAATTCGAGGAAACGATGCTACGTTGCGATATTTTCTGTCGCGTGATTGATAACTTTGGGGACGCAGGAGTAGCCTTGCGCCTTGCTCGCAGTCTACAGCGAGAAGAGCGCTTTTGCGTGCGCCTTGTAATCGATAACTTAGAGACACTCGCGAAACTCAATCCCAAGGTTAATCCTCAAAAACGAGAACAAACCGTTGACTCTATTGCCATTGCTCTTTGGGATAAAGAATTTGAAGAAAAAGCCACTCCCGCCGATTGCGTCGTAGAAGCGTTTTCGTGCTTTCTTCCTACCCAATACGAAGAAAAAATCGCCCAAAGTTTTAAGTCGAAAAAAACAGTTAGTGTTGTCGCGCTTGATTACTTGACAGCTGAAAATTACGCAGCCGAGTTTCACGGGCTTCCCAGCCCACACCCGAAATACGGCTATCCAAAACGCTTTTTCTTTCCTGGGTTTACGCAACAAACTGGCGGCCTATTTATCGAAGCCGATTTAGAAAAGCGCCGCGCTCAATTTACAAAAGAAAAGAAAGACGGCCTCCTTCAGGCGCTTGGTGTGAATCCCAATCATCCTTTAAAGGTGCTTCTCTTTACCTACCCAACACTAGACGTGAAAGGACTGGCACGATGTTTTGCTGACACGCATCTTGAAATCGAGATGCTTCTATGCGAAGGGGCGGCGCAAGAATATTTTGCTAAAGAAATCGTCTCACTCAATGCCACAAACATTCACTGTGTGGCGCTACCCATGGTTACCCAAGAAGAATTCGATCTCTTACTTTGGTCAGCCGACTTCTTGATTGTCCGCGGGGAAGATAGCGCTTCGCGCGCTCTTTTAAGCGGCATCCCCTACTTGTGGACGCTTTACCCGCAAAAGGAGGCCGCTCACATCAAAAAGATGCAGGCCTTTGAGGAAACCTTAAAGGACTCGTATCCAACAGAGCTCCTTACCTTAAGAAATCGCATTGAATCCGCTTTAAATTCAGGGAAGGCCCCTGAATCATCTGACCTAAAGACTTACCTACAAAAAAAGGAAGGTTTCACAAAAGCGGCCCTTTCTTACACGAAAAAATGCCTAAATCTTCCGCGAGCACCCCAAAAAATCGCACAAATGCTCCGCGACGGATTAAAATGATGCGTTTTTGATTTGGACGGGGCGGGAAAAACTTCATTTCCGGCTCATATCGCTTAAGCAAAGGAAATTTTCATGAAAACAGCGCAAGAACTGCGAGCCGGCAACGTCTTCATGGTCGGCAAAGATCCGATGGTCGTTCTCAAGGCCGTGTACGCTAAGGGCGGACGCGGTGCATCGACTGTCAAGATGAAGATGAAGAACCTCTTAACAAATGCCGTCACGGAAATCGTTTACCGTGCCGACGACAAGTTCGATGACATCGTTCTCGAGCGTAAAGAACTCACCTACTCGTACTACGCCAATCCGACATACGTTTGGACCGATGACGAATACAACATGTATGACGTCGAAGAAGACACAATGGAAGAAGCCAAGAAGTACATCACCGATGGCGATGAATTAAAGGCCGAAGCCGTCTTCTACGAAGGCCGCGTTATTGGTATCGAACTTCCGACAATGATTGTTCGTGAAGTCGCGTACACGGAACCCGCTGTTAAGGGTGACACGTCAGGCAAGGTGATGAAGCCTGCGAAACTCGCTAGTGGCTTCGTTCTTGACGTGCCTGCCTTCGTTAACGTTGGCGACAAGATCGAAATCGATACACGTACAAGCGAATATCGTAGCCGCGTGAAGTAATCACGAGCTTCGGTTTTATCGAAAAACGGGTGCTGCGGCGCCCGTTTTTTTGTCTTTGGCTCTAAGGGATTTGCGAGAGTGTTTCCTCTCGCAAAAGAATGCTCTCTCGGGTATTCTTCTTACACGTTGCGTTTTCCCCATCAAACCCACCTCGGAGGAAACCATGCCTTCCTTTTACGAGCCCACGACTCTCAGTGCTGAGGAGCGCCTCAATCACGCCAAACGTTTCTTAAGTGCCTACGGTAAAGATCACGATGTGCATTTTGAATTCGACGGGCAGCCGCAGACCGATGGGAAAACCGTGTGGCTTGGAAGCCTTGATCCAAACGACACGACCTTTATTACGCGAGCTCTCGCGCACGGTATGCACGAGATGCTTCACGTCACAGACACGGACCTTACGCAGTACCAAAAGGGCGCGAAAAGCGCCTTGGGAGCAGAACTCATGAATGTGCTCGAAGACGTGCGAATCGATACCATTGGGATGCAGCGCTACCCAGGCTACAGAGTCTGGCGTAACGAACTTGCTGACTTACTTGCTAGCGAAGGCTCTTTACGAGCAGCCTCGCCTACGAAAGACCTTACGATTCCTGAGTTGGTTTTAACGTGGCTACACGCTGAACTCTTAGCACCCTTTAATGTCGGTTGGGCTCAGCGCTATCACTTACCTCTCCGATGCGCGGTTTTAAATAACCTCTCAAACGAAATCGTCAATCGCCTTTTAAAGACGGCAAAAGCAATCGAAAAGGCGAGATCTACAGAAGATGTAGTAAACCTTACCGATAAAATCCTTCAAATCCTCTTAAAAGAAAGCCTCTCGTCGAACGCCGATGACGAAATAGACCTTTTTTCCAATCTCGATCAATTC
>CAVKJM010000117.1:0-3676 GCA_963656505.1 bacterium
GAGTCCAGCGTTTTTCTTTGTTTTTATATGTTTTTTATAGGCTGTCAGCTCCATCAACTTGAACGCAAAAGCGATCAAGATAACAAATGACTCTTTGGCACCGTTGTAAGATGTCAAGAAATTAACTATCGACTTTTGCGCTTTATGAAACAGCGTCTTTTTCTTCTTTCTTGTCTATTGCCTCTAGTTTTCTTGGGGAGCAATCCTTCTTTTGCTACTTCTCAAGAAGGGAAGCCCTCCCTATCTTTAACAGAAGAAGAAGCCGCGAGTTTTTCTATTAGCCCAATTCCTGATGCAATCTTTCAGAAGATGAAAGGGAAGTCCTATAAAGTTGATTGCCCCGTTCCTAAGGACGAATTGCGTTACGTGCGAGTCCTACATAAGACGCTTGATGGGAAAACAAAGGCTGGCGAACTCATTGTCAATCGCCTTATTGCAGAAGATGTCATAGAGATCTTTCACGCGCTTTACAAAGCAAACTACGCTATTGAAAAGATGCAGCTTATCGACGCGTATGACGCCGACGATGAGCGCTCGATGCGCGATAACAACACGAGTTCCTTTAACTATCGGACCATTTCTGGAACAAAAAAGATCTCTAAGCATGGCTTAGGGCTCGCTATCGACATCAATCCCTTATATAACCCCTACGTCAAAACACTAAACGGGAAACTTCACGTTGAGCCAGAAACGGGCAATCCCTATCTTGCTAGAGAGAAAGCCTTCCCCTATAAGATTGACCACAAAGACTTAAGCTATAAGCTCTTTACAGAACGAGGATATGACTGGGGTGGCGACTGGAAATCGCGTAAGGACTATCAGCACTTTGAGCTCCCCACCTCTGAATTTGAGAAAAGAAAAGCCGCTTTTCGCTCTCAAAAATAACTCTTCCCTTTCAGTGGTTCAAGTTAGAATTGGCATCTCGATTTAAGGTTGTTTTTTCTATGCAGATTCTTCTTGCTAGACCTCGTGGCTTTTGCGCTGGCGTCACACGCGCCGTAAGCGTTGTTGAACGAGCCCTCGCCATATACGGGGCTCCTGTTTATGTGCACCACGAAATTGTTCACAATCGCACCATTGTTGAAGGCCTGCGAGAAAAAGGCGCTATCTTCGTTGACTCGCTAGAAAGCGTCCCCGAAGGGGCAACACTTATCTTTTCCGCGCACGGCGTACCAAAGCGCTTAGAAAATGAAGCCCGCTCGAGAAATCTTCGTATCTTTGATGCAACGTGCCCACTCGTGACAAAAGTGCACCGCGAAATTACCAAGATGCATAACGATGGCACACACGTTGTTGTCATTGGCCACAAGGGCCACCCTGAAGTCGAAGGAACTGTGGGCCAAATTGATGGCGGAATCACTGTCATTGAAAAAGTCGACGATGTCGCCAAACTCGATATCGGTGACAAATCCTTAGCGTGCGTCACACAAACAACGATTTCTGTTGATGACGCCAAAGAAATCACAGAAGCGCTTCGAAGCCGCTTTCCACTACTTATTGAGCCCAAAAAGTCCGATATTTGCTACGCGACACAGTCGCGACAAAATGCTGTAAAGACTTTGGCTAAAGAAGTCGATGTTGTTCTTGTGATCGGCTCGACAACGAGTTCAAATTCCAATCGCTTAAAAGAAGTGGCTGAGCGCTCTGGCACCCCTGCCTACTTAATTGAAAACGCACAAGCCTTAAATGGCGATTGGATTAAAAACGCCACCCGCATCGGTATTACGGCAGGAGCCTCTGCGCCTGAATTTCTTGTAAAAGAGCTCGTGAGCTTCCTTCAGTCGCTTTTCCCAGAAAGCACTGTGACTGAACTACCAGGCGCCGATGAGCAATTTGCCTTCCCGATGCCAAAAGGACTTTGGAAAGAAGATCTCCCTAGTTAAGGAGCTGCTATGCATATCTTTGTTTCTGATGAATTAAAAGAAACCGCTTCGATTCCGGCTCCCTGGGGGTCGATTGCCTTTACCTTTGCGTTAGGCGAATTGTGGGAAGTGGCCTTTAGCTTAGACCCCGTTTCTCCTGAGTCTCAGGATGCCTCAATCTTAAATTCGCCTTGGGTTGAAGCTGTTCACGAGATTCTCGATACAGGGCGCTCGATTACAAAAGAAGAACGTGAAGCTCTTTTTGCAACAAAAAGAGCTCAGAACTTTACTCAAACGACGCGCAAAGTCTTAGAAGAAACTTCCCTCTTACCTTGTGGGACATTTAAGACCTATGGTGAGATTGCTGAAGCGATTGGATCTCCAGATGCCGTTCGAGCCGTAGGACAAATTCTGGCGAGAAATCCCTTTCCCATTCTCATTCCTTGCCACCGCGTGATGGCTAAGGCGATGATCGATAACTTAGATATTTTGAATCCCAAGAGTTTTGAAGGAAAAGCTTTTGGCGGGCGGGAAGATTTTGTTGCAATTGGCGCATGGCTCAGAATGAACGACTTAACGCATGCGGCGTAAAGTTCTCTTTCATTGAAAAAAGAAAGATTTAAAAAATGAGTAAGAAAAATCACGAAAAGCATGAAAGTGAAACGCAAGCGACAACCTGGCTTCGTGCGCACGGCGTTTCTTTTGAACAAAACTCCTATGACTACGTCGAGCACGGCGGAACGCATATGGCTTCCCTTTCTTTAGGGTTCGATGAGCATACCGTAGTGAAGACCCTTATCATGCAAGATGAGTCCGCCAAGCCCTTAGTGATTTTGATGCACGGGGATTGCGAAGTTTCGACAAAAAACCTTGCGCGCCAAACGGGCCGTAAGTTCATCGCTCCGTGTGCGCCAGACCAAGCGCAGCGCAACTCGGGCTATCAAGTTGGTGGCACAAGCCCCTTTGGGACACGCAAAAAAATGCCCGTTTATGTCGAAAGCACGATTCTTACTCTCGATAAAATTCACATCAACGGTGGGCGTCGAGGCTATATCATCACGATTGACCCGAAAGTTTTAACAGAAAAATTGGGAGCAATCCCCGTTAACGTCGCACTTGAAAAAGATGCTTCATGAACTTACCTTTTGAACTACTTGTCGGATTGCGCTACACGCGTGCCGGGCGCCGAGGCCGTCGCAAAGATGGCTTTATGAGCTTTATCTCGGGGATTTCAATCTCATCGATTGCTCTCGGGGTGATGGCTCTCATTATCGTGCTCTCGGTAATGAACGGCTTTCAAAAGGAAGTTAGAGATAGGATGCTCTCGGTTCTTTCACACGTCGAAGTCGTGCGCTTTGTCGGAGCAATCCCCGATTGGAAAGAAACTGCGAAATTTATTGAAACCGATAAACGCGTTGCTGCTTGTGCGCCATACGTTTCGGGGCAAGGGCTACTAAATTCTCGCGGTAACTTAAGGGGAGTCGCTGTTCGGGGTGTCGACCCAGAAGCTGAACCCAATGTAAGTGACGTAGCAAAGACCTTGGGATCTGCCACACTAAATGAACTCAAAGCCGGAGAATTCGGTGTCATCTTAGGTGAAGACCTTGCGCGCCTTTTGCGTGTTTCTGTTGGTGACAAAGTAACTCTCATTGTCGCTAAAGGCAATACGACACCCGCAGGGTTCGTCCCTCGTATGAAGCAGATGACCGTGAAGGCTCTTTTTCGCTCAGGGCACTATGAATTCGATAGTACGCTCGTTTTTTCTCACATCGATGATGTGGCTGCTCTTTTTAGAACCGGCGGCCCCACAGGGG
>CAVKJM010000118.1:0-3634 GCA_963656505.1 bacterium
GACTTGACGCGTTTTCCCAAGGCGCCGCAATAGTAGTCCCACGACTTCAGCGACAGCGCCTCCAATACCACTATCAACCTCATCGAAAATCAATGTCCCAACTGGTGTAAGTGTTGCAGTAATCACAGCTATGGCTAAAGAAATACGCGCAAGTTCACCACCAGAAGCCACTTTCGTTAGGGCCCGAGGCGTTGCTCCTGCGTGACCGGCAACAAGGAATTCACATCGCTCTAAGCCATCCGCCCAAGGATCAACGGGGTGAAGAGCGATTTCAAGTTTTCCGCCCTGCATCGCCAAAAGTTGCATTTGAGCGGTCACCGCATACGAAAGTTTCTGAGCCGCAACCTCACGCATCTTCGTCAGGCACTTGGCTTTAGTAAGATACAAAGTTTCTGTATCTTTGACTTCCTTTTTTAGGCTTTCAAGGTCAGAGGCGGCTTCGATTTCTTCCAATCTCTTTTTTGTTTCTTCAAAGAAAAGATAGAGCTCTTCTGGGGTGCGATTAAATTTCTTTGCTAGGCGCCAATAAGCATTGAGCCTTTCATCTAAAGCGTCAAGCGTTTCTTGATCGGGATTGGTGCGGCCAAGCTGGTGGCTGGCTTCCCGTACAACCTCATCGACAATGTTTGAGGCTTCTGTAAGCGTGTTAGCAAGATCAGCAAAGCGTGCGTCAAATTGCCCTGCGTGATTTAAGTCCGACTGGGCTTTATTTAAAAGTTCTGCGACACTTACTTCGCCATCGCTTAAGTTTTCAAGCGCACTTTGTACGCTTTCTGCGATATCCGCGGTATTCGATAGCCTTGCGTGCTCAGCGCTTACTTCTTCGTATTCACCTTCTTTGGGAGAGAGGTCACTTAAGAGTTCAAGCGTCCAGGTTAAGCGCTCGGTTTCTGCGGCAATCTTTTCTTTATCGTCGATTGCTTTCGCAAGACGCTTTTTCGCATCCTGCCAAACCCTGTAATCGCTTCTAACGGCATTTAATAGGTCTTCATCTTTAGCAAATCCGTCGACCAAACGCAATTGAAAGGCGGTTTTAAGAAGTGATTGATGCGCGTGCTGCCCGTGAATATCAAGTAAGAGCTCACCTAACTCATGCATTTGCGCCACAGTCACAACAACGCCATTGATCCAGCAACGAGACCTTCCGTTTAAATCGACTGTGCGCCGTAAGAGAACAGTATCTAAGGCATCGATTTGCGCATCACGTAGCCACGACAAAGATCCTTTATCGAGAGTAAATTCAGCAGAAACTTCTGTTTTTTGTGCGCCTTCACGGATAAGCGCTGTATCGCTTCGTGCGCCTAAAACGAGTTCGAGCGCATCAATAAGGATTGATTTTCCAGCTCCCGTTTCTCCCGTAAGACACGTCAAACCGCTTGTCGCTTCAACAGTGAGTTCTTCGACAATGACGAAATCTTTTAGGTTTAAAAGCGTGAGCATAGTGGTCTGTTAATGGACCTTCTCGTGAATCGGATGGTCGTTTTTCGGGAGCGTGCTCCAATTAAGCTTTCGGCTAAACATCTCGTACTGGTTAAAGTTTTCGGGATGTAAAAGGATAAAGTGCGAATCTTTGCAGGTTCCGATTTTGAGAATGTCGCCAGCGACGACGTCAAAGAAAACCTGCGCGTCAAAACTTACAACCGCGCTACGGGTTTCAGTGACTTCGATGCGAACAGTTGCGGTTCTTGGAACCAAAATCGGACGATTTGAAAGCGTGTGGGGAGCAATCGGGACTAAAAGCATGGCGCCCAATGCCGGATGCATAATCGGACCGCCTGCGCTCATCGCGTAAGCCGTAGATCCTGTTGCCGTGCTCACAATAATGCCATCTGCGCGCTGCAAGGCAAGTTCTGTGTTATCAACGAGCAAAGAATATTCGACCATGCCGAGGGCTCGGCCGTGGCAGATGCCAATATCGTTTGTCGCTAAGGCAGAAAACACCACTTTCCCTTCTCTTAAGAGCGTGCCTTCAAGCATCGGACGGGTATCTACGCAATAGTGACCTTCAAGCATTGGCGGGAGAAGTTCATCAATATCATCGACTGTGATATCGGGAATAAAGCCCAAGCGCCCTGCGTTAATGCCAATCATGGCTAAATCGTGGTGCGCAAGGTCTCGGGCTGCGCCTAACATTGTTCCGTCACCTCCGACCACAATCACAACATCGGCTTTGGCAACGATCTCTTCTAGGCTTGCGGCTTTAAGTGTGGCAGGCGACCCGAGTTGCCTCACACTGTTGGCGTCAAGAAGAACATCGGCGCCACTTTCACGGACGTAATTGAGAACTTTAGTGACGGGATCTTTTAAGTCGTCAACGGGTTTGCTGATGATGGCAACACAAGAAAATTTCTTCATAGACACTAGCACGCGAATCAAGGGAAAAGAATTTGCAACTCTTGCGGCGAAATTATGGCATTTTAAAAAGGAAAACGCCCCGACTTTTTGACTCAAAACGCCTCGCCCAAAAGAGCTAGTAAAGAGAAAGAAAAACCGCTTCCTTTTTTCAGTTAGGAAGCGGTTAAAAAAGACGGTGAAAAGGAAAATACGTCTACTTCATCCAAGGCGCTTTTTCTTCACAGAGTTTCGCATCTGTAGCGGTAAAGCCTTTTAGGCTATCTTTGGCGCACTGAATGCAGAGATAGGTCATTTCTGAATCGGGGGCGGCGCGAAGCGCGCGATGCCCTTCTGGGGCAATGAAAAACCAATCGCCAGCGGTAATTTCACTTACCTTTCCATCCAAATAGAGTTCTCCTTTCCCGCTAAGAACGCCGTAAAGCTCTTCGTTATCGGTGTGCTTGTGAACAAAGGGAACGCCAAAGCCAGCGCCTGCCACATTAATCGAGACTTCCGCGCCAGTTAGACCGAGCGTGTCATGAAGTTCAGTGCGAGCCGCTTTGGAATCGATGTGAATCTTTTTAAGGTTAGACATTAGTTTTCTCCGAAAAAACGTTCGTAGACGAACACAAGAATGATGAAAAAGGGAGAACCAGTCTCCCCGCTGTTATTCTCATAATAGTTCGTATACGAACGAATGTCAAATCGCCACGATTTTAGGCGTTAGAAGACTTCTTAAAGTTCTCGAGGGCTTTTGTTAGGTAGTTTTCAAATGTTGCGATTTCTTTTTGAGTAAACCCGTCGCTTACTGCGTTTTCAAGCGTCTGAGAGATACGCGAGAATTTGGGTTTTAGCTCACGACCTTTTTCTGTCAAGAAAATTCGAAGAGCCCGAGAGTCGTCTTTGTTTCCTTCCCTTTTGAGGTAGCCGAGTTTTTCTAGTCTTCGAACCATCACGGAGATTGTCGATTTACTTCGCCCTGAGCGACGTGCAAGTTCACTTAAATTGAGACCATCTTCTGTAAAAAGGCACTCGAAAACATCGCCATGGCAAGGCTCGATATCAGTTAACTGTGCCTTCTCGAGAGAAGACGATAGGTAGTCGTGAGAAGCGGCGTGAAACCTTGCTGCAAGGCTAACGATTTGGCTAAATTTTTCCATAGGATTTCAACTTTCGTTCGTAGGCGAAAGGATTATAGGAAATTACATGCAAAAAAGTTCGCCTGTTTGTAGGATAATGCGGCCCACAAACGATAAAAAAGGATAATTTATGCATGCACCTTGCCAGATCCGCTTTGCAA
>CAVKJM010000119.1:0-3529 GCA_963656505.1 bacterium
GATAAACCTCCTTATTCGCGATCACAGTAATACGCGCTTCGAAGACCGTATGAACTACGTTCGTAAGGTTGTCGACGATATGAATAAGACGTGGGGCAATCGCGTTACGTTGGAAATGAAGGTTCAGTACAGGAACTTAAAGAATTATTTAGATCATGCGCCTGCTGTCTGCGAAATCGCACGTAAAGCCTATCGACGTCTTGGAATTGAAATTGTTGAAAAGCCCGTACGTGGCGGAACCGATGGCTCCCTACTTTCAGCTAAAGGTTTGCCGACTCCGAATCTCTTTACGGGCGGCATGAACTATCACGGGGTCTTCGAGTGTCTTTCTGTCGTAGGGTTTGAAAAAGCGCTTGATGTTGCCATTGAGTTAGGAAAAATCTCAAGCGAAGTAAAAACTCTCGATTAAGAGCTTTCCATTCTCAATAGTAAAAAAATCCCTCCGAATCAATCTAAGAAACGGAGGGAATTAATGACGCACTAGACTTCAAAGACGCCCTTAACGACAATTTCGCCAGAGCGCATTAAGGCGCGACCCTTAGCGAAGACTTCTGTTAAGTTAAGGTTCTCATCAAAGAGTAAAGCGTTAGCCACAGCGCCCACCCCAACACGGCCCTGATCTTTCAAGCCATGAGAATCCGCAACGTTACGCGTGATAAAGCCTAAGGCTGTCGGGATATCCATCTTGTATTTTGTGATCAGTTCTTTTACGGCTTCAAGATTGCACTCGATACCGCAAACGGCAAGACCAATCATGTTGCCCTTATCGTCAAAGCGCGGTTTCGAGCCGTGACCGTCTGAGGACATCGTGATAAGTTTCGGGTCCACTCCCAAGCCAACAGCTTCAGCGAAAGCCTTCGCAGGACCTTCTTCAAAGCAGCACGAGCCACCTGTAGTAAAGTCAACGTAGCCACCTGCTTTTGCAAACTTAACGGCGCTATCGAAGACGTGACGCACACGTGCGCAGTGTGTCGGGCGAATGTGCTTAATTGGGAAACCGCGAGAGACGACTTCGTGATACATATCGAAGGCACCAGGGATGTTCCCTGAGTGAATATGAAGTACACCAATCTTTCCAGAAATCATTCCTGCCAAGCGAATATCAGATAGGAGATGAATGAACTCATCGATTGTCGGGAAGGAACTTCTGTGGTCGCCAATTGCAATCTTCACACCCAAGCACTCAGGAATCATGAAGAGGTCTTTTGCAACTTCGCCGCTAATCGTTGTGGGCGGAAAGCGGTAATTGCTTGTGTACATCCAGGTGCTTACGCCCTCTTCGGCTAAAGCGCGGACTTTCGCAAGAAGGTTTTCAATTGATCTCGTTATAAAGTCTGTTCCTGAGACACCAACGACATTTGTGGTCCCGCAAGCAACGAGTTCCGAAAGATTTAATTCGGGAGTACGTGATACGGGACCACCTTCTCCGCCACCTCCTGTGACGTGAATGTGTTGATCGAAAAAGCCAGGGGTCAACATCTTGCCCTTCGCGTCAATCGTTTCCATCTGAGGTAACTTAACGTCAAGGTCTTTATCAACGGCTAAGAAGCGACCATTGACCATGAGAACGTCTTGTACGCCCAAATCATCAGGCGAATAGACGTGAGCATTGCGAATCAGTGTTGCATTAGTCATGTTTTTTACTCCTTGCGACGCTCAATTTAATCAGAGCGTCGCTTTGAAATCTATGGTCTCATTATTAGAGGAAAATCGCCGAAGCTGCAATGTTGACAACAAGCGCCATAATCATCACAGGGATGGTTCTTCGAACGATTTGGAATGGCGTAATTCCAGCGATACTTGAAACAGCGATCATTACACCAGCAATTGGGCACATCGTGCGCGCGAGACCTGCGGAAAGCTGAACAGGAACCGCAAGAACAGCAGCATTCATACCAACTGAGGCAGCCGCTTCAGGAAGTAATGGTGAGAACGCAAAGAAGGCAGCGTTTCCAGATCCAGTGACAATCGTTGCAATCACCATAATGGCAATCATCACAAAGAGCATAACCCAAATGCCTGCCGATTCCATTGAGGCTGCCGCTTGAATCATCGTTGTGATTCCGCCAACCTTTGTCATACCGAGAGCGAAGAGTTCAGCGCAGCAAATTAAAGCGACCGTCGAGGTAAAGACCTTTCCCATTCCTTCATAAACAGCCTTTGTGCGGGAAATCGCTTCTTTGACATCAATGTGCGTGATAAGGTCAACAACGAAAGCGACAAGAATTGAAATGATGATTGCCGTCTGTAGTGAGAGTTTTACACCTGCGTATACCATCGGAGAAAAGATGATTAAGAGCACGAGAGGAAGCATAGGTAAGAGCGCGTAGTACGCAGGGCCAGCACCCTCGAAGGCTTTATCAACATCTTGTTTGTTACTCTCTGTGGTTTCTTTCTTCGCAGTTTCGCCGTCACGACGATCAAACCAACGCTGTACAAAGAAGTGTCCCACTGCCACTGTGATAATCACGCAAATGGCAACAGGCAACTGGTTTTGAACAAAGTACGTAACAACATCGATGTTTAAAAGATCAGCCGCTCGCATAGAGTTCGAAGAAGAAGGCCCTAAATCCAAGCAACATGTAGATCCGATAACGGCCGCAGCGGACGTACGAGAAACGCCAAGTTCAACAAGAAGCGGGAAAATCGAGGCCATTAACAAGAGTCCGAGACCGACAGCCGAATTAATGAACAGTGCCATGAATTGCCCAATCACATACGTAACTCCCAAAAGAACGTACGGTGAGCGAATTGCAGAAAGTGGACGAACACAGGCTTTAACGAGCGCTTTTGAGGCACCGATTTTGTCCATGTAAACAGAAAAGCCAGCAATCCACATGATGTTAAGGCCAAGCCCTGGAAGGCGAGTCTTCATCTGTTCTGTGAAGGCTTGTGCAAAGTCAAAGCCAAGAAAGTTTGTGGACTTTTTTGCTGCAACAGGGTCAACTCCTAAATAAGCCGCTACAGCTAAAAAGAATAGACCTGCGAGCAATAGAACTGTTGGTGGATAGTAGTTTTTGACAATACACCAAGCGACAATAGCAATCACCGCAAGGGTTAGGATGACTTGGATCATATAAAGCTCCTTCGGTAAACATGACGACTTCGTAGGAACAACGATTCGCCGTATTCGATTAAATCAAGTTAGAAAAAGAGCTCTCCAAAAGCATGGCCTTGAATTGTTATATTTTTGAGATGAATGACTTGGCCACAAAGCGATTGTAGGCAAAATGTCCGGCTTTTTTTGTCCGAAGAAATATTTTCTGACTAGCGTTTTCCCTAATCAAAGAGAAAACTTACAAAAGTGTCTTACTTTTCTCAAGGAATATAAATCGATACCTCTTCATCTGATTACTCAGAATCTTCGATTCTTGAGATATAAAACCTTAATAACTGGCTCAGAGGCTCTAATGATTCATTCATACTTTGAATCATCGCTTTCTGAAGCGCTTTGTGTGGCATCTTGAAAAGCGATAATTGCCAACCGTGCTTAAAGGCAAGAGCCTCAAAAAACATTCGTGTCGCTCTG
>CAVKJM010000120.1:0-3424 GCA_963656505.1 bacterium
CTTTGGCAGCACGAAGGTAAAACTTCGCTGCCGCATAATCGGGAACGACATTCGGGGCTTTGCCGCCATCTGTGATAATGCCGTGAATGCGAACGTCGCTTGTCATGTGTTGCCTTAAGGCATTGATGCTGTTATAGACCTGTAGCAACGCATCCAAAGCATTAATGCCTTTTTCAGGGGCACTTGCTGCGTGCGAGGCTTTTCCGTGAAAGACGATATCCACAGGCGCACACGCTAAGGTAACAGGCGTTAAGCCATAGCTATTTTTACTGGAGTGCGCACAAAGGGCAGCATCAACATCTTTAAAGAAGCCTTCTCTGACAAAGCTACCCTTGGCGCTTCCGTTTTCTCCACCCTCTTCTCCTGGCGTCCCGTAAACACGAACCTCGCCTCCGACTTCATCGATAACGGATTTAAGCGCCACGGCAGCAAGTGCACTCGTTGCGCCAAATAAGTTGTGGCCACAAGCGTGACCGATGCCAGCTAAGGCATCGTACTCGGCTAAGAAAACAATCACGGGGCCCGACTTCTTTCCCTTATAGCTTGCGGTAAATCCAGTTGGGTGACCAGCGACATCTTTAACAATGCTAAAGCCATCGGCCTGAAGTAACGCCGTAAGCGTTTCTTGCGCAAAATACTCGTGATTGCTTGTCTCAGGATGCGCGTGAATGGCTTTTGCCGCTTCCTGGTAAGAAGAAAGCCTTTCTGAGACTTTATCGTGAATTCTCTTTCGGTAGTCCATATCGTTCCCTTTGATGCTATGCGGCAAAGATTGCCGCATAGTAATCTTTACCAATTACTTAAGCTTATAAGAAGAAGCTCCGTCCCAAGCCGGAATGAAAGCGCCCTTGTAGGCATCTTTCAGAGTCTGCGCAACCTTCTCACTTTGATAGGCCTTAACAACCTTTAAGTACACGGGGTTCTTCGCATCGGCCTCACGAGAGACGATGACATTGACGAGTTTTCCAAGATAAGGATTATCAGCACTCACGTTTTCAGAAAAGATCGAGTCCGCATAAGGGTCGAGTTTCGCTGTGAAAGCATTGCCGCCGTTAATCACTGCTGCAACAACGTCAGGCAAAAGGTTAGCGAGCATTCCCGATTCGGCTTCGAGGATTTCAATCTTGACGTTATATTTGGTGATATCTGTCTTATTGGGCACATAACCTTTAGCAGGATTGATCTCAATTAAGCCCGCTGCTTCCAAAAGCTTAAGCGCACGGCCGCCATTGGTTAAGTCAGAGGGAATTGCAATCTTGTCGCCATCTTTAATATCGGAAATCTTCTTAATCTTAGATTTGTTATTAAAGATACGAAGCGGAGCAATGAGGGTGTCGCCAATAGCAACAATCTTATAGTTATTGCGTTTGCTGTCGTTAGCGAGGAAGGCTTTGTGTTGGAAGGCATTAAGGTCAATTTCTTTATCCGAGAGTGCGCGGTTCGGTGTGGCGTAATCGGAGTATTTGACTAATTCAACCTTAATCTTATCTGCGGCCAAATTGGCATTAACCGTATCCCACTGAGCGTTGTATTCACCAACGACACCGACTTTAACGACCTTAACGTCGTTTTGCGCTTTATCGCCACAGCCTGTGAGGGCAAGACCGAAAGAAGCAAGAAGAGCCACTGTGAGAGCTGATTTCTTAAGCTGAGTTTTCATGATGAGTTTCCTTAAATTTTGAGTGTGATTAAATAAAGTTAGGGGTATGGACGTACACAGATACAAAGACTCTGCGAAGTCCGAATCGAACTAGCGGCGAAGCCGCACGAAATTGGAAAGTGTTAACGCGTAATCAAAATTCGCTGCGGTGCGCTGCCTTAGGCTAAGGAGCACATTCGCATGGTGCACACATTGCGTGTGACGAAAGCGGAATTTTGGCGTTTAAAAGACATACTGTTTTTGATTCTTTTTAAATCGTTGCCAAAGACGTTCTTTGGCATCAACGTCGCAAACAATATCACGTTGAAAATTCGCGTGCATAGGCACAACTGCCTAGAGCCTAAGAAAACTCTTGATTCAGTTTGAAATATTCTTCTTAAAGTCCCTCCTCTTATTTAACCATAAGAAAAAGCAACAGTGAACCCCCTTCTTTTCTCTTTACAGAAAAAATCAACCGTGCCTCTCTTGAAATGTTCATTTATAATTAACCTAATTGGTTAATTTTTCTTGTCAATGAAAATACGATATCGTACAAAAAAACTTGAGAAAATCTGCGAGGATCGTCGGTCTGCCATTCGTCTTTACGGGGAAGAGTCCGCCGACGGACTGGCACTCTCCCTAAGAGTTCTTGAGCTATACGCATTTAACGAACTCTTAAAGAATCGCCTAAGAGATTTTCATGCGCTTCTTGGAAATAGAGCTGGCCAATACGCCATGCGAGTTTCTAAAAAGAATCGCTTAATCATCGTTGTCATCGACAAAGAGAACGACACCGCACGAATCGAAGAAATTGTTGATTACCATTAATTTGAGGCTCCTATGTTTATTCGCGGAGAACACACAACAGCTGTTTCAGTTGGCGAAGTTATCAAAGAACTTCTTGAGGCAAGAGGTTGGACGCAAAAAGAGTTTGCGAAAAGAATTGGCTATTCAGAAAAACACATCTCCAAAATTATGGATGGCGTTGTGCACGTCACAGACGAAACGGCCCTTAGGCTTGAATCCATCTTTGCAATCTCTGCTGCGTCTTGGCTTAAGTTTGATGCGCGATTTCGTGCCGATAAGATTAAAGTCGAAATGGAACTCGCTTTGGCCAAAGAAAAAGAAATTCTTCGTCTTATCCCCTACAAGGAACTCGTCGCGAACTCTTGGATAAAGGAAGGAAAGGATGTTGCTGAAAAAATTTGGGTCTGTCGGCAATTTTTCGGCGTAGCCGATTTAACAATCCTACCCACTCTTATTAAGGAAGAATTTGCCTGCGAGCCCAAGCGAAAAATTAAAGAAAAGTATGCGAGCCTTTGTTGGTTACAACAAGCAAGAAACGTAGCCTTAAGAAGAGAAACGAGCAATCCAAACACGAGAGCGCTGATTCGTGATGCCATTAATTTGCGTCCTCTTAGTTCTTTAAATGCAAAGAAGGCTCTTCCAGAACTTGAGAACTTTTTCTCTTCTTATGGGATTGCTCTTGTTATTCTCAACCCAATAAAAGGCTCCTTTTTAAATTGCGTCTGCGAAAAGATGGGTGAAAAGTTCCTTTTAGCTCTAAATACGCCTGAAAAAGACGATCCTCTTTTTTGGTTTACTCTCATGAGTCAAGTTGGAGAACTTGCCCTTAAAACGCCTCGAAAGAAAGTTGTTACGAAAGAAGAAGCCCTACTTTGGGCCAAAGACACGCTCATTCCTAAATCCGATTACGAAAGGCTTATAGCGAAAAAAGACTTTTCGAAAAGAAACATCATCGACTTCGCTGAAACTCTTGGCATT
>CAVKJM010000121.1:0-3387 GCA_963656505.1 bacterium
GATGATGGGCATTGTCTCCTTCTTAATTCCTGTCGATAAGACAGGCGAAACCGCCATGGACTGGGATACGGCCAACCGTGAAATCAGTTGGGACGTGCTGCTCCTTTTCGGTGGCGGCTTATCTCTTGCAGCTGCCATTCAAGCTACAGGCGTTGCCTCTCTTATCGGTGCGCAGGTAGGCGCTTTAGCCGGAGCTCCGTTCTGGGGCGTTCTGCTTGGTGTTGTGACGCTTGTCACATTCGCAACAGGCGTGACTTCGAACACGGCCTTGGCTGCGATGATGATGCCTCTTTTGGCAGCCGTGTGCTCAGCGTTGAACCTTCCGCCGCAACCGGTGTTGTTCGCCACATGCTTGGCGGCATCGGCAGCGTTCATTTTGCCGATTTCAACACCACCTAACGCAATCGTTTTCGGTACGGGTAAGTTAAAGATCATCGATATGCTCCGCGCTGGTATTCTGATTAATATCGTCGCTATCGTTGTCATCACTGGCGTGATTCTTGTAGTCGAGTGCTAGGCTCGTTTTAGCCTCGATTTATCGAATCGATAAAGCCTTGTCAAAGTGAAATTTGGCAGGGCTTTTTTGTCAGTTCTGGTTTCGTATAATCAGAAGCGTCAATTTGATTTTTAGTAAGGAGAACCCTGATGGAAGTTCCTGGAATGGTTAGTGTCTCTGATGCGGACTTTGATGAAGTTGTCGGGAAAAGCGAAATCCCCGTTTTGTTTGTGATGGGTGCATCGTGGTGCCCAGACTGTAGGCGCATCGCCCCCTTAATGATGATGCTTGCAAAAGAAAACGCAGGAAAGATTCTTTTCGCTCACGCCGATTTCGATAGCGCGCAAGGCCTAAAAGAGCGCTTTAATGTGCGTTCGATTCCGACTTTGTTTCTCATTAAAGAAGGGAAAGTCGTCGATACGCTTGTTGAACCTAAGAGTATTGCTCCCGTAAAAGAGTTTGTCGAAAAAGCTCTTTAATCTAAAAAAATTAGGCCATCCCTTAGATTCAAGGAATGGCCCAACCTTCACTCTCCAAAATCTTTTAAGCTTTAATAAATTTCACGCTGCCTTCGGTTAGCGCACGCATGATATCTTCGTTGGGTTCTGCATCAGAGATTAAATAATCCACATCCCGAATGTCACCCAAAGATAGGGATGCCGTTGCCGAAAACTTCGTGTGATCGCACGCGATGATGGTCTGCTTGGAATTTTTCATCATCACTTTCGCAGCTTCCACTTCACTTAAATTAAAGTCAAGCATGGTGCCGTCGCGTTCAATGGCTCCAACGCTTGTAATCGTAAAGTCAGGCCTAAAGTGCTTTAAGTCGCCAATCGATTGCAAACTACTGATGCCGCCATTGGGCGAAGAAATAATCCCAGAGGGGACAAGAACCTTATTTCTACCAGGCTTAAAAACAAGATAAGCGACGCGAATAGAGTCGGTGATGATAAGAAGGTCTTTCCGACGTTGATTTAAAACTTGCGCAATCTTTTCGACAGTGGTTCCAATCGTAATAAAGACTGTACTTCCATCGGGAACGATATCGGCGACCTTGTGGCCGATCGCTTCCTTTTCCTCAACAAACATATATTCGCGCGCATCAATGTTTTTATTGGCTAGCGTCGGTTCCGTTTGGCTTTTTTGAGGTTGTAGGCTATTAGCTCCGCCATGAAAACGCGTGATGCAGTTCATCTCCTCAAGTTTTTTCAAGTCACGCCGAATGGTCTGTTCGGAGACTTTGAGCGCAGAGGTAAGCTCAGAGATCGTAAGAGACCCTTTGCTATCCAAAAGACGCAAGATCTCGTTGTGTCTCGGAAGCGTAATGCGAGGAGATTGAAGAGATGAATCGATGCTCATAATTAAATCAATGCTCGTTACAGAACTGTTTAACTTCATTTAATGTCGGGATGCCACTGCGTCCGCCGCGTTTGGTGCACTTTAAGGCAGCTGTTGCTGCGGCAAAGCGCAAACGCTCATCTATGCTCATATCCGAAAGACCTAAAGCGAAAGCAAAGGCGCCGTGAAAGACATCTCCAGCTCCAGTGGTATCGACGACATTGACTTTGAAACTTTGAGCGTTTTGAATTTTATTACCTTTCACGTACGAATAGCCCGCATCGCCCAATGTGACATACACGGCCCCGTCTGTTTTTGTTGCAGCATAGGTAAGGGCTTCTTCGATGTTGGTTTTTCCTGCGAATTTCTCAAGGCCTGGCTTAGAGAAGATTGCGTGACTTGCTAGAGCAATCAAATCATCGATCGGTTGCGGCGTGATATCGGCATCCAATACGGTCGGAACTCCTGCGGCCTTAGCTAGTTTAAAAGCGGCCAAGGCGCCCTCTGGCCAACGCACATCAGCTAAGACTACGTCATACTGGCTAAAGTCAATCTTTTCTAATGAAGAAGCATCAGGCACTAAGCTAGGTGACGGGAAACTCACAATGATGCGGCTACCCTTGGCATCGACCAAAATCGAAGCTTGTGTGGAAGTTGCGCCTTTGACGACAATCATGTGTTCGGTGTTGACGTGTTCGCTCGCGAGTTCAGCGACAATGCCTTTACCTGTGGAATCGTCTCCGACGCGGGCGATCATATCGACCGTGGCTCCTAAGCGAGCGCAGCACACTGCAGCAGTAGCCGCAGGGCCGCCGCCTTGCTCTTTTAAGTCCTGAGCAAAAAACTTACCTTCGGCTTGCGGTAGTTGAGCCAAGGTAAAGATTCGATCTTGCACACTGATACCAACGCAGCAAATCTTCATAAGAAAACTCCTTCATAGGCCTTATTGTGAAGCATTTCGCTCAATTTTTGAGTGATTTTTTCACAAAAGAGGGGATTGATTTCGAAAAATAACCAATAACGCTCATATTTTAGAGTAAAACGCTCAAAACGCCATCAAAAAGTAAGCGTTTACGATTGAAATTTTGCCATTGTGATAACTTTTGAGCGAATAAAAACTAGGCATATTTCCAATTTAGGAAAAGAATTTCCTTTAAAACAAGAGCATTAACATAGATTTTGATAGAAATCAAGAAATGTGCGACTTTGTCGTAAAACGCTCAAAAGTGCTCTAAACTACGCTCAAACAATCTTAGTAGGAGAGATTCATGAGCGAAGTTGCTTTTATCGGTTTGGGACAGATGGGTTCTCCCATGTCTACAAACATTCTTAAAAAAGGCCACCACGTTACGGTCTATGACATTAACCCAGAAGCCGTTGCCAAATTAACAGCAATTGGCGCCAAGAGCGGGAAGACACCCGCAGAAGCTGCCCGTGGCGCAGACTTCATTATCACGATGCTTCCCAATGGAAAACTCGTCGAAGATGTTGCTTTCGGAAAAGATGGGTTTGTTGCCGTGATGAAAGAAGGTGCCCTTCACATCGATATGTCG
>CAVKJM010000122.1:0-3383 GCA_963656505.1 bacterium
AGCGCACACTCATGAAAGCCCGAGAGAATGAGCTTTTTCTTTCCTGGATAAATGTTGCAGTCGCCGACAGCAAAAATCCCTGGAACCGAGGTTTCAAACTTTTCTGTGTCAACAGCAATTTGCTTATGGTCAAGCTCTAATCCCCAATTAGCAATGGGGCCAAGTTTGGGTTGTAGGCCAAAGAAAACCAGCAAGTGATCTAGCGGCATACGGCGCGTGACGCCATCTAAGCCTGTCACTTGAATCTCGGTTAGCTTCTCGTCTTTTTCTTCAAAGCCTGTGACTTGACCGATCTCAAACTGCATTTCCCAGTTTTCACAGAGCTCTCGCATCTTCGCAACCGACGCATCATCGGCTCTAAAGCCATCGCGCCTATGAACAAGAACAAGGCTTTCAGCTTTCCCAACGAGATTTAGTGTCCAATCTAGAGCTGAGTTTCCACCGCCACAAATGACGATGTTTTTCCCAGTAAAGATTTCCGGGTCTCTTACGCGGTAGTGAAGTTGTTTACCCTCGAACTTTTCAATCCCAGGAACGCGCAATGGGCGCGGTTGGAAAGCGCCGACGCCAGAGGCGATGATCACAACCTTGCAAAGAAACTGTGTCCCTTTATTGGTTTTCACATCAAAGCGTCCGTCTTCACGGCGAACGACGTCTGTTACTTCTTCTTTTAAGTGAAAGACTGGTTTAAAGGGGTGAATCTGCTTTAATAAATTTTCCGTTAACTCATAGCTTGAATAAACGGGAACCGCGGGAATGTCGTAAATGGGCTTTGTGGGATAAAGCTCCATACATTGGCCGCCCACGTTTCTTAATGAATCAACGACGTGCGCCTTAATCTCTAAGAGCCCAAGTTCAAAAACTTGAAAGAGACCCACGGGACCTGCGCCGACGATCACAGCATCGGTTTCGATTACTTCGTCTGTTTGGGGTGCAATTGTCAAATAATCTTCAATAGCCATTGTTTTTAACCTGTCTTTTTTTCGTGGGCGCAATTTTCGCACACAAAAGAGGCGAAAACACTACGCCATAGACGCAATCACGGGGTTTAGGGAGATAAGCGTTGGCCGCACGTCGAGTGCCTCAAGCTAATTTTTCTCGTCTTTCAAGCGGCTTCTTAATGTTCTTAACTTCGCATCAATCTGGCTCATCGTGTAAAAGTCGGCGTCAGCAGCCTTTTGAGCCTTATCGTACTGGTAAAGCGCGGCTTTTTCATTTCCAAGAAGCCAATACATTTCGCCCGTGGCGGCAAAGGATTGACTTCTTTCGCCTAAAGCCTCGTAGCTTCGAGCCATAAGTCCGTAATAGTCAGCATTGCGTTTACTTAAGGCTTTTTGATTTCGTAAGAAGTGAATCACTTCCTTATTTTTCCCTGCCTTAAAAAGCATTTCCGCATAGGAACTTGCAAGCATCGCCGAGTAGGGGTGATTCGTTGTGGTTTTCTTCGCTACAGCAAGAGCGGCTTCTTTTTCCTTAGTTGTCTTTGCTTGACCAAAGGAGGCTTCAGCAAAAATCTTATCGAGTAGCACCGATTCGCTTTGCGTAAGAGCCCTTGCCGCTTTCGCTTCTTCTAGGGCCTTCGCGCTTTCTCCTAACTTATCGTAGGCAACAGATAGCCCATAGTGCGCTGCAACGGCTTCATAGCCTTTTGCTGTTTTTAAGGCATTCTGAAATTGCCGCGATGCGGTGAGATACCCATCGTAACGGGTTTCTTGTAGCACACGAAGTCGGGCTCGAATAAGGAAAAAATCCAAACTATCTTGGTGGTGCACCGCTTTCATCGCCCGCGTGCGATTTTGCATATCGCTTAAGCGCTCGCCTGTTAAGGGGTGCGTTGAAATGTAGGCAGTGGATGCCGATTCGTAGTAGCGGCTATTTTCTTGAAGTTTCGAGAAAAAGCCTTCCATTCCCTTGGGGTCAAAGCCAGCATTCGATAGCGTTGTTAGTCCCACGCGATCTGCTTCGCGTTCTGCGTCTCTTGAATAAGATAACTGCTTTTGAATCATCGCAGCTTGTGTGCCCATGGCGATGGCAACAGCGGCGTTCCCACCAGAGTTGCCTCCCGTGCGAGCCGCGAGAATGGCTAGGAGCACAGAACCGATTGTCATCGCAAGAGACCCACGACTTTGCTCAATCATACGGGCAATGTGCCGTTGCGTGACGTGGCCAATTTCGTGACCGATGACGCCTGCGAGTTCACTTTCATTTTCGGCTGCCACAACAAGGCCTGAGTGCACAGCAATAAAGCCCCCAGGAAGCGCAAAAGCGTTAAGCGACTTATCGCGAATCGGGAAAAAGAAAAAGTCGTAGGGTTGAGAGCTTCCCGCAGCAACGAGCCTGTAGCCCAAACGATTTAAGTAGTCGATTGTTTCATCGTCATTTAGAAAGCTTGCGTCAGCACGAATGTGGCGCATGATTTCTTCGCCGTATTCACGCTCTTCAGTCAAAGATAAATCCGCTCCAGCGACTGTTCCTAAGCTAGGGAGATTTAAGTCAATATCACTTGCCGCTATCGCTGGCATCCCAGCGACGGCTAGAGAAATAGAGCAAAGTACTGAGGTAAGTCGCTTTAGAACCATTGAACGCATCAGGAAAAAAGGGCTCAAGTTATTTTTGCCGTATCATACCGCCCCTAATGCACGAAAGGACGTATGAAAATATTGTGAAAGATAGGGATTTGAAAGAAAACTTTTCTAAAGGGACTTGCGACTGGAAAGACGCCTTCATGGATTCGATTCCCGTGATGGCTGGCTACATTCCCGTCGGTATGACCTTTGGCTTTTTAGCCGCACAAGCGGGGCTTCCCGCGTGGTTTGTGATTGCAAGCTCCATTTTCGTTTACGCGGGAGCCTCACAATTTATGATGATTCCGATGGCAGTGGCAGGCTTCTCGATTCCTGCGATTGCTTTTGCAACCTTTGTTGTGAATTTTCGGCATGCCTTTTACGGAATCCCTGTTTTCGATCGTATCCCACAAAGTGGCTTTAAGCGCTGGTATAGCGTTTTCACAATCACAGATGAAACATTTTCTCTTGTCACGACGCTACCGAAAGAGGCTTCGAAAAATCGCGTCTTTGCCTTAAGTTTCTTAAATCAGGTTTGGTGGAATATCGGAACGGCAATGGGCGTTTTCGCGGGGATGCAGTTGCAGTTAAATCTCACAGGTCTTGATTTTGTCTTAACGTGCCTATTTGCGATGCTCGCCACGGAACAGTGGCGCAATAGGAAAACTTCGGTTTCCCTTTGGATTGCTCTCATTTCATTTCCCATCGCTTGGTACATTCATCAATCTGAAGCCCTTTTAATCGCCATTGTCTGCTGCACGATTTGTGGCCTAATCTGGGGAAGAGGGCAAGCGGGAAAAGGAGAAAACCATGTCTGAT
>CAVKJM010000123.1:0-3363 GCA_963656505.1 bacterium
AGTTTGGGCTGCTGATTTTTTCATCTTACGAAAATCGGCTTGTGATTTCAGGGTAAAAGGTCCTTGTGTTCGAGTGTGGCACAATAAAAAAAGAGGGGTTACTCGAAAAAATTGGACAAGAGCTATGGCAACAACACCTGAATTTAAATACGCACCGGTATTTCAAATTGGAAAAGATGACACTGAGTATGAGTTACTCACCAAAGACTTCGTAAGCACCGTTTCTTTTGAAGGAAAAACCTATTTAAAGATTGCGCCAGATACCATCAGATTCTTAATTCACACGGCGTTTCACAACGGAAGTTTCATGCTTCGTCGCTCGCATAACGAGTGTCTTGCGAAAATCCTTAAAGACCCTGAGAGTTCAGAAAACGATAAGTACGTCGCGTTAACGATGTTACGTAATGCCGAGATTGCTGCTAAAGGCATTCTTCCGATTTGCCAAGACACAGGAACTGGCATCGTCTACGCCAAACGTGGCCACCAAGTCATCACTGAAAGTTGCGAAGAAGAAGAGATCACGAAAGGGATCTTCCAAACCTACACAGAAGACGCCTTGCGTTACTCACAGAATGCGCCACTTACGATGTACGAGGAAGTGAATACTCGATGCAACCTTCCTGCGCAAATTGATATCGAGGCTGTTGAAGGTAACGAATACAAATTCCTTTGCCTAGTTAAGGGAGGCGGTTCTGGCAATAAAACCTTTCTTTACCAAAAGACAAAAGCGATCTTAAAGCCTGAGGCGTTAATTCCATTCTTAGTTAACGAAATAAAAGCGATTGGCACTGCAGCCTGTCCGCCGTATCACATTGCGATTGTTATCGGAGGAACGTCAGCAGAGAAAACGATGCTTACGGTAAAACTTGCTACCGCTAAGTTTTACGACAATCTTCCAACAACAGGAGATAAAACTGGGCGAGCCTTCCGCGATTTGGAACTCGAAAAGATTCTTTTCGAAGCGGCCAATAACATCGGTATTGGCGCACAGTTTGGCGGTAAATACTTTGCGCACGATGTGCGTGTTATTCGCTTATCGCGCCACGGTGGGTCTTGCCCGATTGGCCTCGGGGTGACCTGTGCCGCAGACCGCAATGTGAAATGCAAAATTAACGCCGAAGGTCTTTGGATTGAAAAGCTCGATTCCAATCCAGGAAGTCTTATCCCTGAGGAATTCCGCAGAGAAGGGGAGGGAAAGACCGTGAAGATTGATCTTACAAAATCGATAGCCGAAATCTGCGCAGAACTCACGAAGTACCCGGTTTCCACACGTGTCTCTTTAACGGGAACAATCATTGTGGCGCGAGATATTGCGCACGCTCGTCTTAAGGAGCGTTTGGATAAAGGCGAGGGGCTTCCCGAGTACGTCAAAAAATATCCGATTCTTTACGCGGGACCCGCGAAAACTCCAGCTGGATTTGCCTGTGGCTCGATGGGGCCTACGTCATCAGTGCGTATGGATCCGTACGTTGAGCCTTTTATGCAAGCGGGTGGGTCACTACTGATGATTGGTAAGGGAGACCGGTCAGAGGCGGTGACTGCGGCATGCAAAAAATACGGCGGCTTTTACTTGGGAACAATTGGTGGCGTTGCGGCAGCGCTTTCTGCAACACACATCAAAAAGATTGAATGTATCGAGTATCCGGATCTTGGGATGGAAGCGATTTATAAAGCTGAAGTTCAAGACTTTCCCGCCTTTATCCTCACAGATGATAAGGGTAACGATTTCTTTAAAAATCTTAAGTCCCGTTGTCAATGTAAGTTCGTGAAGTAAAGCGCTAAACGTAAGCGCTAGAAAGCACGTTGTAAGCTCAATAATCCCCGAGGGGTTTAACAAAGAAAACGCCTCGGGGTTTCTTTTTACCCGCAAATTCCCGCATTCTTTTGTAGGCAAAAGAGCATTTGTATCAGACAAATACCAACGCAAAATACAAAAGAGAAATCCTTAAAGCCGCATATGTATGAGGCTTCAAGCATTTTGTATCTTTTTTATAAGACAAAAGAACAAAGTGACAAAAGAGAAACCCATTGAAATTAAAGAAAACAAATTAAGACAAATTGCCTAGGTTTTGATAAACCACAAGACAAAAGAAGGCAAAAGAGAGCCTTGAGGTCGATTTTTACCAAAATGGCTTCAGAGAAACACACCGAAGGACAACTAGAGGTGAGTTAGAAGTGCACAGATTCGGTGAGTTTTCTGTTTCACAAACAAAGATTACACAAGGAGTCTTTTATGCCCTCTACCGCAATTGATAGTCAAATCCATGGTTGCATGTTTTCCACTGATGAAATGCGCAAGATTTTCAGCGACGAATCTTGGGCGCAGAAGTGGCTTGACACGGAAGCCGCATTAGCCAAGGCGCAAGCTGAACTTGGCGTGATTCCGCAAGAAAAAGCCGACATCATCAATAAGTACGCGAAAGCTGAACTCTTAGATATCCCCTCGATCGGTGAGTTCTACAAGTCCTCGATCACAATCGTTCCCCTTTTGAAAGCCTTCAAAGCCGTATTGCCCGATAACGCTGGTGAATTCGTGCACTGGGGTGCCACAAGCCAGGATATCGTTGATACGGGTATTGTGCTTTTGCAGCGTGATGCCTATGACGTCATCTTGCGCGATATGAAGTTGTGCCTTCAGTATTGCTTAGATCTCGCAAAGAAGTATCGCAACACCGTGATGGCTGGCCGCACACACGTTGTGCACGCGATTCCTATCACGTTTGGCTACAAGGCTGCTGTCTGGGCTGATGAACTCGGTCGCGATATCGAGCGTCTTGAAGAGATGCGTCATCGCGTCTTTGTGGGCGAAATGGCTGGTGCCGTCGGCACCTTAGCTTCGCAACCTGAAAAGGGTCTTGCAACACAAAAGCGCATGTTTGAAATCTTGGGTCTTGAGGTTCCGACAATCGCCTGGCACGTTGCTCGCGACAATCAAGCAGAATTTACGAACGCTCTTGCGCTTTGCGCCGGAACCTTGGGCCGCATCAATCACGAAATCTTAACGTTGCAGCGCACGGAAATTCTTGAGCTCGAAGAACCGTTCTTCATGGGTAAGGTTGGCTCCTCGACAATGCCTCATAAGCGTAATCCTGCTGTTCTTGAAAACGTTCTCGCACTTTGCCGCAACGTTCGTAGTATCGCGCCTTCTATCGTTGAAACGATGGTTAGCGAAAACGAACGCGACTGGGGCTGCTTCTTATCTGAGTGGGAAGCAATTCCACGTGCTTGCCATATGCTTGGCTGCGCTCTTGAAAAGAGTAAGCATATCCTTAAGAACCTCATTGTTTACCCGAAACATATGGAACGTAACCTCTTTGCTCAAAAGGGCCTCATGATGAGTGAATGCGTGATGATGCACTTAGC
>CAVKJM010000124.1:0-3361 GCA_963656505.1 bacterium
CGTTCCGTCCCAGTCGAAAATCGCAAGCTTAAAGCGGGGCCTCATTTCTCTTGCCCTTTTTCTAGAGATTCAAGTAATTCCTGACACTCAGGCGGAATCTCACAATGGATTTCTATAGCTTCGCCTGTAATCGGGTGGTCAAAGGCAATGGAATAGGCGTGTAAGAAAAGCCTCTTAAAGGGAACGCCTAAGGCGCCCTTGGCGACTTTATCATTAAAGTCATAATCGCCATACTTTGAATCCCCAACTAAGGGGAATCCTAATGAGGCAGCGTGCACGCGAATCTGGTGAGTTCGCCCTGTCTTAAGTTCGGCTTCTAGGTAAGAGGCTACCTTATAGCGCTTAAGTAGTGTAAAGATGGTGTGAGCAAAAAGGCCTTCTTTATCAACACGAACGCGGCGCTCTCCCGATGCGAGCGTGTACTTACATAAGGGCTTTTTGACGTGCTCTCGGTCATTGACCCAGTCACCTACGACAAGAAGTCTGTAACGCTTTTGGATCTTTCCTTCGCGGATTGCCTCTTGAAATCTCACGAGGGCTTTACGCGTTTTGCATAGAACAATGGCGCCAGACGTATCGCGATCTAATCGGTGCGCGAGTTCAAGCATTGCCGCCTCGGGCCTTGTCGCGCGGAGCCTTTCAATTAACCCGAAAGCGACTCCCGAGCCCCCGTGCGAGGCAAGGCCGCTCGGTTTATCGACAATCAAAAGATCGCGATCTTCAAAAAGGATTTTGAGTTCTCCTGCTTTAAAGGGAGGCGCTGAGGGTTTTCTCTCAGCATCACTAACCCTAACTGGAGGGATACGAACCACGTCGCCGAGCGCCAAATGGTCGCTGACGGCAGCTCTTTTTTTATTGACACGAACTTCGCCAGAACGCACCAGGCGATAGATATGGCTTTTCGGGACCCCCTTTAGGAGACTCATCAAAAAATTATCGAGCCGTTGTTCGTCGTGGGCGGCATCGATTGTGATGAGCCTAACAGTCGAAAACTCTTTTTGCAGATTTTGAGATCCACATTGATGTTTTTTTTGGGGTTTTTGAACGCTTATGGCCATCTTTTATGTCTATAATGTCGCACGCAAAACTCAAGTGCGAAAAGAATTCGCCTTTTGGGTTTTTGTTGGTTTCGGCATTTTAGCCGATACCGCTACTTAAGATAATTAAGTAGCACTGTCCAAAATCGCGGTTGAAACTACTCTACGTCGTTAGGACAAGTCCCGCTGATTTGGACGTTATGGAAAATATTTTTGTAAAACGAGACGTTTCCTAAAAGCTAAATAAATCAACGCTTTGGCGAAATTTAACCTCTATGGTTACGCCAAAAGGCTTTAGTACGCTTTTCGTGAAGTTTTCTCGTTTTCGGCTGCATCGTAAGAACAATGCAGCAAATGCCGGGAGACGCAAAACGCGCCCTGGGTTAAAAAAGAGTTTTTTGTGCTAACAAAATTTGTGCTTTTATTTCAACTGTTGTGCCCTGCGCTTCTTAGTTTAGAACGCGCAGCCATCTCGCTTGTTAGCACTCTTTCGCGGTTACCAATAAAGGTAATTCTTCCAAACACCATTCACAATAACCCGATTAGACCAAAGCCAATTGGTCTTAAGCGGTATCGAATGTTTGCGAAAAGCTTAGCCGCACCAACTCTTTTCTAATCCGACGCACGTTTGTATCTCTCCCACGTATCAATTAAGTGGCAACGATATGCCGCTTAAAAAGGGAGCCTAAATTGAAACGGATGTTATTTAACGCCACGCACGCCGAAGAGACGCGTGTGTGCATCGTCGACGGGCAGCAGCTAATCGACGTAGACATCGAGACCTACGGACGCGAACAAAAGAAATCCAATATTTACAAGGGCGTCATTACACGCATTGAACCGAGTTTGGAGGCGTGCTTTGTCGATTACGGCGAAGAGCGCCACGGATTCTTACCGTTTAAAGAAATTGCTCGCAGCTACTTTAAGGAAGGCATCGATGTTCGCACCGCTGGCATCAAAGATGCCGTCGAAGAAGGTCAAGAACTCATTGTTCAGGTTGAAAAAGAAGAGCGTGGCAACAAAGGCGCAGCGCTTACAACCTTTATTAGCTTAGCGGGTCGCTACATTGTCTTAATGCCCAATAACCCACGAGGCGGTGGTGTGAGCCGTCGCATCGAAGGTGAAGAGCGGCAAGAGCTTCGTGCCACAATGGAGCAACTCGAAGTTCCTAACGGCATGAGTACCATTGCCCGCACCGCAGGCATCGGTCGTAGCCTTGAGGAACTTAACTGGGACTTAAATTACCTTTTGCGTCTTTGGGATGCGGTGCAAGAAGCCGCTACCCCGCAGTACATTCTGGAAACGACGCAAAACGGGAAGAAAGTTACCCATTACGTGAAAGAATCTGAGAAAAATGGCAAAGCCCTTAAAAGAGCGAACCCTGCTCCTTTCCTTATCGTTGAAGAAAGCAATTTAGTCATTCGCGCCATTCGCGACTACTTCCAACCCGACATTGGTGAAGTACTCGTTGACACGGAAGCGATCTACGAGCAGGCTCGTCAATTTATGAGTCACGTGATGCCCGATATGATCGATCGCGTAAAGCTTTACAAAGAAGACACCCCGCTTTTCTCACGCTTTCAAGTCGAGCACCAGATTGAAACCGCGTACGCAAGAACCGTCCCCTTGCCTTCGGGTGGCGCCATCGTCATTGACCACACTGAGGCGTTAGTCGCAGTTGATGTGAACTCGGCACGCGCAACAAAAGGTTCTGATATTGAAGAAACGGCGTTTCGCACCAATTGCGAGGCAGCCGATGAAATCGCGCGCCAAATGAGGCTTCGTGACTTAGGGGGGCTGCTTGTTATCGACTTTATCGATATGGCTGAGCCCAAGAATCAGCGCGCAATCGAACAACGGATGCGCGAAGCGATTCGCCCAGATCGGGCCCGAGTGCAAGTCAATAAGATTAGCCGCTTTGGCTTACTTGAACTCTCGCGCCAGCGTTTACGTCCATCGTTATCCGAAGGCAATCACGTCACCTGCCCACGCTGCAATGGCGTAGGCGTCATTCGTGATACGGAATCGAGTGCCTTACAGGTGCTTCGTATTCTGCAAGAAGAAGCAACAAAAGAAGGGACTGGAGCCATTCACGCACAAGTTCCTGTGGATGTTGCCACATTCTTACTTAATGAAAAACGCGCCGAGATCACAAAGCTCGAACACCGTTATCGTGTCGCCATTGTCTTAATCCCGAATACGTTCCTTGAGACCCCGCACTATCACATCGAACGGATCCGCGCCGACGATGAACGCCTTGACGACGATATCGCTAGCTACAAGCGTGCCGAAGAATTAACCGCAGTTGCTGATGACCCCTATGC
>CAVKJM010000125.1:0-3361 GCA_963656505.1 bacterium
GTAGCGCTTTGTGTGGCATCTTGAAAAGCGACAATTGCCAACCGTGCTTAAAGGCAAGAGCCTCAAAAAACATTCGTGTCGCTCTGCCGTTACCCTCTCGAAATGGATGAAGTGCATTGACTTCAGAGATGAAATACGCCATCTTTTGCGCGCATTCGGCTCGATTCATCTCCGAAAAGGTTTCAAGCCGCATTTTCCCGAAAATCGAATCGGCATACGATTCAATCAATGGGGCAAAGCAAAAGATGGATTCCCCTTTGCTAATGAAACCTTCTTTACGGAGTTCGCCAGCCCACTCGTAGATGTCACCTAACAAAAACTTATGAATAGCGCACAGATGCTTAAGATCGAAATCGCCATTTAGGATTTCCGAATCGGCCCGGCTTAAAAGAAGAACCTTCATTTCTGTAATTTGTCGCTCAAGCGTTGAGAGGAGTTTCGAATCTTTGATGCCAAACTTGTTTTTTAGGACCGATGTGCCTGGGTAGACATAAGAATCTTCTTTGCAATCGTATTTGTAGTCGTACGCATCAGTCACGAGACGATTCCTTTTTACTTAAGGCTTTTGAAATGTACTCGGCAATAAGTTTTTCAGCCGAGAGTTCACCTTGTGCCACTTTCTTCAGTTTCTCTATCTCTCGTTTCGGGGTTTTAAGTCCCTCGCAAGCTGAAGAGTGGACAGCAAAGGAGACAGCATCATCGGCGCTTTCGAAAATTCCATAGCGTTTTTCCTTGGGTTTCAGTTTCCATTGAATCGTTAACCCAATTGCATCTGAATAACGCGTAAGAGCCAATAAAGTGATGTTAGTGTCACCAAGAAGAGATTTTTCAAGGCGCGCCACAGCCGATTGAGTCGTCTTCATCTTTCGAGCGACATCAGTTTGTGTTAGTCCCTCTTTTTTTCGGAAGGAAACCATGGCGGCTGTGTGCGTTGCGTAATCCATATCGACCAAATTTAGAAAAGTTGAAATTAGCTATAGTATAGCGGATAACTCATATTTTTAAGGATTCTAAAGGCGTCAAAATCCTTTGAAAATTAATCAATTTATCGGTTGTACGCACGAAAACGGAATATCAAAGATCTCTTTTTTGCACGAGAAACGAGTTATCGCGCTTTATAACTGAGAATCTCCTTGATTTATCAAAAGGATTTATTGAGGAAATCTCTTTCGTATTAAAAGATGTTAGGCATCTCAATGGTAAAGGTCGATCCCTCGCCAGGAATGCTCTCGACCTTAACCGAGCCCTTATATAAAAGCGCTAGACGTTTCACAATAGAAAGCCCAAGGCCAGTGCCTGGAATTGTTTTGCTGTGGCTTGTATCGGCTCTCCAGAAGCGCTCAAAGACTCGTGCTTGGTCTGCTGCACTAATCCCAATTCCTGTATCAGAAACAGAAAGCGTCAATGTCTCTTTCGTAAGGCAGGCGTTCACGCGAACAAAACCACCTTCTTTGTTGTATTTGATGGCATTGTCAATGAGGTTTTGCAGGATCTCAACAAAGTGAGGGCGAATCGCCCGTATTGTGAAGTCCTCGCCAATATACGTAAGCTTCACCGCTTTTTCTTTTGCTTTTGCGCATAACGCTTCAAAAATTTCGCCTACGATTTGAGGCATGTGAAGTGTTGTGCTCTCGCCAAACGTTCTCCCCTCGTCGAGCTTTGAAAGAAAAAGAATGTCGTTTATGAGAGTTGTCATGTCTTTCGTTTCACGTGCAATGCGGTGCGCGAAACTTGGAATGTCTTCAACACGTACAAGTTTATTTTCAAGAAGTTCGGCGCTTCCTGCGATACTTTGTAAGGGTGTCTTTAATTCGTGAGAGACGTTAGCTGTGAATTCTTGACGCATCTTCTCAGCTAATCGCTCTTGTGTGATATCGGTAAGCAAAACGACAAAACCGATTAACTGATTGTTGTGCGTGATGCGGCTAGCGTGAACGCGAAGCGTTAATCCGTTTCTTTCGATTTCGCAGACGTATTGGTCGCCACCCTCTTTATCACGTAAAGCAAGATAAATCTCACGGTCAACTTTTTCGAAACTAACGTCGTTTAATTCAAATTCTGCTGCAAGAAGCCTACTAGCACTCTTATTGGCTTTAAGAACGTGAACCTCGGGGCTTAGTAAGAGAAAGCCTTCTCGCATTGAATCCGTTACTGAGAAAAATTCAGAGCGTTGAAGAGCGATTTCTTCGGTTTTTTTAAGGTTCTCCCGACTTTGCTTATAGATGCGAGATAAAAGCGGCGTTAACTCATCGTAAACAAACTCGGTGTCTTTTAAGGGTTCATTTAAGTCGATGTTCTTGACTGGGCGAAGGATTTTTGCGGATAAGTGTTTGGCTAAACGCTCAGCAACAAAGAGCATCAATAAAATGAGCGGGATAAAAAAGAGCGCGAGTTTTTCAACCCAAGCGTAAACGTTCTCGTAACTTCGAGAAACGCGCAGGATTCGGTTGTCCGTTAGCCTTTTTGCGCAATAAAGCATTCTTTCAGAAAGTGTGGCCGATGCCCGATCTAGACACGCGAAATCCTTTTCTTTGGCTAAGAGAATCTCTGGTCTCGTGCTGTGGTTATCAAAGCGCGTCTTCCCGCTTGAGTCAAAAAGAACTGCCCCACTTTTATCGACAAGCGTGATACGAATATCGCCGAACCTTCCTGCAATGCCAATGTCGTTTTGCTTATCAAGCGTGGAACTTAAATCAATAAGTAATTTAGTTAACGAGGTTTCATTGGCTTGAAGTGTTAAACGCGATGCGAAAAAGAGCGAACCACAGATTGTGATAAAAATCACAGCCAATGATGTAAGAAAAATCGCTCTAAAAATCGCTTTTTTCATAGCTGCGCTTTGTAACCTACGCCGTGGACGGTGCGAATAATTGCGCCAGAATCTCCAAGTTTCGCACGCAGTGTCCCGACGTGAACATCCACAGTTCTTGTCGTTGTATCGCGTGCCTCATCCCAAACAAGATCCAGAAGTGTGTCGCGAGAATACACGTGACCAGGATGACTTAAGAAGATTTCGAGTAGATCAAATTCTTTCTTGGATAAATCAATTAGAGTGCCATCGACTTTCACCTCGTGGCTAGACCTATCAAGGGTAATGGCGCCAAGACGCAATAGATTGGAGGCTTCTTTTTTCGTGCGACGCAAGACGGCTTTAACGCGCGCTGCCATCTCGAGCATCGAAAAGGGTTTGACAAGATAGTCGTCAGCACCAAGATTTAGCGCCTTGATTCGCTCGAACTCAGCGCCTTTAGCTGTAGCCATAATAACAGGAAGCGCACACGTTTTCTCATTGGTTTTGAGTTTAGAAAGCACGACGCTTCCATCGGCATCTGGAAGCATCATGTCCAAAATAAGCAAATCC
>CAVKJM010000126.1:0-3348 GCA_963656505.1 bacterium
GCGCACACCGCTTTTGACCTTCAAGCATAAAAGCAAAAGCGAGAATCGTTCCGCCCACGACAACATAAAGCACTTCAAGCCAAGCAACATTAGGGATTGATGCCAAAGAAACACTTCCCATATCGAGTATCCCCAATGGGCACATCAAAATGGAAGCGAATAAAAACATCCACTTCATCAAAATGTACACAGGATATCGGCTTAGTAAATCGACAAAGAAAACGAGGTAACAAGAAAAGCAAAAGAGCCCGAAAAGGACAATTAAGTCACCTTCTAGCGTTGCCACAGCACTTGTATCGGCGTTTGAACTTAAGACAATCGTCACAGCACCAACAAAGCCAATGGCAACGGCGAGAATTCTTTTGATGCTCGCTCGGTGGCCTTTGAAAATCATTCCGAGCAAAATCGCAAAAACAGGAATGAGAGTGCAAATCACCCCAGCATCAATCGGGGAGGTTTTCGATAGCCCATAGATGAAAAACCCCTGATCGCAAACGATGCCAAGGATTGCGGCAAGAGCCAAAAGCGCAATGTCTTTTAGGGGAACTTTCATCTTGGGCTTTCTTAGGGCGAAAACCCAAAAGAAAAGCGCGGCTCCTAACATGCGAAGCGCTGTAAGCGTTAATTGCGGAACGCCTAATGCCATTGCCTCTTTCGCCACTGGCGTCATCGCGCCAAAAAAGAGCCCCATCATCAAAAGACAAAAATAGGGCCAAAGAGCATTTACCTGCCCTCTTTTACTAGATGACCCCGTCGTGCTACTCATGGAAAATCTCGAACGCTTCGTTTAAAAAAATACTTGGAGTGCGCATTTTAACAACGCCAATAAAGTAAGGCCTTCCTCAACTTATACGCTTGAGAAAGGCCTTTTTGTTTTACTTAATTAAGTGAATTTTTGATTAGCACCCGATTAAGAGAACCATCGCGGTAATCACGCCAATGGCAACGATATTAATCAAGATACCAGCGCGCAGCATGTCGATAATCTTCAACTTACCCGTACCGAACACAATCGCATTCGGAGGTGTCGAAATCGGCAAAATGAACGCTGCCGATGCCGCCAAGCACGTGGCAAGAAGCACGGGTTGCGGTGGAAGATTCAAAGCCGTGCAGACAGCGGCGAGCAATGGCATCATCATCGCGGCAAGAGCCGTGTTCGAAGTCACGCCTGTAGCAAATGTCACAATAGTGACAACGCCCGCGAGCAAGCCCCAGAACGGAGCGCCAGCCAAAGCGCCTACCTGCGCGCCAATAAGGGAGGCAACGCCTGTAGCTTGAATGGCAGCTGCAAGAGATAAGCCGCCGCCAAATAGGAGCAACACGTCCCAACTGATTTCACGGTTGGCTGTATCCCAGTCCATAGCGGTTTCGCCTGTCTTATCGACAGGAATTAAGAAGGAGACAATGCCCATCATCATGGCGATGACCGCATCGTTTAAGAAGCGGAAAGGACGCAATCCATCGATTTCGATACCGCGAATCGCAGCGCCCGAGAACCACAAGATAGCCGCAATAAGAAAGCAAACGCCGATAGCGATTTCGCCGTTACTCATCTTACCCATGCCGGCGAGTTCTTTTTTCACCCATTCACGGCCCCCTGGGACCTCTCCTCCCATATCACGGAACATGATGTTGGCAAGGACAAAATACGCCACCAAAAAGAGCAAAACAGCAACAGGAACACCCACTTTCATCCATTCGACAATCGAAATCGTGATGCCATAGGTCTGTTCGACAAAGCGCATGTAAATACCATTGGGTGGCGAACCGATCAAGGTTGCCATGCCGCCAATGGAGGCCGCATACGCAATAGCGAGCAACAAGCAAACTGTGAAGCGATGCTCGCGAGCCGCCGCTTGCGCGTCATCGGATTTGACTGTGGAATGCACCAAGTTAATTAAGGCGATTGCCACAGGGACCATCATCGCGGCGCACGCTGTGTTACTCATAAAGGCCGATAACGTGCCCGTTGTGAGCATCATGCCAAAGACGATTTTCTTTGGCGTTGCGCCAATAAGACTCATCACAAATAGTGCAATACGGCGATCTAAGCCCCACTTTGTGACGCCTGCGGCCAAAATAAATGCGCCCATAAACAAAAAGATTGTGTCAGACGCGTAAGGGGCCATCGCCGCTGACGGTTTACATACTCCCAAAAGCGGGAAAAGCACCATCGGCAAAAGGGAAGTCACAGCGATTGGGGCCGATTCAAAGCACCACCAAATCGCCATCCAAACAAGGACACCTAAACAAGCGCGCCCTGCCGAAGAAAACTGCGCAATCGAACCATCTGCAGCCACATAGGTCGATGGCATCAGTAAAAAGATAAGTAAGCAAAGCAATGGACCCGCAATAAGCGAGCCATAACGCAATAGCGCCTGCCTACTAGACATGGATTCAGACACCTCACACTCCTTAGAAACCCCTCAAAGCAGAATAGCTGCGGGTTATTTTGTTATTGTTCGCCTCGCATTGCACGAGGTGTGAGGATTTTAATAAGAGAGGCCCTGCCAACCCTTAAGAAAAGGCGCAAGACCCCTCGTAGATTACTTAGCGGATTTACGTAGATTGCGTAAAAAAGTTTCGTGATGATTACGGCGTTGTGCGTCCGATATAACGCCCTGAACTATCGTAACGGCGCCCATTAGCGTCTTCTCGTCCAATGTAGCGGCCCGATCCATCGTAGCTGCGGCCATTGTCGTCTGTGCGCCCTATGTAGCGACCTGAGGCATCGTAACGACGGCCGTTATCGTCTTCTCGACCCACGTAGCGCCCCGAGCTATCGTATTGACGGCCATTGGCGTCTTCTCGTCCGATGTAGCGTCCAGAACTATCGTAACTTCTACCGTTTTCATCGGTTCTACCAACATAACGGCCTGAACTGTCGTAGTGGCGCCCCACGTCAGCGGCTATCGCAGCGCTCGTTAGGACGCTCGCGGTTAACGTCAATGCAAGAAGCAAGGCTTTTGCTTTCATTTGTGTCTCCCCCTAATTGAAACGTTTGCTTAGTCTTCTAAGCTAGAACGAATCTTTTCTTTCGTGTTTTTCCAGCTCTTTTTGGCGGCATTTGTCGCTTTCTTGGATGTGGACTTTGTAGCGTCCCACGCGTCTTCAGCTTTTTCTTTTGCCGCGTCCCAAGTCGAGTCCTTGGAATCGGTCACTTTGTTTTTGGCTTTCTTCGCTGTCTTTTTCGCTGAATCCCATGCGTCTGATGCCTTATCCTTTGTGGCATCCCACGCGTCTTCTGCGGAATCCTCTACCTTGTTTTTCGTTTTCTTAGAAACTTTCTTTGTTGCGTCCCAGGCGTCTCCTGCCTTTTCTTTTGTCGCGTTCCAGGCGCTTGAAGAA
>CAVKJM010000127.1:0-3346 GCA_963656505.1 bacterium
CTAATGGATCGAGCGTATTGCCTTCGCTCTTACTCATCTTCTTGCCTTCAGCGTCGCGCACAAGGCCGTGGATGTAGACATTCTTAAATGGGATGCGATTCGTGAAGTGCTTTGTCATCATGATCATGCGGGCAACCCAGAAGAAGATGATGTCGTAGCCTGTGACAAGAACCGTGCTCGGGAGATATAGGTCGTAAACAATCTTCTCATCGCCCTCAGGATTTGGCCACCCGATTGTGGAGAAGGGAACGAGCGCGGAACTAAACCACGTATCAAGAACATCTTCGTCGCGGGTAAGTTTTACGCCAGCTCCAGCCTTCGCTTGAGCTTCAGCTTCATTACGCGCCACGTAGACGTTTCCTTTCTCGTCGTACCAAGCAGGAATCTGATGGCCCCACCAGAGTTGACGCGAGATGCACCAGTCTTGGATGTTTTCAAGCCACTGACGATAAACACCACGCCACTCTTTGGGGAAAATGTTCACTTCACCCGAATTCACAACTTCAAGACCGACTTCAGCAATCGACTTTCCTGGAGCAAATGTCCCTTCGGGAGCCGGTTTACTCATTGCCATGTACCACTGCTCTGAGAGCATCGGTTCGACAATTTCTCCTGTGCGCGTAACGCGCGGGACCATGTGCTTGATTTCTCGCGTATCGACTAAGAAGCCTGCAGCTTTGAGGTCTTCGACCCAAGCCTTGCGGCACTCGGGGCAAGTCATGCCACGGTACTTCTCGGGAACGTTTTCGTTCATGCGAGCGTCTTTGGTGAGAATGTTGATCATCTCAAGGTTGTGACGCTGGCCGATTGCAAAGTCGTTAAAGTCGTGGCCTGGGGTGACTTTCATCACGCCCGTGCCGAATTCTTTATCAATGTAGGAGTCACCCACTACGGGAAGCAGACGATCCATTAACGGAGCCTTAAAGCGCTTACCGATTAGGTGCTTAAAGCGTTCGTCTTCGGGATTCACAGCCAAAGCCGTATCACCGAACATCGTTTCAGGTCGCGTTGTTTCAATAAAGACTTCATCTGCGCCGTCTTCAGATTCGTAGCGAATCTTCCACATGTGGCCAATCGCTTCTTCGTTTTCAACTTCAAGGTCACTTACAGCACTTTGTAATTTCGAGTCCCAATTAACGAGTCGCTTTCCGCGATAGATAAGGCCTTCTTCATAAAGGCGCACAAATGTTTCTGTGACGACTTTGTTTAATTTGTCGTCCATCGTAAAGTACAAGCGATCCCAATCAAGCGAATCGCCTAAGCGGCGCATTTGATTGAGAATCGTGCCACCAGAATACTTTTGCCACTCCCAGACTTTGGCTAAGAACGCATCGCGTCCGAGTTCGCGCTTATCGATGCCTTCTTCCTGCAGCTGGCGCTCAACGATGATTTGCGTAGCAATACCCGCGTGGTCAGTGCCAGGAAGCCAGAGGGTGTTGAATCCTTTCATGCGGTAGTAGCGTGTTAAGGAATCCATAACCGAGTGGTTAAAGGCATGCCCCATATGCAAAATGCCCGTAATGTTGGGCGGGGGCAACTGAATGGAAAAGCTCGGCTTCTTCGGGTCTTTTCCAGCGGCAAAGTAACCGCGTTTTTCCCAGATGGGATACCACTTGGCCTCAATATCTGAGGGCTCAAAACTCTTAGCGAGATCTTCTTTAGTCTGACTCATAGTTTTTGCTCGAAATGGGTGCTTGAAATTCGAAGAATTTTAAGGCAAGGCATTCGGGAGTGGGTTTAAAAAATAAGGAGATGAGCCTAGATGAAACTCGCAAAACGCATCTTTTTGTTGTTTTCCTGCGAAAAGGAACGGGCAAAGAAAAGACTTCGTGGGAATTTCTTAAGAGAAGTCAAAGGAAAGTCCCCGCGAAAAATGAAACCGATCAAACTGAGAAAAACTTCGGCACAATGCTTTTTATGAGTAAAGCAACGCCAGCCTTTCCTTACGAGGATATTGTCAATTGCAAGCGACCGACCTTTCCGCACAGAAAGACGATGTCGCAGCGTGACCGCGCCGCGCAGTTTTCTCCTTTTTCTGCCTTGCGTGGCTATGACGAAGAAATTTCTGAAGTAACGAGATTTCTCGAAGAAAGAAAAGGCGTCTCTGAAATCGATAGCGAAGAACTTAATGCGAAACTTAACTTTCTCGCTTCAATTGCTAGGGCTCGTCCTGAAGTCATAGTGACGCACTACGAAGCAGGCCTTACAAAAGAGGGCGGTAGTTACGTAAAAGAAACGAGGGTCATACGATTCGTTAATCTTGCTGAGAGAAAAATCATCTTCCTCGATTACAAGGAACTTAGCTTTGATGACATCGCTTCGTTAGAAGGAAAGGTTTTCGAGGATTTAGAAAAGGGGCGAGAGCCATGAAGCAATTTATTGCGATTGACTTGAAATCCTTTTACGCCTCTGTCGAATGTCGCGAGAGGGGTTTAGATCCCTTGCTTACGAACCTTGTCGTCGCTGATGCAACGCGCACTGAGAAAACGATTTGCTTAGCTGTCACGCCCTCTTTGAAAGCCTATGGGATTTCTGGACGCGCGAGACTTTTTGAAGTCGTAAGCCGCGTAAAAGAAATTAACGCTGAAAGGTGCAGGTCTGCACCAAATCACCGCTTTAGTGGAAAAAGCGAGAACGCCAGAGCCTTATCCGAAGACGCAGCGCTTGAACTCGATTACATCATCGCGCCCCCTCGTATGGCCTACTACATGCGCTATAGCGGGAAGATCTTTAGTACCTATTTGAAGTTTGTTTCCGAAGAAGACATCTACGCGTATTCGATCGATGAAGTCTTTATCGATGCAACACCATATTTAGCTACATACGGCATTAGCGCGCGAGAACTCGCACTGCGTATGGTCAAAGCCGTTTTCGATGAAACAGGGATTACAGCCACTGCTGGCGTTGGCACAAATCTTTATTTAGCCAAAATCGCGATGGACGTGGAAGCCAAGCACTGCGAAGCAGATGCTAACGGTGTGCGCATTGCGGAACTTAATGAAGATAGTTTTAAACGTCGTCTTTGGAATCATCGACCGATTACGGATTTCTGGCGTGTAGGGCGAGGGTACGCCGCTCGCCTAGCAAAACTAGGCGCTGAGACGATGGGCGATGTGGCAAGACTTTCTTTAGAGAACCCACAGGTGCTTTTTGATACGTTTGGTATTAACGCTGAGCTTTTAATCGATCACGCTTGGGGTTGGGAAAATGTAAGTCTCGCGGATGTGAAGTCCTATAGTTCTGAAAACCACAGCCGAATGTCTGGACAAGTTTTATCTGAACCGTACCCCTATGAGAAAGCCAAACTCGTTACCTGGGAAATGGCAGATTCTTTAGCGCTTGAACT
>CAVKJM010000128.1:0-3315 GCA_963656505.1 bacterium
CTTCAAGAATGAGTGCCCCACCGCCTTCACCGATGACTAACCCATCGCGATTAGCGTCAAACGGGGCGGGAGTTACTTCAGGGGTGTCATTTTTCACAGAGGTTGCAAAAAGCGTATCAAAGGCAGCAACTTCTGATGGGCAGAACTGTTCTGCGCCACCTGCGACCATCACGTCAGCGTAGCCATTGCGAATCGCTTCCCAAGCGTAACCGATGGCTTGGCTTCCAGACGTACAGGCCGACGATGTGGGGATGACACGGCCTCGAATACCAAAGAAGATTGCTGTATTCACAGCTGTCGTGTGCGGCATCATGCGTACATAACTTGTCGCTGTGATGTAGCGCGTTGTGTGTTCGCTAATCATCTTCGCGAAGTCACAAACGGCTTCGGAACTTCCTGTGCAAGAGCCAAAGGCAATACCCGTTCTTCCGTTACCTAAAACGGGGTCTCCGATAAGACCCGCTTGATTAAGTGCCAATTCTGTAGCACGCGTTGAAAAAAGCGAGACGCGCCCCATCGAGCGAATCTTCTTACGGGTATACGTATCAGGCAGTGTGAAATTCTCAACAGGGGCACCTAGGAAGGTATTAAGGCCCTCGAATTCCTTTAAGGAGTCGATTTTCTTAACGGCGTTTTTTCCGAGTTTAAGTTTCGCGGAAACCTCAGCCCACGTTTCTCCGAAGGCTGTGACGCCTCCCATCCCTGTTACGACAACGCGTCTTTCTTTCATAACATTCCCCCATTAACAGAAATCACTTGGCGCGTGATGTAAGAGGCTTTATCACTCATTAAGAAACTTACAGCATTAGCAATGTCTTCTGGTTTTCCCATCCGACGCATCGGAATCATCGCCATCGCAGCTTCCATCGCTTCTGGCACCATCTGAAGCATCTCGGTTTCAATAAGACCTGGCGCGATGCAATTGACAGTAATCTTTCTGCGGGCAACTTCTGTAGCAAGTGCCTTAGCGGCTCCTATGAGACCAGCCTTAGCTGCACTGTAATTGGTTTGGCCGCGATTTCCCATAATGCCAGAAACTGAACTCATCGCAATGATGCGTCCGCCATCTTTTAAGTGGATCATCGGCATTAATGCTGGTTTTACAACGTTATAAAACCCATTTAAATCGACGTTAATCACATCAAACCAATCGTCATCAGTAAGTGCCGGAAAAGCGTTATCCCGAGCAATACCTGCGTTACTGACGATGCCCCAGTAAGCACCATTTTCTGCGATATCGTTTTCAATTGCCGTGCGTGCGGTAGCGGTATCTGCCACATTAAAAGAGAGGATGCGAGCCTTGCGACCAAGGTTAAGGATCTCAGTTTGAACCTCTTTTGCTTTCTCAACGCCCTTGTTGCAGTGAATGACGATATCAAACCCGTCTTTGGCTAAAGTAAGTGCACAAGCCTTTCCGATACCGCGGCTAGAACGGTTCGAGTGCTCATGCATGAACTCCTTTTGTATCTTTTTCTTCTTTTTTAAGGAAAGAGGGTTTTTAATTCATCGTTTGTTGGCTGAAAGACGTTTAAGCGCCCCGTAGCGACGATATTTTCGCCGATTGCTACGGTCCCTTCAAATGAAGTGAGGCGGCTTTCATCGATGAGTAGTTTCATTGACATTGTAAGAACTGAATCCGCAGGGATTTCATCGATGGTAATTTTGAGGTTTCTCGCACTTAAAAGTAATCCTAATTCAGCGTCTTGTTCACCAACCGGTTTCATTTTTTGATCAGAGTGAATTCTCTTATCTCCAGCCCAAACGCCTACGGTTTGCGCCATCAGTTCGATTACAACGGCCGCATCAAAGGCGCCATTTTCTTTTTCAAAAAGTGCGAGCCTTCCGCCTTTTTTGGCTGCTGTTTCGCAGGTCACGCTTTTTTCGGTGATTTCTATGACGCAGTCAATAAGATTCATTGGCGCGCGATGCGGAATGTAGGCTTCGGGTTCAAGGTAAGACATCTCTTAAAATCTCCCGAAAACAAGCGAGGCGTTGTTGCCACCAAAGGCAAAGTTATTGCTCATCACGTAGCGAGCTCGAATTTGAGTTTTTTCTTTCAGAACTCCAATAGGAGTGAGCTCGGGGTCGAGCACGTCGCCATCAAAGAACTGACCACAAATCTGAGCTGAGTCCTTTAAAAGAAGAAGGGCAGCAAGACCCGCGTCCGTAATTCCTGCCGCACCCAATGTATGGCCCGTAAGGTTCTTAGTTGATGTAATCGGAGTCGTAGACCCAAAGACAGCATTGACGGCTTTACTTTCAGCAATATCGTTTAAGAGAGTGGCTGTCCCGTGCGCGTTGATGTAATCGATATCTGTGGGTTTTAGATTGGCTCGACTTAAAGCCTCGCGCATCGCTTTTTCGGCTCCCCGTCCTTCGGGTTCTGGTGAAGAGATGTGATAAGCGTCCGATGTCTCTCCAAATCCAGCTAAGAAAATGGGACTTGGCGTTTTGCTTAACCACATAAGGCCTGATGCTTCTCCAATCGTAATTCCTGTGCGATTGGCAGCAAAGGGTTTACAGCGTGTGGGACTTAAGGCTTCTAACACATTAAAGCCATTGATGGCGCTCTTAGCTAAGGTATCGACGCCTCCTGCGATTGCGGCATCAACGATGCCTGATTCAATTAGGCGCGCCGCACTAATAATCGCGCGAGTGCTCGATGTGCAAGCGGTGCTTACGGTGTAGGCTGGTCCCGTAACGTTTAAGTAACGCCGAAAGAATTCTGAAGGATTGCCAAACTCTTGGGCCCGGGCGTCGTAATCGGGATCGACTTTTCCTTCAAGGTGATTTTTAATGTAGATAGCCGCTTCTTCTGATCCTGAGGTACTTGTCCCAAGGACAATAGCCACGCGGTCCTTTTCATAAGAGGAAAGAAGCTTTTCAAACTCGTCTTTCTCTTTTTCCCAAGCGTAGGTTAAAAGGCGATTGTTGCGTGTAGCGTCTTTTGCGAATTCTTCGGGTAATTCGGGCAATTCATCTTTAACGGAAGCAAATAGAGCCGTTTTCCCATCGTAAAGCCATGAGGGCGACTCAATAAGGCCCGGGGCAACGCCATCTTCCCAATTTTTAAGGATGGTTTCTTTATCGGCCCCTAAGGCATTCACAAGACTAATTGCGTGTACGTAAACCATTATTTTTCTCCGGCTAACGGTATCGTACGGATGCGATAGCCAAATGCAAGGTTTTCAATTGAGCAACTTTCACTTTCTCGGATGATTTTGACTTGAGGCGCACCATTGGCGTCTTGCAACTCAAAAGCGCCTTTTTCATCTCCTGCCACATTCCAGCCTTTAGGAAGAGCCTTCTTAATGG
>CAVKJM010000129.1:0-3287 GCA_963656505.1 bacterium
GCTGAGAGCCTTAAGGCGCGAGGCGTCTTAGCAAGCGAGGTGGAAGCGAAAGAACTCGAGTGGCTCGAACTTTCTGAAAAGATTGAAGCGGTCAAATAACTTAGACCGAACCACCACGCCGCGTTGCTGCCCAACAGACCAAAGACCCCGCCACAACGAGCGCCACTCCCTTATAAAAGGAAAGCTCCAAGGGTTGATTTAAATAAAAAGACGAAAATAGGCAGGAGAGCACTGGCGTGAAGTAACTCGCAATCGCCAAAATCGTCATACGTCCTTTAATGATTCCGAGATTCCAAACAGCGTAGCCACTAGCCATCACGGCGCCGGCAAAGAAAATCGACTTGAATGCATCAAAGCTTGGCGTAAAGCGTGCTCCAAAGCCAGAGAAGTAAAGAGCTGCGTAAACGAAGACGTTACCTAAGAAAATAAGCACAACGGGGTTTTTCTTAATGCCGATGGCGCGTGTCACAGAACTGTATGCCGCCCAAGCCACAGCCCCAATAAAGGCCATGATGTAAGGGGTCGGGTTCTTACCAACGTTGGAGGCGATTTCTCCAAAATTGAGTCCCCCTTCGCCAGACAAAACCATCGCCATACCTAAGAAGGCTACGACTAAGCCGATTGCAACCCACCAGCGACTCTTTTGACCATTAAAGAGAATGGCAAATAACACAGTCAAACAAGGCCAAGCGTAATTGACCATTCCGACTTCGATCGTTTCTCGAGCATTGGCACAAAGCCCCATAGAAACTGGAAAGCAGAGCTCGCAAGTTAAGGCGCAGCCAAGACCAAAGATAAGAAACTTCTTTGGAAAGTCCGATAGTCTCGGAAATCCAAAGACTAGTGTGAGTAGTAACGCTGCTGTAAGGTTAAGGAGACAAACGCCACCAGCGATACCCGCATCAACTGTGACGGTACGTACCAAACCCACACTCATACCCCACAGGGCAGGAGCCAATAATCCAAGCGCTGTGGCTTGATTTGTATTTAACTGCATAAAACTTTTACGCCACCGACGCCGTTGACGCCATAGTGAAGGAGGTCTTTACCATTGGGATTGATTTTGACTTTCATCCCAACGCCAACAAGGTCACCCGTGAGTAGCCCTGAGTGCGAACTTTTCGCACTAGTGATTGCCTCAGGCATCAGTCCCATAAGCGCATCGACTCGATCCTTAAAAATTTGGCGGGCGCCATCATACGCCCAAGCTATCGAGTCTGTCGGGTCAATTGTCTTTGCGGCTAGTCGCGCCTCCGTGATAACGAGGTTTTCTTCTACCCAATTTGAAACTCTCAAAAAGTCGATTCCTGCAACATACGCTAAGGGCTCAGTTTTCCTTCCGTTAAAGAGCGCGGCTATAAAGAAAAGAGCTTCTGAGACGCCGTCATTTGCAACGGGAACAATCTCCTTTTCTGCTGCCGAAATAAGCGTTGTGGGCGCTAATGTGAGAAACGCTCCATCGACACTAAGCCGTATGCGGCGAATCGGAAAGAAGTCGAATTTGGAGTCGCAAAGGCGCGCTGCCCACTGGGCTCCTAGTGAATAGAAAAACATGGAAAAACGCCTAAATAACGACGCCTAATGCCTCTTTAGTTTTCTTCGTGCGTCTTTTCGTACTCTTCAACGCTACCCGGAATCACGGGATTGGGTTTATCGGCAAGGAAAAGCCAAGCCTGATAAACGTAGCCACTTACGGCATAGACGCAAAAGAGGATAAAGATTGCGAGCATCGGATGCTCAGAAACCACGATAAAGGCAACGCTCACAATAAGAGCAAACCAGAAAGGTTTCGTTTTTAGGCAAGCAGCCGACTTACCTGAGAAAAACGGCGCATTGCAAACCATCGTAAGACCTGCAAAGAGCGTTAAGACGAAAGCGTAGTTTGTCGGGTTCTGGGAAATGCACTCCGGGAAGCGCCCTGTTGCCAATAACCAAATAAAGCCTGCAATCAGAGCGGCTGCCGCAGGACTTGGTAGCCCTTGGAAGAATCGCTTATCCACGACTCCAACGTTACAGTTAAAGCGCGCTAAACGAATGCCAGCGCAAAGGCAAAAGACAAAAGCTGCAACGCACCCAACTGGTCCCATCGAAGAGAGTACGTACTGATAGATGGCAATCGCTGGTGCCACACCGAACGCTGTCATATCAGCAATGGAATCGAACTGCACACCAAAGTCACTTTGTGTGTGAGTTAGACGCGCGACTCGCCCGTCCATTCCATCAAAAAGCATCGAGAGAACAATTAAAACCGCGGACTCTGCAAACGCTCCATCGATTGTGCGAACAATCGAAAGAAAGGCACACACTAAAGAGGCTGTCGTAAAAAGGTTGGGTAAAACATAGATGCCGTGCGTACGCACGATATTCATCTTCTTGCGACTGACTTCTACCATGCGGGCTCGTGCCGAACGACGACGCGTGCGTTGAATCATGATGCCTATCTCTCCCAAATGTATTCTTTTTAAAGCGTTGTCCCTTTAAGGGTGGCTAAGACACTGGCAACACCCGTGACCTTTTCTCCGATTGCGACATTGACTTCGCTTGATAGCGGCAAATACACATCGACGCGGCTACCAAAACGGATAAAGCCATAGCGCTCGCCTCTGGTAAGGTGGTCACCGACATGCGTGTAGCAACGGATGCGACGGGCTACGAGACCCGCAATCTGAACAAAGCAGACGGTCTCGCCGGCTTGGGTCTTAACGACAACAGCATTTCTTTCATTTTCTGAGCTTGACTTATCAAGTTCAGCGTTAAAAAACTTTCCTTTGTAGTACTCAACTTTCTCAACCGTTCCTGCTACAGGCGCCTTCTGGCTATGCACATTAAAGACATTCATGAAAACAGAAATCATGCGCATCTTTTTCCCTGTGTAGGGGCATTTCACTTCTTCGATTTTCACGACGCGTCCATCGACGGGACTGACAACAGCGTTTGTGTCGCTTGTCATCTCGCGCGCAGGATCTCGAAAGAAATTGGCAACAAACAAAAAGATTAACCAGAAAAGCCAAACGAAGAACCCGTCAACAAAACAATCGACGATAAAGGCGATGGCAAAAGCAATCGCCATAATGGTCCAACCCTCTCGAGCGAAAAACGGATGCGGGTAAATGCGTTTCACGGGATCGATCTCCGTTGCGTGTATTTAAGAGCCACAAAACAATAAGAAAGCCGATTATAAGGCCACTTGTGTTGCTTCCCAATCTCGATTGCTATCTTAGAGCAAAACAGGGAAATAAAAACACCCCTAAAGCTTCTTTCCTGAAAGATTTTTTAGGGGTGTAGGT
>CAVKJM010000130.1:0-3220 GCA_963656505.1 bacterium
GAAGTATCCTGAAGCAAGCGACTTCAATCGCGACGCGAAGGCCGATGCCGAAATTGCTCTTACTAAGAAGATGATTGAAGCTGTGCGCGGTCTTCGCACCGAGATGAACTTAGCGCCCGGGTTGCGCTTACCGCTTGCTATCGAAGGCGACAAAGCAACGATTGCTTCAGTAACTGGCTACTTAAAGACACTCGCTCGCACAAGCGATGTGCTTGCTGTTGACGACATCTCAGCACTTAATAAAGGCTCGATTGCTCCTGTGGCAATCGTGGATAACTTTAAGTTGATGCTCAAAGTTGAGATTGATGTGGCAGCAGAACGCGCGCGTCTATCTAAAGAAATCGAACGCGTTAAGGGCGATATCGAGCGCTACAACAAGAAGCTATCGAACGCATCGTTCGTGGAACGGGCGCCCGCTGCAGTTGTCGATCAAGAAAAGAAACGCTTAGCAGACTCTCAAACGCTTCTTGAGAAACTCACAGGCCAGTTAGCGAAACTTCCACAAGAATAGTTTGGTAACTTGCGTTTTCTCCCTCGGCCCTCTTTTTTGAGGGCCGATTTTTTACGTGCGATTTTCTCACAGCAAACCCTCTTTTTTGGAGCCGAAAACGGGCAAAACGAAACCCAAAAAAATTTGTTTTGCAAGGCCTGTTATATAAGGGAAAATAGAGGCCTCCCAAGACCATTTTTCCTTTAGAAATCAAGCATTAAGAGCTATAATCTGGTATGTGAGAGGCAAGAATTTTTCACGTTAAAAACGGCTAACAAGGGGGATAGTATGGCAGCAAAAAAGAAAGCGGTTTCTCGTTACGAAAAGAGTGTCACAGTCGATGGTGCTGGTCGCTCGATTCACTTTGACGTTACCCTTCCGATGACAAAAGAAGCGTTCGAGGTAGACATCAAGGATGAATTTGCAGCGCTTCGCGACATCGCTTACGAACACATCGTTGTCAATATCGAAGAGGATGGCCCTCGTGAGCCATTTCTGCAGTGTGTTCGCTACGGAGAAAACGATTACGTTGCGGAGTTTGGCTTTAAAGAAGATTATTTTGATCAGCATCCTCGCATCTTTCGATGCTTTAAGGATCGCCCAGAGAAACTTACCGAACTCTTTTACGAAGTCTTGTGTAAAGGAATCGACCCATTAAAGGTAGAAGGCCCCTGGAAAGAGGTCACTGACGAAATCTTTAAGAAAGACAAAGAAGACTCAAAAGAATAATTTTCTCTTTATTTGCTCCTTGAAATCCTATCGGCACATTAGCTAAGGCAATGTGCCTTTTTTTCGAGCTAAGAGCCCCGAAGCCGCATCAGGACTCACTATGACAACTTTTCCTACTAAAAGGGCTTTGTTTTAACAAAGAAAATTAACTTAAGTGCTGTTTTCGTGTGTTTTTACACGAAATAAGTGCGTTTTTCGTGTAAGTTTTCACGAAATCCGCACTTAACGCTCCAAAAGGCTCGGGTTAGAATCCAATTACGAGAAAAATCCTGCCCCTAACACCATGCTGATTCCTGACATCCTCACGACGAAAGAAAATAAAGAAAACGGCATTCTTGTCGTTTTGATGCCAGGCTTTGCTATGCGCACTGGCTCTGGCCCTCGTAGTTTTCTTTCCGATAGGACTCTTCTCTTAGGGAAGACGCTCTCCTCTTTTTGCGATTGGTTTACGCTTTGGGGAATGCCGCTAGCACGAACCTCAGGTACCGAGGGCGCTTTTGAAAGAAGTTTCTCGGTTGCTATTTGGCCTGAAAAGCTCCCCGAGAAAGCGCACGGTCCACAGTTAGTTCCTCGCATTGCTGAAAGCGCTTTTGACCTTAATGCAATCCTCGCCAAACGCAAACCGCGCCTCGTGATTTTTTTATCGTGCTACCTGTGGGACGCGATGAATCTTGCGAAAGAGGCTTTTATTTCGACAGCAGGCGCTCCACAAGACGCTGGAAGACGCCTTACGGACAAACGGCTCGGTGCCTATGTCCAACGCTGGGAAAACCTTACGACAGTGGCTCTCCCCATCCCGGGGAAAAACACCACAGAAGACTTTGTCTTAAGTTTGGCGCCTGCCATGCAAGCGATCTTCCGTGACACGGGGCTACTTCCTCGCTCTATCCAAGATCCCCTATTGGTAAAAGCCTCGCACTCTTTAGTCTTTGACCGTGAAGCAAGCATTCAGTCGATTCGCTCACGGCTACACGTTGACCGTGAACGTGCCACATCTTTATTTGAGGCATTAAAAGGCCGCTCCTACGAAATCGATGAGAGCGGCCGAGCAGTAATCGTAAAAGAGAAGAACTAGTCTTCGCGAAGCGCCTTAATGCGATCTTCAATCGAGGGGTGTGAGGCAAAGAGGGAACCAATGCCGCCTGATACTCCCATACCCTTCATCGAGGCAGGAAGTTCTGCTGGCTTCATCGTTCCTAAGCGCTGTAAGGCTTCAATCATCGGCTCTGCGCTACCCATGATTTGTTTAGCACCGGCGTCCGCGCGATATTCACGATAACGGCTAAAGGCAGCCACAACCATGCCCGCTAAGAGTCCTAAAACGATATCCATCACCATCGATGTGATGTAGTAGCCCATACCAGGACGGTCGTCTTCGTTACGTAAGACGTTCCTATCGATTACCCAACCCACGATACGGCTAATAAAGACAACGAACGTGTTGACAACACCCTGAATGAGAGTCAGGGTGACCATGTCGCCGTTACTGACGTGCGTCATTTCGTGAGCAAGCACTGCCTCGACTTCCTTCTTGCTCATTAAGCGAAGAAGTCCTGTGGACACTGCAACCAAGGCGCTATTTTTAAAGGCACCCGTTGCAAAGGCATTGGGTTCGCCCTCATAGATACCAACCTCAGGCATTGCAACACCCACTTTTTCCGCATGAGAGCGCACAGTGGCAACAAGCCAGCTCTCGAGCCCTGGAGCGGGATTTTCTGTGTTGATTAACTGCACCCCCATGCTCATCTTCGCCGAGGTCTTACTCATCAGTAGCGAAATAATCGCGCCTGTAAAACCAATGACCAAAGAGAACACAAAAAGGGCCGTTACATCCAAATCGGACCCGACCATCTGTCCGAAATTGACGCCCGTTAAAAGGCTCACAACGTTGAGAACGATGCCCAACATAAAGATAATGGCAACGTTCGTAAGAATCAGCAAAGCAACGCGTTTCATAGCAGTAGTTGTTCTTTTGTCATTCAAATCGTTGAAACAAGAATC
>CAVKJM010000131.1:0-1390 GCA_963656505.1 bacterium
GAAACAACTTCTGGCGAGTGGTCAAGAATTAGGTAGTCACATTCTCAGAGCCCCGTGGATTCTTGGCGTTTTAAGGCCTTTAATCCTTTACGTTGTATCGTGCCTCAAACGCAGTCAGGATTTCTAAGAGATTCTCATCTAGGTAGGTGAGGGCCTTTTCTCGTAGATCTGAGGGTATGCCGTAGTAGGCTTGAGCAACGCCGCCACAGATTGCAGCAAGTGTGTCGCTATCGCCACCAAGAGAAATCGCATTACGAATGGCATCTTCGAAACCTCTCGATTCAAAAAAGGCCATCAACGCTTGTGGCACTGTCCCTTGGCAAGATTCGTCAAAACGATAGTGCAGGCGGATTGCTTCGAGCGTGAAATCCATCGGGTAGTAGTGTTTGTCGATGTAGTCTTTGATTTCAAGAAGGGGTGTGCCGCTTTTGGCTAAGAAAATTGCAACGGCAGTGACTTCTGCTCCTTTAAGGCCTTCTGGATGGTTGTGCGTGACCTCAGTGATTTTCTTTGAAATACGTTTTGCTTCATCCAATGTTTTTGCAACAAAGCCTGCGGCACTCACGCGCATCGCCGCGCCATTGCCGTAACTATTGTAGGGTTGGGGATTATCTGAAAAGATCCACTCGTAAAAGTGTCCGCCGTAGCCACAGTTTGGATAATGGCGGCCAATTGCTTGCATGTAATGCACGGCGTTTTCGGATAAATCGGAGAAATCGTCTTTACTTTCCATAATGGCTTTGCCTAAAGCCAACGTCATAATGGAATCATCTGTTGGAAAGCAATTAAAGCGAAAGAATCGGAAGTCTTTCTTTTTCGTGTTGTGCCACTCAAATCGAGATCCAACAATATCGCCAATGATTGCGCCAAGCATGGAATTTCCCCCTTATTTGTTTATGCGTTGCCCAATTGGATTAATTCATCTTTAAGGCAATAGTACCGCACGAAGTGAAGTGGGGAGGCGCTTTTTAAGCAATAAAAAGGCGAATCAACGATATGTTGACTTAAGAGGTAATAAGGGAAGATTTTTACTCTCTTAGAGCCCGAGAATTGTTCTTGCTTTTAAAGCGTCGTTTGTGATTGCACTCTTTAATTGATCGAGGCCTGCGAACTTCTTTTCATCGCGAAGTTTCTCGACAAAGGTTACTTCAACCATCTGCCCGTAAGCGTCTCCTGACCAATCAAAGACATTGACTTCAAGTAGCCAGCGGGCTTCTGACGTGACAGTGGGTTTTACGCCAAGGCTTGCCACTCCACCGTATTCTTTTCCTGTTTGATCAACGCCTTTAACGCGCACGGCGTAAACGCCACGAAGAGCAGGCTTAGAAATTGATCCAGGTGGCAGGATGTCGATATTTAGAGTCGGAAACCCCAACGTGCGCCCTAGTTC
>CAVKJM010000131.1:1400-3182 GCA_963656505.1 bacterium
ACCTAACGTACGGCCTAATTCAGAGCCGTGAACCACACGCCCTGTGATTTGGTAAGGATGGCCAAATAAAAGCGCAGTGGTTTTTAAGTCGCCTTCTTCAAGAGCGTCGCGAATACGGGAACTACAAACCGTGTGACCAGAAATCTTAAGTAACGGTTGCGTTAAAACCTCAAAGCCCAATTCTTTACCTAAAGCAGTAAGCGTTTCAGGAGTTCCTTTACCCATAGCGCCAAAGGTAAAGTTTTCTCCAACGCCAACCCAGCGGGCATCAAGTCCATCGATAAGGATTTCTTTAGCAAAAACTTCAGGCTCTAAATTCGCTAGTTTTGCGTCAAAGGGAAGAATGCAGATTCTTTCAATTCCACAGTGAAGGATATCTAGGCAGCGATCTCTTAATGTAGAGATAAGACGCACGGAAGTGTCTTTAAAGAATTCACGTGGGTGCGGCTCAAAGGTCAAGGCTGTTGGTGTTAAGCGCTTTGCTTTTGCTTCTTTTACAACGCTTTTTAAGAGAGAGACGTGCCCGAGATGAAGCCCGTCGAAATTGCCAATAGCAATAGCCGAGGTGGAACGTTCCTCGGGGCGCGGCAAGCCGCGAACAATACGAAAAGCTTCGGGTACTCTCATGGCGAGCGCAATTTTGGCGGCTTTCAAGAAGAAAAGCAAAGGGAAATGTGTTTCTAATTTCTTGGCGTGCACTAGGAAAGAGCGTCGCTATGTTGCTCTATCATAGTGGGCCTAGCCTCTGATGCATTTTTTTCTTTTGCCGTCTTTCTTAAGAGCGCGAGCGTACGGCATAAGGCATCTTTCGCTAGTTTTAGGGATGTTTTATTTAAGGGTAGTCAATGGAAAATTTCGCAGCGATTGATTTTGAAACAGCGAACCAATACCGCTCAAGCGTTTGTAGTGTCGGTTTGGTCGTCGTTCGTAATGCGAAGGTCGTGGAAAAGTTCTACGAACTTATTCATCCGGCCCCTGATTTTTATTCCTACTGGAATACACGAGTCCATGGCCTTACAGAAGAGGACACTCGTGATGCTTCCAATTTCCCAGAGGTTTGGGCAGATATTTCTCCATTGATAGAAGGGCTTACTCTTGTTGCACACAATAGCCCTTTCGATGAGAGTTGTTTACGTGCGGTTTTTCAAACCTACGAGATGCCGTATCCGAATTACACCTTTCGCTGTACATGCCGAGCAGCACGGGTGGCGTTTCATGGGGTATTGCCTAATTTTCAGTTGCAGACAGTCGCGCACATTTGTGGATACGACTTAAGAAATCATCATCACGCATTGGCAGATGCTGAGGCCTGCGCGCAAATTGCACTCAAAATCCTGCGAGACTGAGATTTATTTTGACGTTTACTACTAAGTGTTTTTCCATAAAGGACTTAGTTCTGCTCTTTTAAGAGCTCTAAGTAAACAAAGAACTGCGATTGAATGGCTCGATTTGGAATCACAAGCGCTGGCGTTTTACCTGAGTCATACGTGAGAAAACCCAAATAGAACATGAGAGAAAGAAGTTCGCTTTGACCCAATTTATTGAGCCGATTTAAGTTGAGGTCACTCGGCGTTGACTTAAAAGGGATTGCCACATGATTCATGGCGCTTTCAAGCGTTTCTTTGATAATCGCACGGCTCCCAAGAGTTAAATAACCTTCAATCTTATTGACGTCACATCCAAGATTTGGATCGATGAGCGTGTCAGGCTTTTCGTGAATTGTTTTTAGGCTTCGCAAATAATACAAACACATCGTGGGATTAAAGACCGTTTCTTCGCTAC
>CAVKJM010000132.1:0-3160 GCA_963656505.1 bacterium
TCCCTGAATCCAAACAAATTCTTGACACTTTCGGCTATAATGTTAAAAAATTACATAATAGCCGATGTTTACGGAATGGCTCCATATATTCCTAGAAATCTTGAAAAAATGGTGAGCTTCTTATCGACCTTCTTTCGCGTCGTCTTTATTGATGGAGCGAGGAAGGCGGGAAAGACTGCCATGCTAAAAAAACTCATTGCTGAAGGGGCGCCACGCGATTACGTGACACTAGACGATTGGGAAGCGAGAGCCCTTGCGCGAAAAGACCCAAAACTCTTTTTACAGATTTATAAGCCTCCCGTTTTAATTGAAGAAGTCCAACATGCGCCAAACCTCTTTAGTCAAGTCAAAATTTATGCCGATCGACATCCTGACGAAGTAGGCGCTATTTGGCTTTCAAGCTCGCATATGTATGGGCTCATGCGCGATGTCGAAGAAAGCATGGCAGGGCGTGTGGGCCTGCTCACGCTCACGCCCTTGAGCATCTCAGAAATACTCGGACGAGAAAATAGGGTATTTAAAGTCGACTTTAAAGCGCTTTCATCCCGGTCAAAGAACGCCAAGGAAGGGGCTCTTGCGTGTAAGAGGCTTCTAAAAGGAGCTCTCCCAGGCGCGTACTTAAGCAAATCACGCGACGATTACTATAGCGATTATCTTTCTTTTGCTATCGAGAAAGAAGTAAAGAGCCTCGCGAAATCCGTCGATATCCTTATCTTTCACCGTTTTCTTCTTGCGCTTGCCAAGCGTACAACGCAATTAGAAAACGTCGCGGCTCTTGCTAAAGAAGCAGGCATTAATCCAAAACAAGCTGCCGATTGGCTCGATGTCTTAGAAACGCTCGGAATTATTTTCCGAATTGGGCGTAACTTTATGGGCGGATTCAATCGGATTACGAAAAAGCACAAGATTTATTTTTATGACACGGGCTTTGTTGATTACCTGATTAAGGACGCGAGTAGGTACAACAACGACGTAACTCTCAGTGAGGATGCACTATTTGAAAATCTTGCCGTTTCAGAAATCGTTAAAAGCCTCAGAACAGAAGGCGAGAGCATTTGGTTTAGTTTGAGTTACTTTAAAAATAAAGACGGAAAAGAAATCACGCTTCTTTATGAGGAAAGACAAACGATTTTTCCGATTCTTGTTAAAAGGACCGAAAAAGTGACGCCTGAAATGGCTCGCGTCTTTTCTGTTTTAGATAAGGGAGAGATACCGCGTGGCGAAGGTGTCATCATTAGTTTAGATCCCGAGGCAAAGGTGCTTGATGAAAAGAATTTAGCCGCACCCGTTTGGGCAATTTAAGTGGGTAAAAACCACCCTCTTCGGCCTAAAATTCAATTCAACATAATAGTAGTTATGTTGAATTGAACTAGAAATATCCAAATAATTCAGATAAAATTCAAATAGGACTTGTAATTCTCACGTCTCTTAGTAAGATATTGAATGCTAGCGCCCTTTTTGAGTCAAACTGACAAAATTTGGCATGCAAAATTGGTAGTACTTTAAAAGTTGCGAGACACTATCAAATGGAAAAACTTTGCCGACTTCCTCCATCTAGCATCACGGATTTCGAAGAACTCCGTAAGAAAGGTTATGCCTACGTTGATAAGACGCGGTTCATCGAAAAGATGGAACAGTTGGACCTTTATTATCCGTTTATCATCCGCCCTCGCCGTTTCGGTAAAACGCTCTTTACCAAAGTCCTTGAAGCCTACTATGACAAGGCTCAGAAGGCTTCCTTTGAGAAAAATTTCAAAGGAACCTATATCTATGACCATTTGACAGGATCTCAGGGCTCTTATTGCGTTCTTCATCTAGACTTCTCTGGTCTTGGCGCAAGTGATTTAGAGCAAGCTTTTAACCAAGTACTTAAGCGTGGATTTAAAAATTTCTTTGAGCGCTATCCATGCCAAGGATCTCAGAAACTCCTAGATGGTGCGCAGAATTATTCGCCTGCCGTGTATTTCAACGAATTTTTGACGATTGCCGAGCAAAATCCAGCTTTAAAACTCTATGTAATCATCGACGAGTACGATCAATTTGCCAATGAATTATTGAGTGCAGATCCAGAAAAATTTAAAACCATCACGGATAACGGTGGCTTTCTAAAGAACTTTTATATTCAGCTTAAGAAAGCGACAAGCGGTGGCTCAGTCAAGCGAATCTTCATGACTGGCGTCACGATTATCTCGCTTGATTCAATGTCCTCAGGCTTTTCTATTGGTCAGGACGTTTCACTTGAACCTGAATTTGCCGACCTCTTTGGCTTTACTGAAGATGAATTAAGAAGTTTAATTCCCTCAACAATTGACTTAAAAGCCTGCGGAAAGACAATTGAGCAAGTCGTTTCTCGTATGCACGACTTGTATAACGGTTACCAATTCAGTCCGAAATCAGATACTTCTGTATTTAATGCTTCTTTGAGCATTTATTACCTTAATAGCCTTAAGAGAACAGGCACTGAACCGACAAAGCTTCTTGATCGCAACGTTATAAATTACACAAAGATTAAGAACTTACTTCTCTTGGGCGACAAAGCCTACGTAAAAGAGGTTGTCGAAAAGATTCTCAATGGGGAAAAACTTAAATTCGGCGATTTTGGTGACGGGTTAAACCTCAATAAGAAAAATCGTCTCAAGCCAGATGATGTGCTAGCTGTGCTCTACTACATGGGCTTCTTGACATTTGCACCAAAGACCTCACGCTATATGGTCTGTCCTAATCGCTGTATTCTCGAGCAGTTCTTCAGATACTACATGGAAGAAATTGAGGGAAGCCACTTTACTTTCAATGATGAAGAAGTTATTGAGGCAACGTCTGCGCTACAAAAAGGCGATATCCGCCCCTTACTCGAATTGGTCTCTGACGGGATTTACGCTGACGCCGGAGAACACGTCTACAGCAACTTCAACGAAAGCAATATTCGCACAGCCGTCAAAGTGCTCGCGCTCTATGGCGCTGGCTATCGAGCGCTTGAGGAGCCAGATTTAGCTGGGCCAGGGTATGCCGACCTAATCTTGACTCCTTCTAATGGTAACGGAGCCTCGTATTTGCTTGAGTTGAAATATCTAAAGAAATCACTTGCGCAGAAAAAAGTTGCTGATGCAGTAGAAAACGCGACGAAAGAAGCAACTGAGCAACTCAAGCGTTACTGTGATTC
>CAVKJM010000133.1:0-3152 GCA_963656505.1 bacterium
TTGGAGGCACATAAAAACAAAACTAAACCAAAAAGAGCCCTCATAGAAAAGCAAATTCTTTATCCCTATGAGATAATGCGCCCGCCTCGCGCAATGCGAGGATCTATTTTTCAGAGCAATTTAAGAAAAGCATGGAAGCAGAACGAATTAATTTAACGAAAAACCTCTGTGAGGACCTCTTAGAGCGTCTTTCTGAATTACGGGGGTATCTTTGACGTCGATAAAAAGAAGCGACGCCTCGAAGAAGTCAATCGCGAGCTAGAAGACCCACATCTTTGGGACCATCCCGAGCACGCTCAAGAAGTTAGCAAAGAAAAGAAATTACTCGATACGCTTGTGGGCGACTTCGAGCGCTTAACGCACGGTATTACCGATGCCAAAGAGCTCTTTGCGATGGCTCTTGACGAGGGCGATGAAATAGGGGCTGAGTCGATTGCTCAAGAAGTTCAAAGCGACAAAAAAGAAGTCGAAAAGCTTGAATTTAAGCGTATGTTCAATCAGCCGATGGACGCTGCGAATTGCTACCTAGAAATTCAAGCAGGCGCTGGCGGCACCGAAGCGCAAGACTGGGCAAGCATGTTAGAGCGTATGTATTTACGCTTTGCTGAGCGCTCTGGGTTTACCGCAAAATTAACGGAAGAAACCCCTGGGGACGTTGCAGGGATTAAAGGCTGCACGATCTACATCACGGGCCCATACGCCTACGGGACACTCAGGACCGAAACAGGTATTCATCGCCTTGTTCGTAAGAGCCCCTTTGATGCGAACGCCCGGCGCCACACCTCGTTTGCCAGTGCCTACGTCTACCCGGAAATCGATGATTCAATCGAAATCACCATCAACCCCGCAGACTTACGCGTTGACGTTTTCCGTGCCTCAGGCGCTGGTGGTCAGCACGTTCAGAAAACCGAATCGGCTGTCCGTATTACGCATATTCCGACAGGAATCGTCACTGTCTGCCAGGACGACAGAAGCCAACACAACAATCGCGAACAGGCTCTGCGGCAATTAAAAGCCAAATTGTATGAAGCCGAAATGCGAAAACGCATGGCCGAGCAAGAAAAGCTCGAAGAAGCCAAGAGCGATATCGGTTGGGGTTACCAGATTCGAAGCTACGTTTTAGATCAAAGCCGCGTCAAAGACCTCAGAACCAATGTCGAAACAGGTAACACGGGAGCGGTACTAGACGGGGACTTAGACCTATTTATTCAAGCAAGTCTTAAGCAAGGCGTCTAGACTACGAAATTATTCTTTTTAAAAACACATCGGAAAGTTTTTTAAATGAGCGAAGAAAATAAGAGCACAGAAAATAGTGCGTCATTGCAGCAAGAAGATATCAATCACATCATCGCCGAGCGCCGTGCAAAGCTTGAAGCCTTGCGCGCCAAAGGCGTTGCCTATCCCAATGACTTTAAACGTAAAGATCTCTTTGGGGATTTGCGTGAAACCTATGGAAGTAAAACCAAGGAAGAGTTAGAAGCTCTTGCTCCTGAAGTCACAGTATCAGGCCGCATGATGCTTAAGCGCATCATGGGGAAAGCGAGTTTCGCAACCGTTACCGACTTCACAGGAAAGATGCAGTACTTTTTAAGTGCTGCCGAAATGGGCGATGAAGCCTATGCTGCCTTTAAGACCTACGATATTGGTGACATTGTTGCGGCGCGCGGCACGCTTTTCCTAACCAATCGCGGCGAGCTTTCTGTTCGCGTAAAAGAACTTCGCCTTTTAACGAAGAGCCTGTTGCCGCTACCTGATAAGCATAAGGGCTTAACGGACCCCGAGCAGTGCTGCCGCATGCGTTATGTTGATTTAATTATCAACGAAGAAAGTCGTGCTCGTTTTGCAACGCGCTTTAAAGCGGTTTCTGCTGTGCGCCACTTTATGGAAGCGCATCGCTTCGTTGAAGTGGAAACCCCGATGCTAAACACGATTCCAGGCGGGGCTAACGCCAAACCCTTTGTCACGCACCACAATGCCTTAGACATTGACCAGTACTTGCGTATTGCTCCTGAACTCTTTTTAAAGCGACTCGTTGTCGGTGGCTTTGAACGCGTCTACGAATTAAATCGCTGCTTTAGAAATGAAGGCATCGACACGCGTCATAACCCAGAATTCACAACGATTGAGTTTTACGCGACTTACTGGACCTACGAAGATCAGATGCAGTACACAGAAAGCCTTCTTCGTTATGTTGCTAAGGAAGCAACGGGTTCTGAAAAGATTACCTATCAAGGTACCGAAATTGATCTTTCGAAGCCCTTTGCTCGCTTAACACCAGAAGAAGCGATTTTGAAATACGCTCCGCAGTACAACCCAGAGCAATTAAAAGATGAAGCGTTCTTGCGCGCAGAACTTATAAAACTCGGCGCCAAGCAACCCGACTGGGTGGGCTTAGGCGCTCTTGTGATGGCGCTATTTGAAGAAGTCGCGGAATCCAAATTAATTGAGCCGACATTTATCGTTGACTACCCCGTGGAAATCAGTCCCTTGGCGCGAGAATCGGATACAAAACCCGGAATCACAGAGCGCTTTGAACTCTTTATCTACGGGCGCGAAACCGCTAACGGCTTTTCTGAGTTAAATGACCCAGACGACCAGGCGGCTCGCTTTAAGGCGCAGGCCGATGCGAAGACTAAGGGAGATGATGAAGCGATGTATTACGACGCCGATTACATCCGTGCGTTGCAGTATGGGCTTCCTCCCACTGGCGGCTGCGGCATTGGCATCGATCGCTTTGTGATGCTCTTAACGGATGCAAGTTCCATTCGTGAAGTATTGCTCTTCCCGACACTTCGCCCGGAAAAGGAATAAAGCGTGACTTCGACCGAAGAACTCTTAAAGAATTTAAGTGCGAGAGCAAGTGAAAACCCACCTGCGGGGTCTCACTCGCTTTCAATATGCGGCATAAGGTGCGGGACGCTTGTGCCACGCTCTTACGACATTCTTCGGTCGCCAGCCTTCTATAGCGTTTTTGAAGAAACGCCCGATGGCCTTGAAATCCCCTTTAATGGGAAAACCGCCTCTCAAGAACTCGCAAGCCTTGCCAAAGAACTGCACGATGCGAACGCTTTCTTTCAATGGAGAAATGAACTCCTTGATATCGTAAGTTACGACACAGGTCGAAAACTTGCGAAGGCAGAGCGCGGCATCTT
>CAVKJM010000134.1:0-3143 GCA_963656505.1 bacterium
CTCGATTATGGTGCTCCTCGTTTTAAGTGGCGTCTTTGATGCGATTTCTCGCGGTACTGTGGAGCCAGCCGTCGCGTCAATTGCTGTTGTTGTGGCGCTTCAGTGGTGCTTTTCTCGAGCGCTTCTTTCGATTTTTGCGGGCGCGCTACTTTATATTGCCTTTGCCAATGGTTGGGTTAGCGCAATTTTTTAGCTTAGCGGCTCCTTCGGCTAAAATGATTTCTTTGACGTATGAATTCTCTCTTAAAGTATTAAGAGAGCTTTGATTGGCACGGATTTTTTAAACGCGCCCCGAATTTTTGTATTGGAAACGACGAATGTCTGAGGTTAAGAATAACGAAGAGGCTACTGAGGTCAGTAAGCCTGTGAACTTTATCCGCAACATTATTGAAGCCGATCTCGCTGAAGGCAATAACCTTCCGCGCTTTTGGTGTGGGCACCCAGCCCCGTACTCTGAGCAACAGGAAAAGGGTAGCCCCGATACCGCACGCATTCGTACGCGTTTCCCACCGGAACCCAATGGCTATTTACACATCGGTCACGCCAAAGCGATTTGTTTGGATTTCGGTTTAGCACGCGACTACGGTGGCCGCTGCCACATGCGCTTTGACGATACGAATCCTGTGAAAGAAGACCAGGAGTACGTCGATACCATTATGGAAAGCGTTCGCTGGCTGGGATTTGATTGGAAAGACGAAAAGGAAGATAACCTTTATTACGCTTCCAACTACTTTGAATTCATATATGCGTTTGCCGAGCACTTAATTAAAACCGGTTACGCCTACGTCGATGAACAAAGCGCTGACGAGATGCGTGAAAACCGCGGAACGTTAACGGAACCCGGGAAGGATTCACCATTTCGCAATCGCACACCCGAAGAAAATTTGAGGATTTTCCGCGAGATGCGTGCTGGTAAACACGAAGAAGGCTCGATGGTTCTTCGCGCGAAAATCGATATGGCTTCTCCTAACATTAATTTAAGAGACCCTGCGATTTACCGTATTCGCTTTGCCGAACATCAGGCAACAGGTCACACCTGGTGCATCTATCCGATGTATACCTTCGCGCACCCGATGGAAGATGCTGTTGAAAACATCACGCATTCGATTTGTACGCTTGAATTCGACGATCAACGCGCCTTCTACGATTGGGCGCTCGAGCGCGTCGTCCCTGTGCTTCGTACGCCACAGTTTGAAGAAGCCGTAAGCCTTATTAAAGCAATGGCCGAAGGTAAAGACGCACGTGCTGCGGATTTCATGAAGGCAGCACTCACAGCAACCGCGAAATTAGGTCAGAGTGAAGCCGAAGTTGCAATGAAGGCTCTTTTAGCCTCTTGGAATGAAGAAGCGCCAGAGTGTGCCACGTGCGAGAAAGCCAAAGAGTTCTTCGCTCTCCTACTAAAGAGCCCCGAAAGCTTTACGCCCTTCTTACAAGTAACGCTTACGGTTGTTAGAAAGAACTTTTTCTTACTGCCGCATCAGTACGAATTCAATCGCTTAAATCTTAACTACGTTGTTTTAAGCAAACGTAAACTCATTCAGCTTGTCACAGAAAAACTTGTAGATGGCTGGGACGATCCTCGTATGCCAACGCTTGTGGGTTTACGTCGTCGTGGATTTACTGCACAGTCGATTCAGAACTTTGTTGAAAAGTGTGGTGTGTCACGCGCCGCAGGTGGCTGGATTGATTATGGTCTTCTTGAACAAAGTCTTCGTGAAGACTTAGAAAAGACTGCCGAACGTCGCTTTGGTGTGGTTCGTCCGTTAAAGCTTATTTTGGATAACTACCCAGAAGGAGCAAGCGAAACTTTGGTCGCTCCCAATCATCCGCAGATTCCTGAAATGGGAACTCGTGAGATGACAATGAGCCGTGAGCTTTGGATTGAAGAAGACGATTTCGCTGAGGTGCCACCTAAGGGGTATCGTCGCTTGACAGTGCCCTCTGATGGAAGCCCCGCAAAACCTGTGCGTCTTCGTTACGGTTATGTGATTGTTCCCACTTCCTTTGAAAAGGATGATAAAGGGCGTGTCACATGCGTACATGCGAACTACTTACCAGAAACCAAAACGGGAACAGCAGGAGCTGATTCCGTAAAGACCAAGGCTGCTATTCACTGGTTAGATGCGGCAACAGCCGTTCCTGCCACGTTAAAGTTCTACGATCGCCTTTTCACAGAAGCCAATCCCGATTCTGCTGAGGACTACAGAACGCTTATTAATAAGGAAAGCAAAAAGGTCTTTGCCGGTTACGTTGAACCCTCTGTTGCGAGTGCAAAACCGGATACGCGATTCCAGTTTGAACGCACTGGCTACTTTGTTACTGACCGCATTGACCATAAGAGCGAGGCGCCTGTGTTAAATCTTGCTGTCGGTCTTCGCGATAGCTGGGGTAAGAAAAAGGCCTAAAAAGAAAAGAAGGAAGAACACTTATGAAAAAATTCATTCAAGAATTTCAGGCGTTCATTTCCCGAGGTAACGTCCTTGACTTGGCCGTCGCTGTGATTATCGGCGCGGCCTTCTCATCGATTGTTAATAGCCTTGTTAAAGACATCATTAATCCGCTCGTGGGCTTTTTAGTCGGTAAACCCGACTTTACTAACCTCTTTATTGTGTTGCGTCGCCCAGCTGATTACGTGGGTCCTGAAACCTACGAAGCACTCACTAAAGCTGGTGCCACAGTTTTTGGCTACGGAGCGTTTCTAACCTCTGTTGTGCACTTTATCTTGCTTGCCTTTGTAGTTTTCCTTCTTATTAAGGGCGTGACGCACGCGCGTAAGCAACTCGAGAAGCTTGTCGAAGAGAAAAAAGAAGAGGAAGAAAAAGAGAAGGCCGCGGCTCCTGCTCCTACCCCTGAAGACGTTCTTCTTTTGCGGGAAATTCGAGATCTGCTAAAAACCCGAAAATAGGTCTTTAGATTGCTCCTAGGAGGCTTTCTATGCTGAAAGACGACTTTTACAATCTTTGTGAGCGTTCGCTCATGAATCATAAGACCAAGATTTTCCTTCTTTGTTGCGAACTGAGAAGTTTCACCGCTGTTGCCAAGGCGCAAAAAATATCCTTATCAGGAGTTTCCAAAACAATTTCTAGTCTAGAGCAAGAGTTGGGGATTCAACTTTTTGAGCGACATACGAGACCACTAAAGGC
>CAVKJM010000135.1:0-3133 GCA_963656505.1 bacterium
CCGTTATTCTACCCTAGTTGCCTAAAAAACGGGCACGTATTTTTTGCCAAAACTCTGTAAGACCAAGAGGCAAAGTTCCAAGAATTTGCTTTTCTTTCAACTGTATTCAAAAAAGAGAAGACCGACTTAGGCGAATGAGAAAGTCTCGAAAGAACTAATCGCCAAAGAAGCAAGATCGCAAGGAGACAAGGCGCATTAGCGATGAATGAAGAAGAAATCCGCCCTAGGGAAGGAGCCCGACAATCCGCCTATATCAGGGAATCCTGATACGCACCCAAGGCTTAACTGGGCTAGGACGATTTTCTATCACGAGAAAAGTATAGAGCAAAAAAGTTGGAAACTTTTAGAGTGGTACGGTCATATGCACATTTAAAGCGCGCATTACTTTGATAATAGTGGAAAACTTAGGATTGTCCTTCCCGGATAAAGAGCAATTCAGGACATCAAGAGACAGTCCCGTTTCCTTGGCAAGTTGAATCATCCCGCGAGCCTTTGCAATATCGCCAAGCGTTGCGGCAATCAAACTTCCATCCCCAGGATCCTCCTCAAAAGCCGCCTCCAAAGCCAATTGGAAATCCTCTTTTGTCTTGAGATGGTCTAGTGGATCAAAGTTATTTAACTTCATTTTCATCTCCCCAAACAAACGCTTCACAAGTCATTTGACTCTCTCTTTAGTTCTATGACCTCCCATCATTCCCATGTTTAATTGTCTCTGTAGCATAGTTATGTTACCTGCCAAATCACTATAACTGCCAACAGTGATGCCATATATGTAAATTCCGTCAGTTTACTGACGATTTTTACTGTAAATTCCGTCAGTTGACTGACGGATTTTACATTTTGAGTCCTGGCGCCTTTTCCCCTGTTGCCTAAAAGAAGTTGACAGTGACGCTTGCCTAATTAAGTTGACAGTCAAAATTTCTCTCGCCTGTTTTGCCTTACAAATAACTTGTTAGAAGCCGAAATCCGTTGACAATCTAGCGAGTCCGATTGCCATTTTGTCGGCATTTCCCCTCTCTCAAAGTGTCAACTTTTTTTAGGCCAAGACTACGGGATCGGAACAAGACCCTCGAATTGCACGTCAGCGCCCTCGCCGCGAATTAGACGAGGTTCGTCAGGAGTGATCGAAGTAAATCCGACTTGCGCCAAATAACCCTGGTAACCCCTGCGCTTCATCTGCCAATTAAGTTCCTCAAGCTCTTCAGGAAATTCGGGCTTAGAGTCAGGTAAGCGATACGGCAAAATAAGCGCCCACTCTCTTAGTCCCCGAGAGCGGCTAAACCACAAGGATGGATAGATATCGGGATTTCTGCTTGAAGAAAGAATTTCGTAGCCTTTCTTTTGAAGGTCTTCACGCACAAATTGACACGCAAAATCAAAAAGTTCCCAGGGGCCAATTTCGATTTTTTCATCCGTCACAAGGTTAGGAGGCACAACAAACCTCCCCGTTTGAATGTCTTGCAACCCCCAATCAGGATACTTCGGACGCCACCCCCGAATTGGGCTACGCCGCATCAGAAGTCGACAGGCACGAGCGCCCCACGCTGAAGCTATCGAGATAAGCCCTTCCTCTGAACCTGGGATTTCGAGCTTTCCAGCTTCATCTTCGATACGCACGAAATACGCCTGATTGCCGTAAAAAAACGAGAGATGCTCTAAAAATGGCGGATAAGGATCTGCCTTAATCCAACGAACTGCCTCACCACCCATAAATTGGATGTGGCGACCCGCGGCGCTCCAACACTCTAAAAAGGCCCGTGACGGTTGCTTGTTGTTAACGTGATACATGGCTCTTTCCTTTTGTGAAATTGGGCAAGATTTTCTTTTTCTTCAGAGTATATGCAGAAAACCTTGGCGCCCTGCCCCTTTTCTAAAGGTATTGTGATTTTTATTGAATTGCGAAGGATTTCTCCCGCTATTGATCCTGTGAAAGAAAGCCCTTCTCAGACCCTATGAATCAAGCCCTTGAGCTAAATGAGCTTAACTAAGAAAAATTCCTCAAAAAAGACGCGTTTCCTTAACCTTCAGTCCTGTACAATCACAAAATCAAAGGTATTTCCTATTCCAAAAACCTAAGGAGCTCATCGTGAAAAAGATTCTCGTCTCCATCGATAACAGCAAATACGCTGATAACGTTTTGGACTTTTTGGTTCGCATTGTCGAAACCGCTGAGGTTAAACCCGAAGTCACCCTCTTCACAGTCATTGAACCGACACTTCCCGCAGAAGTGATTGGCCGCCTCGGTGAAGCTGGTGTCGAACGCTTTAAAGCCTTAGCCGAAGACATCCTCAATCCTGCGATGGATAAATTGACAAAAGCGGGCGTTGCCGCGAAAGCTGAATGGGAACTTGGAATCCCTGCTGAAAAGATTGCTGCTAAAGCTCGCGAAACCGAACCCTCTTACATCTTGATGGGCTCTCGCGGCTTGACCGCTCTTGAAAGCCTGTTCTTCGGTTCTGTGACAGTGGGCGTTCTCTCTCGCACAAAGACCCCGATGTTGATTGTGCGCGGTCCGGTGAAGTCCACAGAATCCGTCCGTAAGATTGGTATCGCTGTTGACGGCTCTGAACGTTCCAATCAGGTTTTGGAATTCCTCATTGCCAACAAGGCTCTATTGCCAGCTAACTGCGAATTCCACGCAATCTACGTTAGTAAGAGCGCTGATGACTTCATGTTTGGCGCCTTGGGCGCTGCCACATTGGCCGCCTCTGGCCGCTCGGCAGGTTTGGCTCAGGTTGCCCTCTTAAATGAAGCAAGTGGCAAGGAACTCGAAAAGCAGGCCACAGACGATGTGATGACACCGTTGCGCGGTCTCTTCGAGAAGCTTGGTAACGTCAAGGAAGTGGCCTTGCAGGGTAAGGCAGGCGACAAGATTGCTCAGTACGCCGAGCAAGAAAAGCTTGATCTCCTTGTGATGGGGAGCCACGGGCGCTCGAATGTTGAAGCCGCCTTCGCGGGTTCCGTTGTGATGCGTGTTGCGGCCCAAGGTACGGTTCCGCTTTTCATCATCCGCTAAGCCTTATGAGCTAAGGAGAGTTTTTCTAAAGCTCTCCTTACGGCTAGTTTCTAACGAGCACTTTCTTAAAAGTGAAGGTGCTCGTTTTCTTTTTAAAGCGCGCTAAGAGCCTCTGGC
>CAVKJM010000136.1:0-3104 GCA_963656505.1 bacterium
GGGGAAGCGCAGTCGCTAGCGAAATGATTCGTCGAGAACTCGAATTGACGCGCAAAAGCGGCAAACCCGTTGTTGTCAGTATGGGCGATATCGCAGCAAGCGGCGGCTATTGGGTAAGTCTTGCTGCTGATACGATTGTCGCTGACCCAATGACGATCACAGGTTCTGTTGGCGTTTTTGGCATGATGCCCACATTTGAAAGAGTTCTTGAGAAATATTCCGTGGGTGTCGGAGGCGCTTACACAGAGTGGATGGCACGAGCGAAAAGCGCCGCTTTGCCACTCGATTCTCGCTACGAAAGAATTTTGTCTCGTACCGTTGAAAGGACGTATCAAGATTTCTTAAAGCTAGTCTCTCAATCGCGCCATATGCCGATAGCGCGTGTTGAACCCTTAGCTCAGGGGCGCGTCTACACGGGCCGACAAGCGAAGCGCTTAGGCCTTGTGGATAAATTAGGTGGCATGGCTGTCGCTCAAGCCGAGGCGCGTCGCTTAGCAAAATTAGAAGAGAGCTCTCCCATTTACTGGTACGAAGAAAGCCCCAACACCGTTCGCACGTGGGTTGAGAAGTTACTTCTTACTGTGAAGGCACCGAATAACCAAATTGAAGCGGCAGTGAAGGCTCCGTTATCTGAAGCCGAGTCTCTTTTTGGTTTAGTCAAAACGCCTTTTGAGCCACTTGCTCACGCATTAATCAGTAAAGACTAAAAACGAATTTGGGGCGCATAAGGCGCCCCAAAATCTAGCGTTTCAGAAAAGGCTTAGTAGTTATAGCCTTCGTGAATCCAACGCGCTACATCAATGGCGCAATAAGTCAGGATGCCATCGGCGCCTGCGCGCTTAAAGCAAATCATCGATTCCATTGTGATGCGCTTTTCATCGATGCAGCCTGCGGCAGCGGCGCATTTAAGCATCGCGTATTCGCCTGAGACGTGATAGGCAAAGGTAGGAGCCTTGAATTCATCTTTGACGCGACGAATCACATCAAGGTAGGGAAGTCCTGGTTTTACCATCACCATGTCGGCGCCTTCGGCTAGGTCAAGGCCCACTTCCCAGAGTGCTTCATTGCTGTTAGCCGGGTCTTGCTGATAAACGTTTTTGTTGGATTTCCCTAAGTTCGCACTTGACCCAACAGCATCACGAAATGGCCCATAAAAGGCAGAGGCGTATTTTGCAGAATACGCCATGATGCGTGTGTGAATAAGGCCTTCTTTTTCAAGAGCGGCGCGAATCGCACCGATGCGTCCGTCCATCATGTCGCTCGGGGCGACAACGTCAGCACCGGCTTTGGCTTGTGTTAGCGCTTGACGAATGAGCATCGCTACGGTTTCATCGTTCAAAATGTATCCGGTTTCATCGATTAATCCATCCTGGCCATGCGTGGTGTAGGGGTCAAGCGCCACATCGCACATCACACCGAGTTCAGGGTATTTGGCCTTGATCATTTTGATAACGCGCGGAATAAGGCCATCGGGATTGGCCGCTTCAACACCATCGGGTGTTTTTAAAGAGGCATCGATCACAGGAAAGAGCGCGACCATTGGGATGCCGAGCGCAACGCATTCCCCGCAGGTCTTTAAGAGCTCATCGGGTGTCTGACGGAAAACGCCAGGCATTGTGGGAACGGCTTCGCGATCTGCAGTGCCTTCCTTTACAAAAACTGGAAGAATTAAATCGTTTGGTGTGATGACGTTTTCACGCATTAAGCGACGAGAAAAGTCATCGTGGCGCATGCGACGCATGCGAACCTGAGGAAATTGACCAAGTGTTTGCATAAATAATCCTCTTACTTCTTGGATTCGAGCGGGGCACGAAAACGCCCATCGGGATCGATCCAATTTAATAGGGTTTCAGAAAGTGCTTCGCGCCCTTCCTTTTTTAATCCAGAAAATAGTTGCACAGTAATGTTATCTCCGAGAGCTTTTGCTCGGATTTCTGCAAGTCTCTTAGCTTTGATGCGTTCAGAGCGATTTAATTTATCGCATTTATTAAGTAACCAAAGCTGCTTAACGTGCGCTTTCTCAGTAAAGAAATCAATAAGCCACTCGTCTGCTGGCATAAAGGGGCGCCTTGCGTCCATCACAATCACAATGCCAACTAAAGAGGGTCTTTCGTTTAGGTAGCCTGCGACAAGTTCTGTCCAACTCGCGCGCGTCTCGGGAGACGCTTTTGAGTAGCCGTAACCTGGAAGGTCAACAAGAAACCCTGCGTCATCTGCGCCAAAACTTAAGCGAAAGAAATTAATAAGTTGCGTTCTACCAGGCGTTTTCGAGGCAAACGCTAAGTGTCCGTTATTACTTAAGACATTAATCGTTGTGGATTTCCCAGCGTTAGAGCGCCCGGCAAAGGCAATTTCAGGTAGCCCTGCAGGCGGCAACTGTGTAAGTTTTGCCGCTGAGGTGAGAAAGCGCGCTGAAGAAAAAAGCGTTACGGCCATAAATACGTTTCCAAAGGTAGAGTTAGCCTCTAAGTTTTACGGTGTCGATAAAGCCCCCGCCAAGACAGACTTCACCAGAATAGAGCACAGCGCTTTGCCCAGGCGTTGGTGCCCATTGGGGATCGGGGAAGTGAAGCGCCATGGTCTTGTTTTCTGCATCCATCGCAGAAATCACACAACTTCCATCAGGCGCACGATAGCGGGTTTTAACGGTAACAGCGGCGTTTACCTCTGGCGCGCTGCCTGCAATCCAACTTGTATTGGTCGCAGTTAAGTCATCTGCCGTAAGCCACGGGTGATCGTGCCCTTGAACGACCCAAAGCGTATTTGTCGCAAGGTCTTTTTTTGCCACAAACCAAGGCTCACCTGTGCTCTCTTGCATGCCGCCGATGCCAAGACCTTTGCGTTGCCCTAAGGTATAAAAACTTAAACCCGTGTGCTTGCCGATGGTTTTACCGTGTTCATCCTTAATGGGACCAGGTTTTGTCGGAAGGTAGCGCGAGAGAAATTCTCTAAAGGGGCGTTCGCCAATAAAGCAAATGCCTGTGGAATCTTTCTTTGTTGCAACTGGAAGCCCGATTTTTTTCGCAAGCGCTCGAACATCGCGCTTTAGCATCCCGCCCACGGGGAAAATGGCTTTTGATAACTGAGCCTGCGTTAGGCGGTGA
>CAVKJM010000137.1:0-3102 GCA_963656505.1 bacterium
ACTTGAGGTGTCACCGCCTAGCACAGAACTGTGTCACAGGCTAGCACAAGAAACTGTCAGACCCGAACTCGGGCATATTGTCATATCCCAGCAAAGCTAAAACGTCACATCCCAGCACGACTCAATTGTCTCAGAATCTCCTTGAGGGCCTATTTTTTAGGAGTTTCTATGAGTCGCAAATCGACTTCAATCCTGGCGGTGGATACCAAATCGCCAAAATATCTGGAGAACCTATATCAACTCGTGGCTTACGGCCAAATGAGTTCAAGCGCTGCTGCAAAGACTCTCGGCATTAGCAAGCGTCAACTATTCAGGCGCCTTAAGGCTTGGCGTAGCAATGGTGCAAAGAGTTTTGATCACGGCAACAAAGGTCGCTCCGCTCCAAACCGTTTATCAGAGGAGATAAGAGAAAAAATCATCAACCTTATTCAAGAAAAATACTACGGGTTCCCTCCGTCGTTACTCGCTCAGTACCTTCAAGAACACGAAGGTATTAAGGTCTCAAAGGAAACTGTCCGTCGCATTCTCAGGACCTTGTACCCGGACACCACTGAAGAGCAGCATAGAGAAGCAGGTTACTTTCTTCGCAGGCGTCGAGCTCGCTTTGGTGAATTGATTCAAATTGACGGGAGCCCGCATCATTGGTTCATCGATGACTCAACCATGTACTGCTTGATTGCCTTTATCGATGATGCCACAGGGAAAATCACAAGCGCGCACTTTTTCCCGACGGAAACGGCTAAGGGCTACATGATTGTGCTACTGGGTCATATCCGAGAATACGGGATTCCATTGGCGCTTTATAGCGATCGGCACTGCATCTTCAAGAAACCGACCTCTACCCTCGATACCGATGGAGAAACGCAGTTTAGACGTGCTTGTGATCAGCTCAATATCGAGTTGATTTATGCGCTTAGCCCGCAGGCTAAAGGCAGGGTGGAGCGCTTGTTTAAAACTTTGCAAGGTCGCTGGCCACTGGAATTCCGAGTACAAGGAATAAAGGACATCGACACCGCAAACAAGCGCCTCCCTGAGTTTATCGCTCAGTTCAATGCCCGATACGCAATCGAGCCTCGAAATGCAGAAGATGCGAACTGTCCTGTTGCAATTACGGACATGCCCGACGTAGAGCGTGTCTGTGCCGTGTGGCACGAGCGAACGCTAAGTAAATCGCTCACTGTGTCTTACGGAAAAAGCATTCTTCAGGTCATGAATGCCCAGGGAAGAAAGCTCGAACTGATGGGACAAACGGTATACATCCTCGAATACCCTGACAATCGTGAGCCAGAGATGATTTGTAAACTCAAGGGTCAACCATGGAATCGTCTGATTTATTGCGCTCGTGAGAGAAAGACTCATGAACCCGTTGTGCCTTTTGAAGAAACAGCGAAAACTATCGATTCAAGGGTTGAGCAAGCCGTAAGAAAGAGAATGAATCGCGACAGGCCCTATGGAACGGGGTTTGGCAAAGAAGGCGAAAATAACGAAGAAAAAAAGAAGAAAAAAGCCAAGCAAATAAAGGAAGCCAATAAGTTAGAAGAGAAAGTTGCTCTTTTAAAAATGAAGAGCAAGTGTAAGAAATAATTTTTTGAATTCGGCCCTCAGACGACGCTCTTTGCGAGCGTCGTTCCCTATAAGCCCAGAGTTCGCTCCAAACGGCGTTCTCAGGCTATACCCTAACGCAAAGCGGGAGCATCACGGCTCCGTTTAAAACCTCTCCCGTGGAGCTCAACAAACTTAAGTGCTAGGTGCCGCTCAGAGAAAGGCGGTACTTTCTCTGAGCTCTGAAATAAGGTTTGCAGAAAAGAAGAAAACTCTCAGTGGACAATCCGCTTTAAGCCCAGTATTTATTGGAAGTGTTTTGCTCAGAAAAGCGACTTCCGTTTTGCTAGAATTTTCGAAAGTAATTTGCCGCCACTTCCGTTGTCAGTTGGTGACATTTATGCTTTGTGTTGGATAGTGACGTTTTTGCTTTGCCCTAACAACGCATTTGCCTATGGCAATTTGTATCATTATTTTAGTGAAACGTTTTCTTAAGATGTAACGAATAGCTAGGAATTTCCTAGCTATTGGCAGAGGGAGAAATCCCTCTGCCCCGTCCCTGAAATCTTCCGTGCCTTTCTTGGGACGGAACCACAAAACAGTGCAATTCCCACCCACGCGCCCGCTTATGTGCCGATGAGTTGTAAATAATTCATGCGGTCGCATAGGTAGGTGCTGCTAACTTTTAAGCGGTAATGAAAAAAAGCCCAGGTAGCAGCCTGAGCTTTTAAAAAGGAGATGAGGTTATGTACACGACCTTTATCTCGTTGAGCATTTTAACAAATGTTTCGCTGGATCTAAAAACTCCAGCGTGCTAGCACAAGAAACCAACAGTCCCGAACTTGAGGATATTGTCACCTCCTAGCAAAGCTAAACGCCACATCCCGGAACGACTCAATTGCCTCGGAATTTCCTTGATAGCCTTTTTTGTAGGGATTCTATGAGTCGCCAATCGACTTCAATCCTTGCCAATGGATATCAAACCACCAAAATAGTTGGAGAACCTTCATTAACTTGTGGAGTACGGCCTAATGAATTCAAGTGTTACTTGCAAAGGCTCTTGTGATTAGCTCAATAACGAGTTGATTTATGCGTTTAGCCTGTAGGCTAAAGGGAGTGTTGAGCGCTTGTTTAAGACCTTGCAAGGTCGCTGGCCACTAGAATTCCGCGTACAAGGAATAAAGGACATCGACACCGCAAACAAGCGCCTCCTTCAGAATTATCGCTCAAGTTCACCGTACGCTACGCAATTAAGCCTCTTTTTGGAGTTCTAACCAAACTCCATCCAGAAGTCTCTTATCAACACAAAAATGGGAAATGTAACGTCTCTATTTGATTTGCCTATCAGAATCTCATTTTCGGTGGCACGTGCCAGGAAAAGCAAAGGCAGGACTTTCTTTCATTTACTTTTAGCTTTTTAGGAAAAAAGCAATGTCGCCTTCTTTTCTTTTGAGGATTGCCCAGAAGCTTTTAAGGCTCGATTGCCTTAAAAAGAAAAGATTTTCCTTTAATAGGGAAAAACCTTGAAAACCGAACTTTTCATTTTGCTTCAATTTACGG
>CAVKJM010000138.1:0-478 GCA_963656505.1 bacterium
TTTTTTAGCATGTGCAGCAGGAATTCCTGTTGTTTTGCCTGTTTCATAGAACTCTTGTAAACCTTTATGAAGGAAACTTTTTATCATTTTGGATTTGTTCGATGACGTTAAACACTATAGCAGGGTGTTCGATAAAATGCAACAACGACATCTACTATTTGCTTTGTAAAACATATTTTCTTTTACGTTTAAAATTATACTATATTCTATAATACCTTGCAATTATTAAGTGATAATATAAAATCAAAATGAGCACTTCAAGAAATGATGAAGCGGTTTTTCACCGAAATGACTTGGCTAAGCTTTTTGTTAATCGCCTCTTAAAGCCAGATATTTTTACTTCTCGCAATGGGCTAGTTATTGCTGGGGCTCGTGGTCAAGGTAAAACCACATTTATACAATCAGACCTAATCCCTTATTTAAAGAAGTCAAGCGCTTATACAATCTATGTCAATCTTTCAAGTAGCGTGGATGAAGG
>CAVKJM010000138.1:488-3080 GCA_963656505.1 bacterium
GGATGAAGGTGCGCTATCCGAAGTTGCCAATGCCCAGATTCGTGAGGTATTAGCGAAGTTACTCTCTAGTAAAAAAACAAAGACAAATAAACATGACAATTCTCCTCGTGACTCGAGGGAAAAAGAGCAAACCACTCTTTCACAAGCTTTCTTGAATCTCATTACAAGAATTGACAAAGATATTGTTTTGGTAATTGATGAAATTCAAGAGATATCTAAGGATGCTTCTAATCGTAGTTTCTTGAGTTCTCTTATAGCTGCCCGAGACACGGTAAATCTTAGAGCGAACAACGTTAACCAAACTTATCTCTCAATTGTCGGTATCGGATCTCAACGTTCATTAATTTCAGATATGGTCAAGAAGTCGAGCGAACCATTTTTCGGAGCTGACTACGTAGAGTACCCTGCACTAGGAGATGATTTCATACGTTGGATTACCGATTGTCTTAATTTGAAGAATCTTCCGAGTTTTGATGCACTACGCCGCGGATTTGAAGTGTTGCAATATCGACCAAAAATTCTCGAAAAAAATTTAAATCGACTGCAAGCATTTGAAGGGACTGAAGTCGATGATGCGTTCTTAATGCTTGTTCGCAACGCACCACTTGATGAAGCGGAGAATCTCATCAATCCTATTAAAAGCGCAGACGCCTTAACGCAAGCGCTCTTTACAGAAATCGCCAAATCTTCTGATGCGGGATGCAATGCTCTTTACTCAAAACAGTTTTTAGAAAAGCTTGGGCTAGCGCTTGGTAGAGATAAACCCGCTACAGCATCTAGTGTTCAAGCCAAGTTAAAGATGATGGAACTTAAAGGTTGGATCTATCAGGTAAGTCATGGAAGATTTGCACTTGCAAATTCAGAAGCTGCAGGTGTTTGGCTCTCTCAAATTGGAGAGCGTGTTGCCTTGTGAAGAATTGAAGAGAGTGAACGCCAAATTTTCTTTAAATTTTGCTAGAACTTCAAAGCCAATTGGTTTAGAATCCCGAACCTGTCGTTTTAAAGATGTGGAGCAATTCACGAACGACACGGATTTTTGCGCCTGGTACGGGCGCACAATATATTTAAGAGGACCCTATGGTTATTATTCGTTTGTCTCGTACGGGTGCTAAGAAGCGTCCGTTTTACAACATGCTCGTTTGCGACTCTCGTGCTCGCCGCAATGGTCGCTTCATTGAGCGCGTTGGTTTTTATAACCCCGTTGTCGCCGAAGGCGCACAGCGCTTAACGTTTGATGCCGCTCGCATCCAGCACTGGCTCGATAATGGCGCCAAGCTAAGCGACACCGTTGCTCGTCTCTTAAAGGACGCGAAGGCAAAGGCTGCGGCTTAATACAACACTCAGGGTTTTCGCGCTAAAAATAAAAGTGAGCCTTTTTTAAAACGTCGTGCCACCCGTGTCTAGTGCACACTCGATTGCGTTTTAAATTCCTCTGGGTCTCTTTTCATAGCGGTATCTACCTAATCCCTGAAATGCGTATTAGCCAAACTCGCTAAAATAAACGGACTCTACAAATAGGGCCCGTTTTTTTATGACTGATTTAAGTAAAGAGAATTTCATTGAAGTTGCTACGTGCGCAGGGTCTTATGGCGTACGTGGCGACGTGCGCGTCTTTCCTATAGGAACGGGCGAAGCGCTTATTGCAGCGCAATCCTGGGTCTTTAAAAGCCGAGCTGGTGTGACTCAAGCGTTACATCCCACATCCATTAAAAACCACGGCGAAGGGCTTCTCGTTCACTTTGAAGAGGTCACTTCCAAAGAACTCGCCGATACCTTAAAGGGCGCGATTCTTATTTCTAGAGACGAGTTTCCAGAAACTGAGGAAGGAGAATTCTGGGCCGTTGACTTAATTGGTTTTGATGTTGTCAATCGCAAGGGGGAAAAGCTAGGCAAGTTAGAGCGCTTTGAAAATAATGGCGCCCACGAAATCCTTGTTGTCGTTAACGAAGAACGCACGCACCGCATTCCGCTTGTGAAGGCTTACGTTGAGAAAATCGAAGCAGATACCAAAACCATTCATGTGGATTGGGAAAGCGATTGGGGTTAGCGATGCGAATTGATGTAATCACACTATTCCCTGAGATCTTTAAAGCCCTCACCGATTACGGCATCAGTTCTCGAGCCAAAGACCGGGGCCTTTGGTCCATTCACTTTTGGAACCCAAGAGCGACAACAACAGATCTTCATCGCACCGTAGATGACCGTCCCTTTGGCGGGGGTCCTGGGATGGTGATGATGGCTGAACCCCTAGCAGCGACCTTGGAAGCGATTCGTGCTTCGGGAAACGCGGGGCCCGTGATTTCTTTTTCTCCTACGGGAAAGCCAATTGAAAATACGCTCGTGAAAGACTTTGCAAGCTCTGGTTGTGATTACGTTTTCGTGTGTGCGCGCTACGAAGGAATTGATGAGCGATTTATTGATGAGTTTGTCGATGTCACATTGAGTTTAGGTGACTTTATTCTCTCTGGCGCTGAGATTCCAGCTTGCGCATTAATTGATGCGATGGTGCGGCAGTTGCCGGGAGCCATTAAAGCCGATTCTGTTGCTGATGAATCTTTCAATGACGAGCTTCTTGAGGCCCCACACTACACA
>CAVKJM010000139.1:0-3078 GCA_963656505.1 bacterium
CGTCGTTACTCGCTCGAATACCAGTCATTTGCTCATTTAAGCTTTGACGCATGCCATTTAAGCCCACGGTGATTCCGTCTGTGAGTGACTTAATACGTGCCTCATCACGAACGGCTTGCGACTCCAACTGCTTCATTAAGGAATCTTGCATCGAGCGCTCGGTATTGACTTGAATCTCGCTTGCCTTTTGCATCAGTCCCAAGAATTCATTCATCCGAGATCCCTGAGACTCTTTTAATTCATTGGAGGATTCGCGCAATTCACGGCGAACCGCTTCAAAAGAAGAGGCTAAATCGGCAACTGTCTTTTCTCGCGTTGTAGCAGCGCTCTCGGTTAAAGCCTTTTCGAAATTGGCTTGTCGCCGAGATTGCGCATGCAGTAAGAAAAGCGCAGCAATCAAAAGGACGATGAGAACGCCAAGCGCGACAAAAAGCCCAATAAAAACCTTATCCGTTAAATAAATCGAATTCGTAACCATAGTGCTCTAAAAGGAAATCAACACAACCGATAGTGGAATCTAGCAGGTTTTTCGAGAGATTCCTCGGTTTTTTTAAGGGATGAAAAAGAAAATAAAGAGCGTTTTAAATCAACGCATTATTTCTTTACGTTTGCCGCTGGGTCGCCAGGCGAGTAAAGGTGATCGTGCTTAGGCTTAAAAAGCCGATTGTGCTGGGCTTGATAGGAATCTTTGGGGATACTGAGTGCTTCTTTTGAGCCTTCGGGCACAAACCGAAAAAGCACTTCATCGTTTCGAATCATCCCAAGGCGTGTGCGAGCGTGCTCTAAGACCGCATCGGTACCGCTTTCAAGGGATTCAATTTCTGTGGCAATCATGCCATTGCGTTCTCGAAGGCGGTCATTGGCGTCGTTCACAGCAGCAACGTCGCGTTCGAGCTCTAAGACTCGGAGCACGCCGCCCTTTCCGAACCAGAGCGGCCATTGCACAATGACCGCTAAGCTAAAAAGAGCGACGCATAAGACGTAACGTCGATTCACGTCCTTTCCCCGAGAGTTAACTCAATTACTTAATCGAGTAGAAAGCAGCGCGTCCCGGATAAACGGCAACCTCGCCGAGTTCTTCTTCGATACGGAGTAACTGGTTGTACTTGGCCATACGGTCAGAACGGCTCATAGAACCGGTCTTGATTTGTCCTGCGTTCAAACCAACAGCGATATCGGCAATGGTCGAATCTTCGGTTTCGCCAGAGCGGTGGCTCACGACGGCGGTGTAACCGGCCTTCTTAGCCATGTCGATCGCTTCAAAGGTTTCCGTTAAGGTACCAATCTGATTGACCTTAATCAAAATCGAGTTCGCGATACCCTTTTCGATACCTTCCTTGAGAATCTTCGGGTTCGTGACAAAGAGATCGTCGCCGACTAACTGGATCTTGTCGCCTAAGAGGTCTGTTAAGTGCTTCCAGCCTTCCCAGTCGCCTTCTGCCATACCGTCTTCAATGGAGATGATCGGATACTTCTCGACCCAGCCCTTTAAGACTTCGGCCCATTCGGCAGCACTCATCGATTTACCCGTGCTCTTAGCAAGGGTGTACTTGCCGTCTTCATAGAATTCGCTTGAGGCGCAATCCAAACCGATGCAAACGTCGCGGCCCGGTTCAAGACCAGCAGCCTTAATCGCTTCGATAATGAGTTCGATTGCTTCTTCGTGGCTTTCGCACTTGGGGGCAAAACCACCTTCATCACCCACGGCGGTACTCATACCCTTGGAGTTGATGATCTTCTTTAAGGCGTGGAAGGTTTCAGCGCCATAGCGAAGCGCTTCTTTGTATGTCGGAGCGCCAACAGGAATAATCATGAATTCCTGAAGGTCAAGGTTGTTGTTAGCGTGTGCGCCACCGTTGATGACGTTCATCATCGGAACGGGAAGTTGCACAGCACCCATACCGCCGAAATAGCGATAAAGCGGCATACCCGTTTCTTCAGCAGCAGCGCGGGCCACAGCCATAGAAACAGCGAGGATAGCATTGGCGCCTAAGCGGCTCTTATTGTCTGTGCCATCCAAAGCAATCATCTTACGATCGATGTAGGCCTGGTCAGTGGCTTCTAAGCCTAAAACCGCATCAGCGATTTCACCATTGACGTGTTCAACGGCCTTTAAAACGCCCTTGCCGCCGTAGCGCTTCGGATCCTTATCGCGCAACTCGATGGCTTCACGGATACCCGTGGAGGCGCCAGAAGGAACTCCGGCACGACCAAACGCACCGCTTTCCAAAACAACTTCGGCTTCGACAGTGGGATTGCCACGGCTGTCGAGAATTTCACGACCGATAACACTAATAATTGCACTCATTTTTCTCTTCCTTAAGATTATTAAAGTAGTTAAGTGTAGTAGTTAATCAAAAATTTCCGATTTAAAACGATTCTTCTAAATAAGGTTGCCCTTTTACCAATTGATCAATTGCTTTTAATTGAGTCAGTAACTCAGGCATCCTCTTTAAAACCACGCAATTGGGCCCGTCGCTTTTGGCTTTCTCGGGCTCTGGATGCGTTTCCATAAATAATCCATCAACGCCTGCGGCAACTGCGCCTCGTGCTAACACGGGAACAAAACGGCGGTCGCCACCTGAACAGGCGCCATTGCCGCCTGGCAGTTGCACCGAATGCGTTGCATCAAAAACAACGGGCGCTTTTGTCTCGCGCATGATTGCAAGAGAACGCAAGTCGCACACAAGATTACCGTAGCCAAAGCTTGCACCACGCTCGCAAACCATCACGCAATCGTCGTTAAGGCCCTCTTCACGCGCTGCCTCACGCGCCTTTTCAACCACGTGACGCATATCGTGGGGCGCTAAGAATTGGCCCTTTTTGATATTGACGGGTTTGCCGCTTTTCGCGCACGCACGAATAAAGTCGGTTTGCCGGCAAAGAAATGCTGGCGTCTGAAGAACGTCAACAACACTGGCAACTTCCCGCACTTGATCTTCTGTGTGAACGTCCGTGACAACAGGAACGCCGATCTGCTCTTTGACTGCCGCAAGGATTCGTAAACCCTCATCAATCCCTGGGCCTCTAAAACTTGCGCCTGAGGTGCGATTGGCTTTATCGAAACTTGCTTTGAAG
>CAVKJM010000140.1:0-3069 GCA_963656505.1 bacterium
GTTTATTTACATCGATTTTTCAAAACCGAACGCAACGCTTCGTAAGGTCTTTACTGAAAGTAGTTCAGATTTAGATACCTTTTTTGGAGAACTCTCTTTTCTTTTGGGTACGGAGCTTTACCCGCGTGAATCGTGCCTTATTTTCGATGAGGTGCAGCTTTTCCCGCAAGCTCGGCAACTCGTTAAGCACCTCGTTGCCGATGGGCGCTTCGATGTTATTGAAACTGGCTCCTTGATTGGCATTCGTCACAACACAGAAAACATCTTGATTCCCTCAGAAGAAGAGCATATTGAGCTTTGTCCGCTTGATTTTGAAGAATTCATGGGTGCTCTTGGAAAAGAGAAACTCTATGCGTTCGTTGCCGCTTCTTTTGATAAGAAAAAATCAATTGGTCAGGCTTTTCATCGTGAGATGATGAAGCTTGTAAGGCTTTACATCCTTTTAGGTGGGATGCCGCAAGTTGTTAGTTCGTATGTAAAATACAAGAACCTTTTTGCCGCCCGCAGGATTCAAAATAACATTCTCACGCTCTATCGCGATGACATCGGCAAATATGTCAAAAGAAACGGAGTAAAAGAGCGTTTAATTTTTGATGGCGTTCCTAGCGCGCTTTCTCGCCATGAGAAGCGATTCAAGCTTTCGAGCCTCGAGAAAAACGCGCGTATGCGCGAGTACGAAGAGGCATTCTTGTGGCTTGCGGACTCGAAAATCGTCAATCTTTGTTTTAACGCTGAAGATCCAAGCTTTTCACTTGAAATGAGTCGCGATGGGACTTCTCTTAAGTGCTACATGGGAGATATTGGGCTACTCACGGCTTTGGCAACCGAAGGCGGGACAAGCGTTGAAAAAGAAGTTTTGGAGGCGATTCTCTATAAAAAACTCAATATCAATGAAGGGATGTTTTTTGAAAACCTCGTCTCGCAGATGCTTCACGCGAAAGGCCACAAGCTTTTCTTTTACGCCAAGTCAAATCCAGAAATCGCTTCACGCAAAGTGGAAATTGATTTTTTGATTCGTGAGGGTCGTAAGATTGTTCCCATTGAAGCGAAGTCTTCTGAGACGCGCTCGCACTGGTCCTTGGATGTGTTTACGAAGAAATTTAAGAAGAACCTTGCCGAGCCCATCGTTATCTGCACGAAAGAACTTACGCGAAAAGAGGGGATTCTTTATTTGCCTGTCTACATGGCGCCGTTTCTCTAACGCGAAAAAAAGAGAGTGCTGAATTTCTTCAACACTCCCTTTAGATTAGCTATTCGCTAAAAGGGCGTATTAGAGCGCATCCTTGAAGGCCTTGCCGGGCTTGAACTTCGGCAACTTGGAAGCCTTGATCTTGATCGCTTCGCCTGTCTGGGGGTTACGACCCGTACGAGCAGCGCGCTTGGCAACGCTGAATGTACCGAAGCCAATCAACTGGACTTCGCCACCCTTCTTGAGGGTTTTCTTTGTTGTTTCAATAAAGGCCTTCAATGCTGCTTCGGCCTTGGCTTTGGAAAGATCGGCCTGCTTAGCAATGGCTTCGACCAATTCGGTTTTGTTCATTGTATTTCTCCTTAGAGATTTAAGAGCCCTTCAAACCCCCGAAAAGCCTTTGGGGGCCAAGTCTCAGCGCTGATAATACCTTGTTTTATGCGAGTTGGCGCATGTTTTTTACCCTAATAATGCCTTTTTATGCGGTTTTCTCGGTACAGGGTCAAAAAAAGTCATATGAAACCTACATTTTTTCCAAAAAACGTATATTTTGGGAGGCGAAAGTTCACTTTTAAGCTCTCAAGGGGGAAAGCCTCATGATTATCACCGCTGTCCAACAAAACAAAACCACGGTGCGTTTAATCACCGATAAAGGTACGCGTTACGTCACCGGGATTCTTCACGGCTATACAGCCGATACGGTCACGGTGAAAAATAGCGAGAAGTCTATCGGCTTTCGTGTCTGTAACGACAAAGGGCAGACCATCAAATACATTTCTCGTTAGGTAGAACAAAAGAGTTTCTCAGATTGGTGTATCAGCTGACATTTGTATTCATCGCTTTATCGTGTGCGTTGCGAATCTTGTGGTAGGGCCTTCTGCTTTTTTCGCGCACTTAGCTTTAATACTTTTGGTCCTTTATCTTCGAAGTGAATAACCCTTCTTCAATTACTCCTACAAAGTGGCTTTTTCCGTGAAAGTGTTATCACAAATTAAGCACGAGAAAAACGGGAAGAGGTCTTAACCGAGCTACTCACTTTGCTATTTCAAGAACACTTGAGGTATTACCGAGTGAAAGGGGAGAACGACAAATAATTCTCGATATAGTGGTTCCATTAGAGAAGTTAATTCGCATTGAGTTGTGAATATTTCATCAATGATAAAAAGGAGCGAAGCACTATGATGGGAGATTGGCCGTTTGAGATGCCTGCTGTGGGCGACGATACTAAGTATGGTGAAGTGGTTGTCATTGTCGAAGACCTCAATTCTCGCTATGTCGATTGGCTCGAACCTGCTGTAGAGATTGCCCAAGAAAGAGGCCTTAGCTACGGCACGGGAGAAGAGATTAAGTTTTTTGAAGCGCTTGAAGTCGACTTCTTCCCGCTTGACTATGGGACGCCTTGGACAGGTGGCGGCACTGCTTTTATTGGCGTGAAGACGAGCCTCGATAGCAATGAGGAGTTCTTAAAGAAGGCAATGAAAGCTGCTGAAGAATTCGAGCCTTCGGACTACTAAAAAAGAAATACCTCGTAAGCCTTAAAGAAACGGAAGCGCTCGGAGGAAATCTTCTCGTCACCTGCGGTGTAGCGATACGCAGTGAGTTCACCAGAGAAGACGCAACTTGAGTCGAGGCACGCCAGAAACGAGGTGAGAGGCTTCATTTGTTTCGGTAGTGACCAAAGAAGGCTTGCGAAAGGAAAAGTCATCAGGGTTTTCCTGAGACTGTCCCACTATGTGGGATATTCCCTAAAAAACCTCGGGTTAAACGAAAGTAACTTGTAAAAAAATTCAAAGCTTTTCTTAGGTCAACTCCGATACACTCGTTTATAGAGTTAAGCACCTCTTAACTCGTCAAAAAATAATTTTGGAGGACCTCTTATG
>CAVKJM010000141.1:0-3062 GCA_963656505.1 bacterium
GAGAGAAAATACCTTTCTCTCTAAATTGCCTCTACGTTATACGTTAAAGAAAATCCTTTAGATTCAATCGTTTGACATGAACTGTTTTGCCGTTTAAATTTCCATTGAACCGTTGGAAAGAACCGAATGGGAATTAGACCCTGACGAAGTGTTCCAACGGTTTACTTTATCTTGCTTTCGAAAAAAAGAATTCAAGTCTTCTTCCTCGCATCATCTTCGGTCTATTTCAGTGGCTTTCAAAAGCAGTTTTTCTTAGGCTCATTGCCTTTAATTCTCGTGGTTTTCTCAAATGTCCCCGATGTTAAAATGCGCCATCTCAATTTAAGTTGCAGCCATGAAAAACATTGTTGTTCTTATCTCAGGACGCGGATCGAACTTTCTTTCTATCGCTAAAAAAGCCCAAGAAGAGCATTGGGAAGCCGATGGCCTACGCATCGGTTTGGTCTTAAGTAATCGGCCTGATGCAGCAGGTCTTAATTACGCCAAAGACCTTGGTATCCCAAGCGTTGTCGTTGACCATAAGGCCTACGAGAGTCGCGAAGACTTTGAAAAAGCGATGATTAAGGCTATCGACCCTTATGAGCCAGCTGTGATTGTTTTAGCTGGCTTTATGAGAATTTTGACGCCACTATTTATTCATCACTACGAGGGAAAGATTCTTAATATCCATCCGGCGCTTTTACCTTTATTTAAAGGGTTAGATACCCATAAGAGGGCGTTAGAAGCTGGCGTTCGCGTTCATGGCTGCACAGTGCACTTTGCAGGCTGCGAATTAGACGGTGGTCCCATTGTGGGACAGGCCGTTGTCCCTGTTGTACCGACAGATACGCCAGAAGTCCTTGCCGCACGTGCTCTTAAACTTGAACACATCCTGTACCCGCGCTGCGTACACGCTGTAGCGATGGGAGAAGTCACATTAAAAGAAAATCGTGTCTACATGGATGCGAAAACCGCACAGTATTTGGCTCTGATGGATTCATCGATTTAAAAATGTCAGAAAAGAAACCTACAAAGAAAATGCCCTTTGCGCCGCAACGGGCTAAAAAAAGCGACACGCATAAACACCAAACAGAGCGTCAGAAAGAAGCCTATAAGCGCCAAAAGGAAGCGTATCGCTTAGCGAAAGTTAAGGGCGAGGTGCACAAAGGACCTGCCTCCAAAACCCGCCAAGTGAGAATTGATCCGGAAAGAATTCGCATCACAAGTCTTATTGTGAAAGAACTCACGCGGGCTCTCGCTGTGATTTTGAAATTAGATGGCCCTGCCGACCAATTGATGAAAGCCTTTTTTAAATCCAATCCGATGTTGGGGTCTCGCGATCGAACCATTCTTGCTGAGGCAATTTTCTTTGCCTTACGCCACTACGCCTCGATTGCTTGGAGAATGCACCCGATTCACATCACGAAGGCTCCGAAGGTTGCAGCATTTTTAACGCTCCTCTTGCAGTACGGGCGCGATGCAATCCCCGATTCAATTCTTGGGTCAGATAAAGGCCCGATTGACAATATGCTTTCTTTACCGATTAAGAAGGCGCCTCCTGAAGTGCAAGCTGAGATGCCTTTTTGGCTTTACGAGAGAATCCAAAAGCAGTATGGGGATGAATCTGAAAAGATCTTCGCCTCTTGTAAAGAAGGTGCTCCTCTTGACCTCAGGGTTAATCGCTTAAAGGCTGAGAGGAAGGCTGTTTTGGCTGAACTCGATGAACATGGCGTTAAAGCTGATGCCACACCGTTTTCTCCTGATGGCATTCGCCTAGTCGATAAACCCGGGCTTATTCGTTGGCCGATGTATCAAGAAGGGCGCATTGATGTGCAAGATGAAGGAAGCCAACTTCTTTCGCGATTGCTTGGCGCCAAGCGCTCAGAGATGGTTTGCGACTTTTGTGCTGGCGCTGGCGGTAAGACTCTCGCCATTGGCGCGATGATGCGCTCGACAGGGCGCTTATATGCCTTTGATGTGAATGAAAAGCGCCTTGCGGGACTCACCCCTCGCATGAGAAGAGCGGGACTCTCTAACGTTCACCCGATGGCCATTCGCAACGAAAAAGATCTTCGCGTTAAACGCCTTCGCGGGAAGTTCGATCGCGTTTTAGTCGATGCCCCGTGCTCAGGGACTGGAACCTTAAGACGCAATCCCGATTTACGGTGGCGCTTAAACACGAAAGAACTTGAGCGCATCAATGAATTGCAAAAGTCAATTCTTGAAGAAGCTTCGAAACTACTTAAAGCCGGAGGCCGCTTGGTTTACGCGACGTGTTCGCTTTTAAAAGAAGAAAACATGGATGTTGTTGAGGCTTTCTTAGCTACACACCCAGAATTTGAGTTACTCAATGCCACCGATGTTCTTCAAAAGCAGGAAATTGAGTTACCTTCTTGGCAAAAAGAGCGCTTCGGGAACTACTTTGTGACGCTGCCGCACACGCACGGGACCGATGCTTTCTTTGGTGCTGTCCTTGAAAAGAAGAAGTAAAGGGGCACATAAAGTAATTATCAGAAATATTTATTTTTATTTTTTGAACGATTGACATAGATATGGCAAAAAAATGCCAAAAAGGGGGAAGCTATGAAAGGTTCAAAACTAAAGAGCATTCCGTATGGCGAAACCTATTTTCCTTACATGCAACGGGAAAACTTTGCCTATGTCGATAAAACGCGATTTATTGAAGAACTCGAAAAGATAGGGACGCGATACCCTTTCATTGTGCGGCCAAGGCGCTTTGGTAAATCACTATTTACGCAGATTCTTCAAGCCTATTACGACAAGGCCGCCGCAAAGGATTTTGATGCAAACTTTGCCAATACCTACATTGGGAAACACAAGACGCGCCTTGCCAATCAGTTTTATGTCCTTAATTTCGATTTCTCGGGATTCGGTTCAAATGCGAATCTCGCCGAAGGGCTTTCTTCAAGAGTGCGTGTAGGGTTAGCCAGTTTTTTCTGCCGCTATCCCCATAAGAATCAAGACAAGATTCTTGATCTCAGGAAGGACGGCGCAGCGAATCTTTTAATGGAGTTCTGCTCTTTAGTTCAAAGTGAAATTCAAGACAAGATTTTTGTCATCAT
>CAVKJM010000142.1:0-3031 GCA_963656505.1 bacterium
AGGCTTGGGACGCTATTTACTTAGCCTACATCGATAAGACGCTTATTGGCTACTTTGTCCTTCGCACTGTGGTGGACGTAAGCGAATTAATGGAAATCGCTGTAGACCCCGAATATCAGGGAAAAGGCTTTGGTCGTAAGCTACTTACTCAAGCTCTTAAAACCGCTAAACTTTCGGGAGCCAATCGCGTCACTCTCGAAGTGAGAATAAGTAACACGCGAGCTCGGAATTTATATGAATCTTCGGGCTTTACGGTTGATGCGATTCGAAAGAATTACTACAGAACAAAAGACGGACGCGAAGACGCCGTTTTAATGACTAAGCGCTTAACAAATTAAAAAGGGTGAGGGGCAATGCCACTAACGAAGTCGCAAAGTGAAATCTGGGAAGCTATGAATGTGGGTTCTCAGTGGATTTTGCGCACGTCCGTGGACCCCTTGATTGAAAATACGTCTCCAGCAAAGGCACCAACTCCTAAAGCGGTCCCCCAAGTTTTAACGCCTCGTGCAAAAATTCAGGCCGCACCCGCTCATATCGTTAAAAAAGAAGAAGCGCCAAAGAATAATTTTGTCTTAACTCCCAACAAAGAGTTACTCGCTAAAGCCAAGGACGCAAGCTGGGAAGAGCTCCTCAAAATCGTTTCTCGCTGTGAAGCTTGTCCTATGGCAGGAAGTCGCTACCACACCGTGTTTGCCGATGGAGCTCCTGGCTGCCCCTTAGTCATTGTCGGAGAGGCCCCAGGGCGCGATGAAGACTTAGAGGGCATTCCTTTTGTGGGTAAAAGCGGGCAGCTTTTGACAAAAATTATCGAGGCCGTTGGCTTAACACGCGGTAAAGACGTTGCGATTATCAACGTTTTAAAGTGTCGGCCGCCTAATAATCGCGATCCAAAGCCTGAAGAACTTGAGGCCTGTGAGGGTTTCTTATTGCGGCAACTTACGCTTTTGCAGCCTAAGGTCTTGTTACTTGCAGGGCGCTTTGCAGCGAGTTCTCTTTTGAAATCCGATAAACCTCTCGGACGTTTACGAGAAACCGTGCACACAGTCTTTGTTGACGATAAGCCAGTGCCGACTGTCGTGACTTATCACCCTTCCTATTTACTGCGCAGCCCCGTGGAGAAAGAAAAGAGCTGGCACGACTTTGTGATGGTAAAGCACTTACTTCAGAAGGAAATGAGTAAATGAAGCAAATCGACTTTCACTATCACGTTGCCAATCGCTCGATTTACGCCTGTAAGCTCGTAAAGAAAGTCTCGGCTAGGGGGCTGAGCGTCGCGCTTTTTTCAAGCAATGCTGAATTCTTACAGATGGTCTACGACGATTTGTGGCGCTTTGAGGATATGACCTTTATCCCGCACGCGTGGACCGATACGGAGTATGCGCGAGACACGAATGTTTTGTTTACTACTGATCTCACAAAACTTAAATCAAGCGACGTGTTAATTCTCTTAGATGATAATGTTCCCGAGAATTGGAAAGAAGCCTTTGAAAAATTCGATCGCATTGTTGATATTGTTGGAACCAGTGAAGCCGAACTACAAACCTCGCGCGCCAGGTTTCGCCTTTATAAAGCCTCGGGCGTCACACTGATGGCCTACGATAGGAGTCCTAAAAAATGACAGATACGGTAACGCTAACGAAGGATGTCTCCTACGATTGGAATGAATTAAAGAAGGTGGCGATTCGTGAGCCACGTATCGTGCCTCGCCAGACGCACCCAGTTGCTTCGCACGTTGAAGTTGTGAAGCCGCGTGAGCCTCTTGTTGCTCCTAAGGTAGCAACTCCTGTAGCAACTCCTCTTGCAACAGGCGCTACTGCTACAACTGCCGATGTTGATGCTTTGATTGCCAAGATTTCCGAAGAAGTAAAAAAGAACCTATTTGAAGAGCTCGACCTTGTTGTCGAATTAGCCTTAAAGAAGACTCGGGCGCATTTGCGTAGTGACCTAGAAAAAGCCATTGCCATAAACGTCACACGTTCTGTGAAAGATGCGGTTGCTAAAGCTCAGGCAAAAAAATAAGAATAAAAAGCCTTATCGTTTTAAGGTAGCGCTTAAAAAAGAGAACGTCAGTTTCGCTTTGCTTTAAATCAAAGCAAACAATCTCAACATGCTTCGCGTTTTTTTCGGGGGAGTTAAGCATGAAAGTCCTTTTCTTAGATATCGATGGCGTCATACAGTATTCCGAAAATCGATTTCAACACAGCAAAGAAGAGATTCAGAACCTCTGTCGCGATTTAACAGTAAAGTTTGAAGGCGCCTTTGACTACGAAGCTTGGGCAGGAAAATCAAGTAGCAACGAATTTTGGACAGTTGCAGCGGTTTATTGGGATTGGAACCCTGAGGCAATTAAGCAGTTAAAGCGAGTCCTTGAAGCCACAGGAGCCAAGATTGTGCTTTCCTCTTCGTGGCGCTGCTTCGGGTTTAAAGCGATGAGAGCTCTTTTTCGTATTTGGGGCCTTGATGCCTTTTATATTGATAACACGAGCGATAAAGCCCCGAGTGCGTCTTGGATAGCAAGGCTTGAGGTCAAACGTAAATTGGGAAGGGTATGTAACCCAGATTCATCTTCTTTTCTTAGCGATAGATCTTTTGAAATCCGCGAGTGGCTCAATTTCCACCCAGAGGTTAGTGCTTACGCTGTCGTTGATGACGTAGATATCGCGCTTGGCCTCGAAGGGCATTTCGTTCAGACATCGGCAAGAGATTGCATGACTGCCGATGTGGCCGACAAGCTTATTTCATGCCTAGAGAAAGATTGTGGCCCGTTTCTCTTTCCGAAAGAAGTAAAAGACATACCTGAATTTGCGACGTATCTTAATGACGTCGTACGAAAAGAAGAGAACTAGCGAAAGGCGCTGCTTTAGTCTGCGCCCGAAGCGTTTCGTTTGGAGCGTGAGCGTTAATTGATTTTTGTTCCTTCGTTCCCCAAAATAGATGAACGAAAAGTTAAGAGACGAAAAACGCCGCAAGCCCCAAGGCAAAAAAGAGTAGGGCGCAGCTTATGTGAATCAATTTAATCGGCAATTTCTTC
>CAVKJM010000143.1:0-3022 GCA_963656505.1 bacterium
TTGAGTATCCATATTATAAGTAAGCTCATCCGCATAACCGTCCGTTTTTCTGTCGTTTTCTTTAAAGAGGGTCTCTTTTAATGTCGCAAATCCCAATAAAGGGTTCGTTTTAATGTCGTTTCTTGGTCGGAGGGTTCGTTTTAATGTCGCTCTCGCTAAACCAGGGTCCGTTTTTCTGTCGTTTATTTTTATGTGGGTCAGTTTTGGTGTCGTTTCTTTTTAGGCGGATCAGTTTTCCTGTCGTTTCCTTTGCGACTGAGTCCGTTTTGGTGTCGTTTCAGTGAATGGTGGGGCCGTTTTGGTGTCGTTTCTGAGGACGACGGATCCGTTTTAATGTCGTTTTCGCTAACCAAAGTCCGTTTTAATGTCGTTATCTTTTCGACGGGGTCCGTTTTTCTGTCGCGAAAGCGAAAAGGGGGTCACGTAAATCAGAAACGATTTGTTAGTGAACGTTCACATTCTCTTTTTTAATTTAAAAACAGATGCTCTCACGCAAAAATTTCGTGTTGACGCTTTGTGCTTAACTAAGAGATGCGACGATTTTTTGCATGCTTTCTGGCGTCATCAGAATCACAAGCTGCATCGAAGCACGCGTCATCGCGAGATAAAGAAGCGATTTTTCTCTTTCGCCGAAGTCAGCATAGTCCCATTCTGTGACAATCACGCAAGGAGAATTCAATCCCTTAAAGCGCCTAACAGTATCAAAGAAGATCTCGCCTTCGGTAAAGACCATGTTGCCTTCTTTATTAAAGATGCCAGTTGGCTTACGAAACACAAAGCCCTGCAAGCTCTCGCGCTTAATTAACTGCGAAGAACTCAATCCATGCGCTGTAAGAAGCGCAATGTCTTTAGCCTTGTAGCCTAAGGCAATCGCGTCTTGCAACGCTTTGCTCGTTGCCTTTTTAAAGTCGCCGTTTGTGACATCGACAAATTCGTAATTGATGTCTTTGATGTGGCTATTACCTTCAAAGTCAGGAGACACAATCCCTAATCGAATCATGGCATCGGCGAGATTCGTTGAGATGCGAGCCGATTCTGTGGAGCGCACAAGAATGTGGTCTTGCGGCATGAATTCTGGCCTCTCGTACTCGCTATATAAGAAATTGTCGCGAAGAATATAGATGTGCCCCATCTCGGTTAAGGCGTTGGCTAATGCAGAAATCCACGCAACCTTAAAGTCTTCTGCGCCGTCAACAACGATAGTGTCGTAGGGTAGAGAAGTCGCTTCAAGCGCACCGATTGCTTTTTCAGAAATCTCTTCGAACCACGCGGCTTTTTCTTCGTTTGTGAGCTCTGCAGGATCTCTTTCTTCGTGCGTCACTTCACGGGAAAATTCGTGCCAGGTGCCAAAGAAACGCAATTTCGAGGCAATTGGAGACAAGCGAAGGCGCTCGATGTTGTTGCGGTTAAAGCCTAGATAAATCGCCTTTTCACCCCGTTCAATCGCTCTTTGTAAGAGGGCGACTGCTAGGCGGGTCTTTCCGCCACCAGCGGGCGCTTCAATTTCGATTACGGGAGCCGCTGTTTCGATGCGAGGTACCCATTTGGAGAGTTCTTCGCAACCTTGGTCGCCGATTACTCTTTGGCCTTCAACAAGCGCGGAAATATTGGGGGCAACCTCGATGGTTCCCCGGAAAAAGTCATTGATCTCTGAAGCGGTCGGCGCTTCGCCCTTAATGGGATCGCGATCGATTTTTGAGATGATTTGCGCCAAATCTTTAAAGCGCCTTGAATCGATAATGTGCAGTTCGTCGCGGTTAAAAGAAGAAACCGATTGAACAGTCCCATAGGGAAGCACTAGAAACTGCTTAAAACGCAGATACTTGTGTGGGAATCGGCCCCTTAAGCGCCTGTGGATAAGCCTAGCTTGAGATTCAACCTGCGCGTTGATGCTTTTAACTTCGCCTGCGTAGTTGCGAACGAGGTCTCCGGTTTCATCTGCTGTGAGGTTTCCGGCCTTCACCTCAAGAACAATCACGGCGCCCGTAGGCGTAATCACGACAGTGTCGAATTCCCCGAGGATTTTCCCTGAGGCGCTTGTTGCCTCATAGTTAACAAAAACAGTAAAACTTTGCGGTAAAACCTCAAGCGCTTTTCTGACAGTTAATTCCGTTGCGCCGCCAGCCGTACTGATGTCAGCCGCATGAAAAGGGTTATCAATGAATTTAGCCATAGCAACACCTCAACGAAGAGGCGGCTACTAGAGCTGCTGCACGTCGATTCCCGCGCGCTTTAAAAAGCGAATCCCCGAGTCATCGCGGTAAATCTCGTGATAGTAGACGTGTTCGATACCGCACTTTTGAATAAGAAGTGCGCAGTGAATGCAAGGCGAGTGGGTGATAAAGATGCTTGCTCCGCGGCTTGAAAAGCCGTTGAACGCTAATTTTGAGATGGCATTAAGTTCTGCGTGCTGCACCTCAGGACGCGTAACGAGTTTTCCATCGACCTCGACTTCGCAACAGTTATCGTACCCCGTTGGCATCCCATTCCAGCCAATCGAGATAATCGCATTGTTTTTCACGATGACGCATCCGACTTTAAGGCGCACGGCATAACTACGTTCAGAAGCAATTTGGGCAATGTGCATATACATTGCATTGTCTTTTTTCACGTCCATGGTTTTCACCTCAAGTAAGCCAAAAAGTAGGAAGCCTTATAATTTCTAAATTCTAACATTACGCCATTTCACTTCGCGGCTTAATTTAAGTTTAAGGCGCATAGTATTTTCCAAAATAATTGGAAAAGTTTCTTTAAATTCAAGAGGGTGCCATGCAAAAAGACTTCGTCAAGGTGACGCTAAAAATGGATCGTGAGTTAGTTTCTGAAGCCGATAGCGTCTTTCGTAAGTTAGGCATGGATTTCAGTACGGCTTGGAACATTTTTGTTCGCCAAACGGTGCGCGAAAGACGTCTTCCTTTTCAGCCCGCGCTTGATGTGAAAACACCTGAGGCCGAAGAATCTCGTTCAGATAAAGAGAACCCCTTCTTAAAAGAATTTGAGAAAGAGGCGCAAAGCGTTAATG
>CAVKJM010000144.1:0-3022 GCA_963656505.1 bacterium
ACTTTATGACCTCTGAAGTGACAATTCTTCCCACGGAAACAATCACGACGGCAGCCAATCGGATTGTCAATGAAGTGAAACACGTCAACCGCGTGCTTTTCGATTACACAACGAAACCGCCAGCCACAATTGAGTTTGAATAATGTGTAAAACGGCCTTAAGGAGATCCTTGGGCCGTTTTTTTAAAGCCCCTTCTCTACTTTTGAAGCCGTGCTATAAGGTCGCGCTCCTGACGATAGACCGTGCTTTTTACTTCTGTGAGCGCAAGTAACGTACTAAAAAGATCGTCATGGCTTGCTGGAGCTGTTTGCTTTTCTCCGACGTTTGATAGGCTAAAGCGCTTTTTGGCTGATTCATTAAACCAAAGAATCATCGGAACTTTCATTTGTTCTGTAAGACGCATCCAGTAAGGGGCGCCGTGAAGCCAAAGTCCTTTTTCCCCGAGGCTTTCTCCGTGATCTGAAACGTAAAGTAAAACCGTATCGTGCTCGGTATCAGTTTGTAAGGCATCAATCACTTTTCCTAAAAAGAAGTCTGTGTAGGCAATCGCGTTATCGTAAGAGACGCGGATATCACTTTCGCTACATTCGCCAAAGTCGTCTTTTCTACATCCTGCGCCAAAGGGCCGAAATGCGTCGGGAGCTCGCCTCCAATATGCTGGGCCGTGATTGCCTAAGGTGTGTAAAACAAGCAGTTGTTTTTCTGAGTCTTTTTGAAGAGCCTTTTTCACATTACCGAGCATTGCGGTATCGAAGGTTTCTTTATTTGCTGCATCTATCGGCGCCTTTTCAACGGCCTCCATCATGGATTTTGTGCAAGCGCCCTTGCAGCCAGACTGATTGTCGACCCAACGGACATTGACGCCTGCCCTTTCAATCACAGAAAGGATGCTTTCTTCAGAAAGAATTCGTTCTCTATCGTAGTTTTCTCGTCCTACGCGGCTAAACATACAAGGGACACTCACATCAGTGGACGTTCCGCAGGAAGATACATCGTTAAAGTTGATGACTTTCTTTTTCCTTAGGTTCGGTGTTGTATCTCTTTCGTAGCCATTTAATCCCCAATTGGCGGCTCGTACGGTTTCTCCAACGATAAGTACCACTAAAAGAGGTTTATCCGAGGTGCTTGCCGAGGTTGGGTTCGGATCAATAACGACTCGGTCAATGGATTTTGGGGCTGCGTCGCTAACAAAGGTCTTCGCAAAGCTGTAAATGACAGCGGCGGGCTCAATTAAGTAGCGCGCCTCTTTGTTATTTCGCATGTAAGACGAGAGAAAGGAAAACTGCGAAAGAAGGAAAGCGATAGCAAAGACAATAGAAAAGATAGCTTTCGTGAGTATTCGCAGTTTTCCATAAGCTTGTGAGTTTTCGCTAGAAGCGACTTCTCCTAAGAAAAACGCTGTGAAAAGGCCAGGAGCTGCAAAAAGAAGCGTCCGTAAGAAAAATCTCAGGCTAAGAAGTTCACTTGCTTCACGAATGTCTGTCGATAAGGCATTACGAAGCATGTCTGGCGTCATCACGGTGCCATAAAGCGTTGTGAAGGCATCGGCTCCACCTCCAACGAGGGTAAGAAAGACTAAGACAATCCGCCAGCCTACTTTGGGCATGAATCGCACAAAAAGATAGCTAAATCCTGTCCAGAGTAAGAAAAGAAAGAGCGAAACCGAGAAAGTGGCCAAAAGCGCTTTGACGGTTGCCGCTTGCATCATGTCTGAGAAAAACGGAAGCGAAAGAAGCGTAAGTACGAATCCAGAAACGGAAGCGGCAGACCATCCGGAAACTTTTGTCTCTCCTTCCTTGGGCCAAAAAACGTGAAAGACAAATCCTGCAACGCCTAAACCCAATAAAAGGGATGCGACGGTATGGCTTAAGAAGTGTGCGCCATTTGCCATGCGTCCGATGCCGCAGATAAGACCAAAACCAATGACGGCGAGTAAAACGAGATTGGCGTGTTTAAATTGAAGGCGTTTGGCGGCGAACCAAAGGCCAAAGAACGCAAAGCCGCATGAAGCATGCCCTGCAGGCCAACAGTGCCCTAAGGGAGCTGTACCATTTAAAAGCCAGGAAAATGGTGCAATAGCCTTTCTGATGATTCCTGTGTGAGAAAACTCTTGAAAGTTCCAAGGACAAGCTACGCCAGAAATATCTTTCATGGCGCTCATGAGTATTAGCATCGCAATTGAGGAAAGAAAAGCAAGGCCAAAAGCTTTAAAGAGTTCACTCTTTCCTTTTTTCTTTGCGAAGTAAAGGCCAATCAATAATCCAACAAGAATTAGAGCCGCAACGACTTTGCCACCTGTGTAAAAAAGAATGCGCCACCACGCAGGATGGATCCAATCGTTACCACCGACTTTGAAAATGAGTCGCGCAACGGCCATATCAAGCGCTTCGTAGGGAATAGCGGCTTGAAGAAGGAGCAAAATCCAAACGAAACCTAATAAAAAGGTTTCTGAGGGAATTTGGCGAAACGCGCTAAAGAGAGCAAGTCTTTTCATAGAGTTGAATTCTTGCGATTCTTCGTAAACTGCGCCGTAAAATCTCCGTAAAATGCCGTAACAGTTGCCGCAACACATGCGCGGCTTTTTATGGGCTCACTATGAGAAAAATCCTAGTTATTGAAGATGAGAAAGCCATTGCTCAAAACATCGCGGACTATCTCAAAGGCGTTGATAGCACTATCCAAGTTCTAATCGCCCATGATGGAATTGACGGGTTTTCTTTAGCCGCTAAAGACGATTCCATTGAATTGCTCGTACTCGATATTGGATTGCCAGGCTTAAATGGCATTGAAGTTTGCCGTAGGCTTCGTGAAATCGCGTGGAATAAGCCCATTATTATGCTTACGGCCTTAGATACGATTCCCGATCGCATCAAGGGACTTGATAGTGGCGCAGATGATTACCTAGTAAAGCCTTTTTCTCTAGCTGAACTTCACGCACGTATTAAAGCGCGTTTGCGGCGAATCGAGAAAACTGATTCAGGAAGCCTTCTTACGGTCTCGGATTTAACGCTCGATACAAGGC
>CAVKJM010000145.1:0-3017 GCA_963656505.1 bacterium
TCTGTGGCCTCTTTCGCGTCTTTAAGAGCGGCTAAAAGGACGTGCAAGGGAAAGACTTGGGGAGTCGCAATGCGTAAAAGGCCAGTTCTCTCAATGTCTTCAGTCAAATGGCCTTCGGCATCAATTCTCTTAACGGTATCAGGAAGCGCCATGGTTAGGACTGCGCCTGCGGCTCTCTTACTTTGAATCTCGTCTAATGCCGCTTGATAAAGTGCTTTGACGTCAGCAGGATTAACTAAGGCGCGGGCTGCATCGTGCACAAAAACTAAAGTCTCAGGGTCAAATTTGTCTTTTAGCGCTAAAAGCGTATGAAAGACCGTTTCTTCGCGGGTCGCTCCACCTGTTTCAAGGATTTGAGTTTTGGGTAGATGAAGGCGCTTAATGTAAGCGTCGCCCTTTTGTACGGCAACAACGCAATGCGCTTCGGGAAGCGCTTTTTGTAGTGAGGCTAAGGAGGCTTCAACAAGGGTTTTAGGAGGGGCCCCGACTGTGAGGTACTGCTTTGGGATGCCCGCATGCATGCGAGAACCCGTGCCCGCAGCCACAATCAAAACGAGAATTCCCTTTTGCTCCATAGTTCTTACCCTTAGTAAAGCGCTCTAAATTTTAACGAAAGACTTCGTCTCGTATTAAAGATTTTTTCCGTTAGCCCTTTAATTTTGCCTTTAAGATTGATGCAATCGGCTCAAAGGTTTTCCGGTGAATGGGTAATATGCCACGGCGCTCGATAGCCTCAATGTGAACCTGTGTGCCATAACCCATGTGCGACTCAAAGCCGTATCCAGGGTACTTAATCGCATAGGTTTCAAAAAGTCGGTCGTGAGCGGTTTTTGCAAGAATTGACGCAGCAGATATTTCTGGGACCTTGTCGTCACCTTTAACAATGGTTCGCATACGGTATGGCATCTGTGGCATGCGATTGCCATCGATTAAAAGAAGCGTTGGCTTTACTTTAAGAGCCAAAACAGCTCGCTTCATCGCTAGGAGCGTTGCCTGAAGAATGTTAAGCCGATCGATTTCTTCAACGGTTGAATAGGCTACGGCCCAAGCTTGAGCCCGTTCTTTAATAATCGGTTCAAGGGTGCTACGCTCGATCGCGGTAAGTTTTTTGCTGTCTCTTAAGCCACTAATCGGTTTATTTGCATCAAGAATGACAGCAGCAGCAAATACGGGGCCAGCCAAGGGCCCACGCCCTGCTTCATCGATTCCGGCAACAAGCTCTAAATCCTCGGGGGAATCTTCTTCAAATAAATCGAGAGTGAGGCGATCTTTCATAGAGTTCAATGCAATAAACGCAATCCCCGCATTTTTGTCGGTCACGCTAAAAAAAGCAAACCCGGCTTGAATTTGATCCAAACCGGGCTTATCAAAGCGTGAGACTAACTTTGATTATTTCAGAGTATCTGTGACCGGATCGTACTTGATTTCGTAATCTTCAAGAGCGTTGGCAGCAATCTTACCTAAGCCAAGCAAAGCGATTAAGTTCGGAATCACCATCAAGCCATTAAAGAGGTCAGCAAGTTCCCACACAAGATCAACGTGCAGTAATGACCCTAAGAACACAAAGACGACAACAATGCACTGGTAGGGCAAAATCGCCCTTAATCCAAAGAGGTATTTCACGTTTTGCTCGGCAAAGAAGTACCAGCCAATGATTGTCGAGAAAGCAAAGAAAAAGAGGCAGATTGCGACAAAGCCGTAACCGATTGAGCCGAGACCTAATTGGAAGGCGTGCTGCGTTAAGGCAATGCCTGTCGTTTTCCCGTCTAAGACCCCTGTGCAAAGAATAACAAGGGCAGTCATATTCAAAACAACGAAGGTATCAAAGAAAACGCCCATGATGGCAACAAGGCCCTGTTTTGCGGGGTGATCGACTTTCGCCACAGCGTGTGCGTGAGGCGTTGAACCCATACCTGCTTCGTTACTGAATAACCCACGGGCAACACCGTAACGAATCGCTTCTTTGATGCTAGCGCCAATGACGCCACCCGTAGCTGCCGATGGATCAAAGGCCCCAACGAAGATCATCTTAAAGGCTGGGATAATCTGGTCGTAGTAGCAAATGAGTACGAAAAAGCCGCCCACTAAGTACAAAAGTGCCATGACAGGAACGATCTTTTCTGTTGTGGAGGCAATACGACGAATACCACCGATAAAGATAAATGCCGCAATAAGAGCAATCACAATGCCGACAATCCATGGCTTGAAGCCAAAGGCAAAGTCAAAGGCGTAGGCAATGGAATTGGCCTGCACCATATTGCCAATAAAACCAAGGGCAATGATGATTGCAATCGAAAAGAAGATAGCCAAGGGTTTGCAATGTAGCCCATTGGTAATGTAGTACGCTGGGCCGCCTGTAACATGCCCTTTTTGGTCTGTCGTTTTAAATTTCTGGGCCAAAACGGCTTCAACGAAAATCGTTGCCATGCCAAAGAAGGCCGCAAGCCACATCCAGAAAATAGCCCCTGGACCACCCATTGCCAAGGCGGTTGCAACGCCAGCCAAGTTACCGGTACCGACTTGAGCAGAAATCGCTGTTGCTAGCGATTGGAAAGAGCTCATGCCTGAGCCATCGGCTTTTTTACCGAAGAATTTCACGCTACGGAGCACATAGCGAGACGCACGCACAAAACGACGCACCTGCACAAACTTCAAACGTAGTGTGAAGTAAATGCCCGTACCAACAAGAAGGGGAATCAAACAGAACGGACCCCAAAGAACACTATTTATTTGAGAAACTAATGCAGTTAAATCGTGCATAGGTTTCCTCCATTAATCAACTACTGCATTAACGAACGAACCCGGAAACCTTTCACGAATCGGGGCCACAGAGGCGAATTTTGTAGAAAAAAGGACTAATCGAGCAAGGTTTTGTTCGGAATCCAAACCAAACGCACGCGATTGTGTATCAAATCTGCATCAGCCTGAAGGCGAATCTCGCTCCCCAACCCTGCGACATAGATAAGTTCCTTATCAAGCCAAACTAGAGGCAATTTTTCACGCTCAAAAGAAGGAAC
>CAVKJM010000146.1:0-3011 GCA_963656505.1 bacterium
GTTTAGCTAACCCGAAAGCGGCTGCCGTTGTCTTCGCATCGGTAAGTTTTGTCGTAAGAAGCACGGGTTTAATTTTTCTTTTTGCAGGATGCTTACTTTGAATCACAACGCAGACGGAGTGTTTGAGGCGACGATCAAAGCGCGGTGTCGATTGATCGGAAATAAGATCAAAAGCTTCAAAACCTTCCGATAGTAAAAAGCGTCGAAAGCTTGCGAGCGCATCGCTTGGTTTTTGAGGTAATGCTTGGATTTCTTTTTCTCGAGCGAGAGTTTCATTTTGAAAACTCTCTGAAGTCAGCCTCTCAAGCAATGTTGAACCTTCTGTAGAGGATTCAATGTAGGTTAATGTTTGGGCCTTTTCCTGATTAAAAGAAAAAAGACTTGCAGCGCTAGGTAAGCGACTTTCAATCGCATAGACAGACGAGCCAAGAATTAGAGCAAGGCTTGCGAATAAGAAAGTCGCTTTGCGTTTTATCAATTCAGTGTCACCTTTGAAGAAAGACTGCTATCTTCGACGCAGACGGTGAGTTCGAAAAGCGCATTTAAGCGATCTCCGACGCGAAGGAATTCTCGACGTAAAAGCGACTCAGGAATAAAAAGCGCAAAGGTAGCAGAGCCGTAATCGCGCGAAATAAACGCATCGACTGTCACGCGCGCAAAAGAAACAGAAAAGACTTCTGTGTAATCCCGTTCAATTGAGCGAATTGTTGAGTCAACACGATAAAGCGCTTGTTCGGCATTTTCGGCTGTGATGCCGACGATGTTATCGATTTCAGCGTGCTGATTACGAATCCTTTGAATGTGTTCGATCACATCTTTTGGCATGGAATCGTAGGGGTTTGTGCCAAGCTTTACGGTTTGCGCAAGCCCGTAGAGCGTTCCCCGATAGCGTTCATTTGTTCGATAGTTTCTTTTTTTGCACGGCCAGAAAGGATCGAAAGCACGGAATTTTCGTGCGGGCCCCGAGGCATCGCAAAAAGGCGTCACTTCAAGAACACCACAGTCATAGGTGGTTTCTTCAGAGGCCCCTGTAAGATAGAAACTTACGGGTGAGCCACCGTGGAAAACCGGGTAAACCGAAGGCATGTTCCACGATTCATAGTAGTCCTCATCGCCTTTGGCGTAAAGAAGCATTGAGCGATCAAAATGTAGCGCCCCAGAAGCGACGCCATAGCCGTAAAGGGCATGAGAGGAATGCTCATTATTGTCTGAGGCAAGATACACGGGCGCCGAATTCTCAACAATAAAGGAGACGAGCTGCTTAATTTTTTCTGTGGGCTCGTCTTTGTAGGCGCTATCGAGCGCTTGCAAAAACGGAATGTGAAAAATAAGTGGCACAGGCAAAAGTGGAGTGGCAAGCTTTTTGATTGCAATGCTATCGGCAGGTTTATTAATCCCGAGCTCTTTCCAGAGTTCGAAAAGTTTAAGTTGAGATTTTTCTTCTAAAGAAAGATGCTTTTCGATTTTTTCGCGAAGCCTCTTAGCCTCATAGTCGTGCAATGTGTTTTCTGTTTCGCGAAACAGGGAATACGCCAGAAGTCTTGCCTTTGGATTATCTGATTCTCCGTATTGGTAGTAAAGACCTAAAAGCACCAAGGCGTAGGGAATTCCTGTTGCGGCAAAAGATTTAAAACTTTCTTCCTTCTCAATTTCAGGCATCGTAAAGAAGTTTTCATGAAAGCGAGAAAAGCCTGCAAGCCAATAGCTTGCCGGATCGATGCCGTTACGTAACGCTCCTTCTAAAACGACTTGCGCAATTTCAAGACTTTGCGTAATGCCAAGACCCAAGGCATGGGCTTTTGCAAGTAGGAAGTTGGCTTCTGCTACGCCGTGCGCTGCACTTTGTACAAGCCAAGCTGTTTCTGCAATCCCTTCGACGCTTTCACCTTGACGAAGCGGATAGGTTTGTATGGCTTTGTAGTAATTGAGTTGCGCCTTCGCATCGTCAAATTCGCTTGCAAGGATTCTTAGGAGTTCAACTTTGATATCTTCGGGAACAAAATCGTCGCCTGCCTTCGTTAGTGCTAAGAATCGCAGGGCAGGCAAATAGCCTTGAATCGCAGCTTTAGCAATTCGGTGTGTGGCTTTAATCCCTGAGGCCTCAAATAGTTTTGGACCAAAAAGCGTTGTTGTGGCAGAAAGCATCAAGGCAGGAGCCAAATTTAAATGTGCGGCTTTTTCTAAAAGCTTAAGGCGTAAGCGTCTGAAAAATGCTGACCTTGGCTTCATAGTCACTGCGCGAAAGAGCTCTGAAGTGCCAGGAACGGTTAGGGGAGCTCGGCAAAAGTAGCGCTTGGCCTCTAGCGTATTTTCACCGCGAAAAAGCATTGCGTGCAGTGTGAGATCACGCAAGTCTTCGATAAATTCGCCGACAATGTAAAAGCCTTCAAAGCTAAGTTTCTCTCCTCGAGCAAAGGGCTCTTTCGGTAGATATCTCTTGGGGATGGTAATTAGGAGCGGCCCGATACCTGTCGAACATTTGAGCGTGACAAAGTCGATTCCTGCAGCGGTATCGGTTTTGTCGATTTTTTGGAATTTCGCTTTGAGGCTTACAAAGGGAAAATCCATTTCTGAAGCCGGACGCACCCGCTTGGCTTTTTCTCCTTCTTCTTGAACTTTCACTGACTGAGCCCAAAAGGAAAGTTCGATTTCGTATTTTGTGTGGGTTTTAAGGCGCGTCGCTTGCATAGCCCAAAGCGAATGAAGGGCACGGATTTTTCCCGTGTGTCCTTCAAGGGCTAAATCCATAACGGCCCAATCCAAGCGATTTGACGCGAGAACACGCGTAATTTCTCCTTGTTTCGTAATCGTTCGGGAAAGGTAAGGGACAATAGCGGCGCAATCGAGCTCTTTATAGGGAAAGTCTGTGATGCAGTGGCGAATGATGTTAAGCCGCGAGCGCTTGGGCTCTTGAATCATTCTCGGGTTAAGGCGCGCCAAGGGCCGCAACGACAAATCTGAAAGAGCGTTATAGCCATCATAAGGGCTAAAAGAGACCTTATCGTCAACAT
>CAVKJM010000147.1:0-2990 GCA_963656505.1 bacterium
GATTCCTTCTTTGGAAAGGACGTTTTCTGCAATTGCTGCCACAGGAACTGGAACTGGATACGGGGCAATCACTTTCTTTAACATTCCGATCACTTTTGGGGACCCGAGTAAGAATCCACAACGGATACCGGCTAAAGCAAAGGCTTTCGAGAGAGTTCGGATAATCACTAAGTGCGGCGCATCTTCAAGGCGCTTAACAACAGAAGCTTCAGGAATAAAGTCAATATAGGCTTCATCGATTACTAAAATCGCGCGGTCTCGGGTCACTTCAATTAACTTATCGACCGTTTCCTTCCCTAAAACACCTCCTGTTGGGTTATTGGGCGAACAGACAAAAACCACCTTCACATTCGCGTCTTTCTTAAGCGTTTCAGATAGAAGCTCCGTATCGGGCGTCCAGCCTGTTTCCTTCTTAGTCTCAAGGCGAATAAGTCTTACGCCCGTGGTTTCCGCTGTCACAGAATACATCCCGTAAGTAGGCGGAAAATCGATAACAGCATCGATTCCTGCCCTACAGAACGTTCTCACGAGTAAATCAATTCCTTCATCGCCCCCACGCGTGACAAGAACCCCGTCGGGATTGACTCCCGCGTAAGCGGCATACCGGCGAATCACTTCTTCGGGCTGAGGTTCAGGATAGCGATTAAAGGTCGCTAGAACATCATCAGTAAGACGCAAAGAAGAAAGGGCATTGCCTTGAGCGGATTCATTGGCGTTCATCCACACTTCTCCCGTGCATCCAGCTTGCGCGATGATGCGCCGCGCTGAGGCATAAGGCGTAAGGGCAATTACTTCAGGACGCGCTAAGTTTTCTGGCTTTGTCATAATTATTTCTCCGAAGTCGCAAGTGTTTGAAGACGCACGAGAACCGCATTTCTGTGGGCATCAAGTTTCTCGGTGTGCGCTAAAAGAGCGATGGTGTTCGCTAGGCTCTTAAAACCAGCGGGGGTCATTTCTTGCACTGTCATGCGGCGCATAAAGTCAGCAAGTCCCAAACTTGAATAAGCGGCTGCGCACCCGTAGGTGGGAAGCACGTGATTGGTGCCTGTGGCGTAGTCGCCGCCGGATTCCGGAGAAAACTCACCTAAGAAAACAGATCCTGCGTTTTGAACTTCAGATACAAGTTCACGAGCATTTTTTACCTGCAAGATAAGGTGCTCAGGCGCATAGCGATTGGAAACTTCTACTGCCTCATTAAGGTCACTTACTAAAATCACGCGGCTTTGACTTAAGGCCTTCTCTGCAATGGCTTTACGGGGAAGGGCCTCTAATTGAGTCGCGGTTTCTTCTGCTACGGCTTTAGCAAGTGTTTTCGAGGGAGTCACTAACACCACCTGAGAGTCAGGGCCGTGCTCAGCTTGGCTTAAAAGGTCAGCGGCAACGAATGCGGGATTGGCATTTTCATCGGCAATGACTAGCACTTCAGAGGGCCCTGCTGGCATATCAATTGCGGCGCCATCGGTGCGACGCGAGACTTGACGTTTGGCCTCTGTCACATAGGCGTTACCTGGTCCAAAAATCTTTGAAACCTTAGGAACTGACTCAGTCCCGAAAGCCATCGCAGCAATCGCTTGAGCGCCACCAATCGAATAGACCTCACGAATACCACAGAGTTTGGCAGCGCAAAGAATTGGGTCTGCAACTGGTGGTGGCGAACACAAAATCACCTTGGAGCACCCTGCGATTGCGGCAGGAATCCCAAGCATTAAAACAGTTGAGAAAAGTGGCGCCGTGCCCCCTGGAACATAAAGACCAATTTTTTCAATCGGGCGAGTGACCTGCGTGCAAGTAATGCCAGGCATTGTCTCGACTGTGACGGGAGCCAATTTTTCAGCCTCGTGAAAGCGACGGATGTTGTCAGCGGCTCTTTTTAAAGCCTCTTGAAACTCGGGCGTTGCTCTTTCCCAAGCCACATCAATAGCGGCTTCCGAGACTCGCCACTCTTTTACTTCAACATGATCAAATTTCGCGGAGAGCTCTCGCAAAGCAGCGTCTCCCCTTTCTTTTACGTCAGCCAAAATCCCCCTAACGGCTTCTGTAATCTGTGCGCCTGCAGTCACGGCTGGACACTTTAAAACAGCTTCGCGCTCAGACTCCGCAATCGCATTCCAATCAATGGGATTAGAAAAATACGTTGTATTTATTTCTGCCATCGTCAACTCCGTATCAAAATCATTCCATCATCTTCTCAATAGGAAGAACAAGAATCGAAGAGGCACCTAAGGCCTTTAGCTCTTCCATCGTTTCCCAGAAAAGGTTTTCTTTGGAGACCATGTGCATGGCAACCTTCGTTTCATCACCCTCCAAAGGCAAAATCGTCGGGTGTTCGGCACCAGGCAAAATCTTTGAAATCGCATCAAGCTTTGATTTCGGGGCGTGCAGCATAATGTACTTACATTCACGGGCTCGACCCACACCCTGCATACGAACAAGAAGTCGGTCAATGAGTTTTTCCTTCTCTTCACTCATCTTCCCATTACGGGCAATAAGGCAGGCCTTAGAGCGATAAATCACTTCCACTTCTTTTAAGCCATTGGCTTCTAACGTAGCTCCCGTGGAAACCAAGTCGCAGATTGCATCCGCAAGTCCTGCGCGAGGAGCGACTTCCACCGATCCCGTTAAAAGGCAGGGTTTAAAAGCAATGCCACGCTCAGCAAAGGCCCGCTTTAAAAGCTGTGGATAGCTTGTTGCGATGCGGCGTCCGGCTAAATCCTCTAACCCAGTCCAGGTTTGGTCATTCGGTATTGCAATCGCAAGGCGGCAACCCCCGAAATCAAAGCGCTTCAATATCCTGCAGTCTGAGGTCATATCCTGCGCTTTGCGGCTTAGAACCGTTTCTTCTAAAACGTTTTCCCCGACAATGCCTAAGTCAACGACGCCATCCATCACAAGTCCTGGGATATCGTCATCGCGAACTCTTAAGAATTCGACAGGAAGGTTTTCAGCGACAGCTAAAAGACGCTGTCCTGTTAGACGCACACGGATGCCAC
>CAVKJM010000148.1:0-2958 GCA_963656505.1 bacterium
CTGGTTCATGCGTTACAAGAACGACCGTGATGCCTTCTGTTTTATTGAGGTCCGTTAAGAGCTCCATAATCTCAACACTACGATGGCTATCTAGGCTTCCTGTTGGTTCATCGGCGAGAAGCAACAAAGGATGCGTCACAATCGCACGCGCAATCGCCACGCGCTGCTGCTGACCGCCAGAAAGTTCTGCTGGCGTGTGGTGTTCCCATTTGAGTAAGCCCACGCGATCTAATGCGGCGCGTGCGGCTTCATGGCGCTCTGCGGCTCCCGTTCCGCGATAAAGAAGGGGAAGTTCGACATTTTCAAGTGCTGTCGTGCGGGGAAGTAAGTTAAAGCCCTGGAACACAAATCCCATATAAAGGCGCCTTAGCATCGCGCGCTCATCGCGACTTAACGACTCAACGTGTACGCCATCGAAAAGGTACTCGCCATCAGTGGGGCTATCGAGGGCACCGATAATGTTCATCGTTGTGGACTTACCAGAACCTGATGGCCCCATAATCGCAACGAATTCGCCACGATTGATCGTTAGGCTGATGCCTTTTAACGCATCAAACGCAGCCTCCCCCACGCCGTAGCGCTTACGAATCGATTTCAACTCAATTAAAGGCGTCGCTTCTTTCATACGCACTTAAATCCTATTTAGTTTTCTTTTTTCTTGAGTTGCGTTGTGATGACTTTGTCACCGACGTTTAATTCGCCTGCAACAACCTCAGTCATGCTTCCGTCCGTTAACCCTGTGGTGATGGTCTTTTTCACAGCGTTTCCCTTCGCATCCAAAACATAAATCGTGCGCTGTTGACCCGTGACGGCACGCGCTGTTTCTTTCACAGACTTTTGTTGCTCACGATGCGGGGGCCCGATCATGCTACTGATAGCGGATTCGCTTTTCGTCGCAGTCTCGGGTTTAAAGCGTAGGGCAGTATTCGGAACAAGCATGACGTTTTCTCGCTTTGCTGTTTCGATTGTCGCTGTTGCTGTCATCCCAGAACGCAATTTCAAATCTGGATTTTTCACAGAAAGATATGTCGTGTAAGTCACCACGTTGTCCGTTCCAGAACTTGACCCATAGGCAACTTTTGTAAGTTCTGCTGGGAAGGGTTGATCAGGATAGGCCGATACCGTAAATGTTGTCTTTTGACCTACTTGAACCTGTCCGACATCAGCCTCATCAACGTCAACCTCAAGTTCCAATTCATGAAGGTCTGTGGCAACGGTTAAAAGTTCGACGGCTTGTAAGCTAGCGGCAACGGCGTACCCTGGTTCCACCGATCTCGTGAGAACCACACCATCCACTGGTGACCGAATCGAGGCTTTGGATAGATTCGTCTCACTTGTCTCAAGCGTTGCCTTCGCATCATCGATACTCGCGCGAGCCGTGAGAATCCCCGCTTCAGCGCGCTTAACTGTCGCCCGCTGCACATCCAACTCGGTGCGAGAGGGAAGCTTGCCGCCAGAGGCTTTATTGAGTTCCTCGTAACGGCGCATTTTGGCTTTGGCTTCTTCGGCTGTGGCTTTCGCTTCCACAAGTTTCGCATTCGCCGTTTCTAGAGCCGCTTGCGCCTGCTTACGGGCGCTCTCAAGCTTTGCTTTATCCAGTTCAATTAAAACGTCTCCGACCTTTACTGTCGAATTCACATCGACATTGACTTTGGAAACAATCCCTGAAAGTTCCGAGCCAATCGAAACGGTTCGCACGGGATTGAGTGTCCCGTCAGCTGATACCGTAACGCGAAGGTTGCCTAAAGAGACGTCTCGCGTCATATAGCTTGGTTTTACCGCACCTGAACTCATCGAATAGGCAATCACGCCCAAAATGGCAAGCGCTGCCACATACACCACAGGGCGCTTAAAGAGTTTTTTCTCAGTTGCGAGCCCAAGAAGTTTCTTTTTTTGTTCGTTATCGGTTTGTTGCATACCTTAAGCTCCTTTAGGAGTCTTCCGCATTAGGCGCTTTCCAACCGCCACCTAAAGCTGTGAATAGTTTGATGTAGTTCGTTGACCTATCGGCCTTATTGGATTCAAAGGTTTCTTCAGCAGAAAAAAGCGTGCGCTGCGTATTTAGAACCGTCTGAAAGTCCGTAAGCCCTGCCTCATACTGGATTTGAGCGAGATCTGCTGCACTCTGAGAAACAGCGAGAGCCTTCTTTAAGTCTTCCGCTCTTTTTTCTGAGGCGCTGATTCCTTCAAGGGCGTTTTCGGTTTCCTCTAACGCTTTCACGAGTGTCGCCGTGTAATTGGCTTTTGCTTTATCAAGAGAGGCTTCTTTTTGCGTGACGGTACTTACTTGATCTGCCCAGTTAAAAAGCGGCATCGAAAGGGCGCCGACTAATGCGGCAATCCCTGTGCCACTTGCTCCCAAAGCGCCAATTGTTGCCGCTTGTGTGCCGAGGTTTCCCGAAAGTTTCAAGCTCGGAAACCACTTTGTTTTCGCTTCGTAGACGCGGTCGTAAGCAGCTAAAACCGAATATTCAGCTGACCGCATATCGGGGCGCTGCCGCAAGGTGTCGGCTGGGACACTTACGGCAATATTGCTTGGCGCTTCTGGAATCGCAGCTCCCATCTTTTCAATTTCTGAAGCGTTGACAACACACAAACGCGCAATCGCATTGCGGTATTTTGCAATCGAACTTTCGCAAACCGGAATCTGCGCTTTAGCCAAATCGCGATTGGAGTCGGCTTGATCGGCTTCCGTTTGTGTGGCTAACCCAGCAGCTAACCTCCAGTGGGCAATTTCAGAGAGCTCTGTGTAGTTTTGTGCTGTTTTTTGAGCAATCGTGAGTTTGACTTGTGCAAGCTTTAGATTGATGTAGTTTTGGGCGACTTCGCTAGCAACAGCAATTTTGGTGTCCTCTAGCGTCATGGCACTAGCCATCGCTTCGCGATTGGTAGCGCGCTGCGAAGCGATATTGCCGCCAACAAGAGAAAATGACCACGTCACCGAACCTTCAGCTGAAT
>CAVKJM010000149.1:0-2923 GCA_963656505.1 bacterium
TTTTTCCCATATAAAGCAATAAACTATCGCCAACTTGTTTTTGGCAGTTTTTTTGTATCTAGGCTACCTCGCATGCAGCACAGTCTTCCCTTGATTTCTACCTTGGCGATTGCCTTCGGGCTCGCCTTAGTTTTTGGCTTTTTCGCAGAACGCATGAAAGTGCCGGCACTAGTCGGTTATCTTTTAGCGGGCATTATGTGTGGCGCACATACGCCTGGGCCCGTGGCGGATATGGAACTTGCGAGCCAACTTTCGGAAATTGGCGTCATGCTCCTTATGTTTGGCGTGGGTCTGCACTTTTCACTAAGCGACTTGCTGCGCGTAAAAAATATTGCAGTTCCTGGCGCTGTCTTACAGATGACGATAGCAACCATATTGGGTGCGCTATTTGCGATGAATGTCTGGCACTGGACTTTTGGGCAAGCTCTGGTCTTCGGTCTATGTTTGTCGTGCGCCTCTACTGTCGTTCTTTTGAAAGCCTTGGAATTGCACGGCCACTTAAAGACCGTTGATGGTCAGATTTCTGTTGGCTGGCTTGTTGTTGAAGATATTGCAACCGTCGTCATCCTCGTGTTGTTGCCGCCTGTGGCGCAAATCATCGCAGGTGGTGCTGGTGGTGAAGCGATGAGCGCTACAGAGATTCTTTGGGTTGTCGCATCGACCTTGTTGCGTGTTGTGGCGTTTGTTGCCTTAATGCTCATTGTTGGTCAAAAGTTCATTCCGTGGGCATTGCTTCAGGTCGCAAAGACGGGTTCTCGGGAACTCTTTACGCTTTCGATTTTGGCCTGCGCTATTGGTGTGGCTTTCGGAGCGGCTCTCGTTTTTGATGTGAGCTTTGCATTAGGAGCGTTCTTTGCTGGCATGGTGATGCAAGAAAGTAAATTTGCGCACCGCGCCGCCAAAGATTCGATGCCGCTACAGGATGCGTTTTCTGTGCTCTTTTTCGTAGGCGTCGGCATGATGCTCGATTGGCATGTGTTGCTTACAGATCCCGTGGCAATCCTTTGCATGCTTGGCATTATTATCTTCGGTAAGGGGATTACCGCGTTTTGCTTAGTTCACGCTTTAAAGTACCCCTTGCACACCTCATTGACGGTATCGGCGGCTCTTGCGCAGATCGGTGAATTCTCATACATCCTAGCCGCTCAAGGCATTGCGCTTAAGATGGTCGATACGCATTTGATGAGCATGATTGTTGCGGCGTCAATTTTCTCCATTGCTCTAAACCCCTTTGTGTTTAAAGCAATCCCCTTAGTTCGTAAGTACCTATTGCGGTACTTTGCGTGGGCTCGCGTTGCAGCAATGATTACGGACCGCTACTCAGAACTTCCGCAAGAAACAGATCGGCGTTTCCTTTCTGGCCAAACCGTGCTCGTTGGTAGTTGCGCCGTAAACGATGAACTCGCGACAACGCTTTCGGAAAACCACGTTCCCTTCGTGAGCATTGTGGAAAATGCTGAGCAAGCCGAAGCGATGCGTAAAAAGAAGCTCGCGGTCATTACGGGCGATGCCGCTGACCCCATGGTCTTAGTGCAAGCACATATCTTTACAGCCTCGATGTTGGTGATTTCAGGCGTTGATGCTGTTTCTGCACCAAAAATTGCAGAAAGCGCCAAGCAATTGAATCCATCGCTTAAAATTCTCATTAGAGCCGAACAAACGGCCTTTACTGAGCATTTAGCGGATTCGAAAGTTGCCGAAGTGCTCTTTGATTCGAGGGCTGTTAGCGATTCGCTTTATCACCATATTCTCGCGCACTACGCTCATGAAACGGGCGAAGACGAGGATGGCGATGGCGAAAACAATTAACTCAGAATAAATACGCCATATTAGGGAGAAAGAGAAATGGGTTGGAGCATCACAACGTGGTGGATTATTGCCGCAGTCGTTCTTGGACTCTCGGAGTTACTTGTCGGAACGTTCTATCTCTTGCTTTTAGGCGTTGGTGCCTTGTGTGGCGCATTGGTGAGCCTTGCGGGATTTTCTCTTGACATCCAGTGCTTTGTTGCAGCGATTGTGATTCTTGTGGGTGGCATCGCTTTAGCGCGCTATCACGCCAAAGCGAAGCTTAAGAATCAGGACCTCAAAGCCGATAACCTCGATATCGGGCAAACGGTCACTGTAAAGCAGTGGAACGAAGACCATACGGCAACAGTGAGTTACAGAGGGGCGAACTGGCAAGCCGTTGCGAAGGAAGGCGCGAAATTAGAGCCAGGCGTCTTTGTGATCGTTGAAGTGCGTGGTTCAAAACTTGTTGTGGCGCCAAAAGAAAACGCCAAATAAATTCATTTAAGGGAGGCTACTTAGCCATGAGCGGTTTACTTACAGTATCGTTAATTTTATTGGTTGCTGCCGCAGTCTTTGCCTTCCAAGGCGTTGCCGTTGTTCCGCAGCAAAATGCTTGGGTTGTCGAGCGTTTGGGAAAATTCCACGCGGTATTGAACCCAGGGCTTAATTTCATCATCCCGTTTATCGATCGCATTGCTTATAAGCATAGCTTAAAGGAAGTGCCGCTTGATACTCCAAGCCAAGTCTGCATCACAAAAGACAATACGCAGTTAACGGTCGACGGTGTTTTGTATTTCCAAGTCACTGACCCGCAGCGTGCAAGTTACGGTACGAGTAACTACATCGTTGCCATTACGCAGCTGGCGCAAACAACGCTTCGCAGTGTTGTGGGTCGCATGGAACTCGATAAGACCTTTGAAGAGCGTGATGTGATTAACCACGATGTGGTTTCTGCCATTGACGAAGCGGCGCTTAACTGGGGTGTGAAAGTCCTTCGCTATGAAATTAAAGACTTAACGCCGCCCGCGGTGATTTTGCAGGCGATGCAACGCCAGATTACCGCTGAACGCGAAAAGCGCGCTGTCGTTGCTGCCTCCGAAGGCCGTAAGATCGAACAGATTAATTTAGCGACGGG
>CAVKJM010000150.1:0-2894 GCA_963656505.1 bacterium
GTCGCTCATGCGCCCGTGCGGACTTAGCATAAAAACGCGAATCCCTTTTCTTGAACGCATGGCGTATTCGGCCGCAGATCCCGTGTCTCCTGAGGTTGCTCCAAGAATATTGAGTTCTTTTCCGCTACGAGCTAAAAGATACTCAAAAAGAGCACCTAAAAACTGCATGGCCATATCTTTGAAAGCCAAAGTCGGGCCATTGGAGAGTTCCAAAAGAAAGAGACCGTTACTCATTTTGCGAGTCGGCGCAATGCGCTTAGCATCCGACCCTTCTCGCACGTTGCAATAAACTTCAGCGCGATACGTTTCGTGAAGAATCTTTTTTAAATCCTCTTCGGGGATGTCGGTAGCAAAGCGCCTTAACACCTCAAAGGCAACATCGGCGTAAGCCATCGAGCGCATCGCCCAAAGTTCTTTCGCTTCAAACTTTGGATAGGCTTCAGGAAGATACAACCCACCGTCATTTGCCAATCCCTCAAGAACAATCTGAGAGAAGTCAACCGTTGGAGCGCGGCCTCTTGTAGAAACATATTTCATAGCACCCTCCTGCGATTAAAGGTCCCCAAATAAGTGCAGTTTCTTGGGGCGATTCTCTTCGCTTGCTTTAGACCGGTTACGTAACAAAGCCATAGCCTGATCGATTTTTTCTTCTGTCGTTTCTTTTGTAAAAAAGATAGCTTTCGTTTCGTCTTGTGCTTTTAAGTTTGCCTCAATGCCGCAGCTTGCGAAAACCGTTTTCGCCTCCTCAATTTCCGAAGGAATAACGCGAACGAAAAAGCGGCTACTTTGTTTTTCATAGGCAACATATTGCACCGCTTCGCGCGCCTCAGGCCAGACGCCTGCAAACGGCACGCGCTCGGAGAGATCTGCGTCCAACGTGCGAGCAATATCGACAATATCGGAAACCACGGCTGAAGCCGTTGGTCGTTCGCCTGCACCACGGCCTGCGTAAAAAGTGGGGCCAAGACCTGCGGCACGAACTTCCACAGCATTCATCACATCATCGATTTTGTGAAAGAGCGAATCAGCACAAACAACACGGGGAGCAACACTCATTTCAATGCCAGAGTCGGTCCTCTTAGCCTGAGCGATGAGTTTAACTTTGGCACCAACAAGTTGCGCAGCGGCAACGTCAGTGGCGCTCACAGAAGAAATCCCTTCAATGTGTGCGGCTTCAAAGCTAAAGGGCGTACCAAAAGCAAGAGCCGAGAGAATCGTAATCTTATGCGCCGTATCAATCCCTTCAACGTCAAAGGTGGGATCGGCTTCGGCGTAACCTAATTTTTGCGCCTCTGTCAGTGTCTCTTTGTAGGAACTGCCTCCGAGCATCTTTGTCATGATGTAGTTGCAGGTTCCATTGAGAATTCCTGAAACGGATTCGATTTCATCTCCTACTAAGCCTTCACGCAGGGCTTTGATAATGGGAATGCCTCCTGCAACGGCAGCCTCATAGGCCACAGCCACGCCTCTTGCTTGCGCGGCACGAAGGATTTCCTCGCCATGCGTAGCAATCAAATGTTTGTTCGCTGTGACAACGTGTTTGCCGCGCTTAATGGCTTCGAGCACAAATGTTCGTGCTGCTTCGATTCCGCCCATTAACTCGACGGCAATATCAATTGTTGGGTCGTCAAGAATCGAGGAAAATTCGGTTGCAATCTCAAGAGCGCCGCCCGTTTTAGCGCGAGCCTTCTCAACATTGCGAACCACGGCCTTGGCAACCTCAATTTTCACGCCACTTCGGGCCGAAATCAGCTGCGCATTTTCTGTTAAAACACGATAGGTCCCAAGTCCAACAGTTCCAAGACCGGCTAGACCAACGCGAACAATTTTCATAAACTTCTCCATAATTGCCAATATTTGCTTGTAACTCTTACTTTACAGCGTTTTTTCGTCTATTTGCACCTTTATATATAAGCGATTCTCTCTAGATTATGTCCTGCACACTTTCGAACATCCCTGGATATGAGCTCGTCACCTCGTGCCCACGCTTTAAAAATAATTATGAGAAATTAAAGCAAAAGCTCGCAAAGCTCCTGGGTGAAAAAGAAGCGACTCGCTTTCTAAAAGACCCGCACGTTGCGCTTTTCTCGGCTCGCGAAGCGTTCCCAGATCCGATTCGAGAACTGGTCTACACAGCGTTTTTACCGCCCTACTCGATTTACAGATATCAGGATGCAACGCTTTACATTGCGCTCGATGGCGTCGATAAAAAGGGATTTCTTGCTCGCCTCATCGCTGAAGCGGGATTTTTTGCTCATCTAGAAAAGCCTCTTATCAAAATACAGGTCAAGAAAGCCGCAAACTGGGTTTATGACGACTTCTCAAAATCCAATGTTGCCGCCATTGTTCGCGAGCACTTTGATTCGCCACTTTTAAGGCGAGAAGGACGCAATCACTTCTTTTATCGGGTTTTGCAACACATCGACGGCCTATATCAATCCGAGTACTCCAAAACCGATAATGCCAAGCGTCCCTTAAATCGCCTTGTCGATTTGGCTATCGAAAATATGTGCCATCCCTTAGGAGAACCCAAGGCGCCTCCAAAATACCGTATCGAGATTTCTGAGGCCTCTAGGGCTATGCCACTTCATGCCGTGGTTCGCATTGCCCCATACGATTTGCCAAAGATTCGCACCATGTTTGCCGGAGCTCAGCAAGGTCGCATTCAAACTTTCCCTTACTACGATATGCTCACCCTGATGCCGCCGCCTCGCATCCCGGGAATGCCTTCCGCTTTTGCGCAAAATGTTGACGATAAGGTCTCTTTTAGCCCTTATGATGGCTATAACGCTCTTTCTGATCTGTCGTTGCGGCCCTTAGCGCGCCTTAACCCGAGAATGATTCAAGACCCAAAGCGCTCGCGGCTTAACATCATTCGTCACTGCATCACAGAC
>CAVKJM010000151.1:0-2883 GCA_963656505.1 bacterium
CGATAAAGACACTCACGGCCGACTTCTTACGAAAAACTCTTCCTGCCACGTTGCGCCGCTTCGATAAAGGGGGAGAAAACTTTTACGATCAAATCAGCGCTTTGCATAAGAGCGTTCGTGGGTCAAATCCTGATGCTGCCCTGTATTGGCTTGTGCGTATGTTAGATGGCGGCTGTGATCCTCGTTACGTTGCGCGACGTGTGATTCGGATGGCTATCGAAGATATCTCTTTAGCCGATCCCAGAGCAACAGAACTTGCGCTTAATGCGGCTGAAGCTTACGAGCGCTTAGGAAGTCCTGAAGGGGAGCTTGCGATTGCGCAAGCTGTTGTCTATTTGGCTGTGGCGCCAAAAAGCAATGCCGTTTACACGGCCTTTGATGCCGCCCGAGCCTTTGTAAAAGAAGACGGCACGCGCCCTGTTCCGATGCACCTTAGAAATGCGCCAACGAAACTGATGAAAGAGTTGGGTTACCACAAGGGCTATCGCTATGCGCACGATGAAGAAGGCGCCTATGCCGCAGGAGAAACCTATCTACCCGAAGGCATTGAAGCGATGCGTTGGTATGAGCCAACCGATCGCGGTCTTGAAATTAAAATCTCAGAAAAACTTGAGAGGCTTCGCGCTTTAGACGAAAAGGCGCGCCAGGGCTCAAAGAAATAGTCATAATCAAGGGGATTGTGCAATCGTTTTGATTTGCAGTTACCCGATAAAGAGACGAAAATAACGGAATTTAGTTTTGTCGAGAGGGTGAGCAATCGCAAGCAATAGCGTCTGCCCCTAAAACCCTATATTGGAGAATAAATAGAATGCTCGATATCAATCTACTTCGAAAGAATTTACCGGAAGTCATCGCACGCTTAGCGACACGTTCTTTCGAATTCCCAGAAAAAGAATTCAATGCGCTTGAAGACGAGCGTAAGGCTGTGCAAACAAAAACCGAAGTCTTGCAAGCCGAAAGAAACAGTTTGTCTAAGAAAATTGGTCAGGCAAAGAAAGCCGGAGAAGATGCCTCTGAACTGATGGCAAAGGCCGCGGCAATTCCTGAGGAGCTTGCAAAACTTGAAGCCGAATTGTCTGACGTTCGTGAGCGCTTAACCAATCTCATGATGCGTATCCCGAATCTACCGGATCCCTCGGTTCCCGTGGGTCGCGACGATCGCGATAACGTTGAGCAGCGCCGTTGGGGTGAACCACGTAAATTCGACTTCCCCGTGAAAGATCACGTCGATGTGGGCGCTCCTCTTGGCTTAGATTTTGATGTGGCAGCAAAACTTTCTGGCGCACGTTTTTGCTTTATGAAAGGACAAGTTGCTCGCCTACATCGTGCAATCGCGCAATTTATGCTTGATACGCACACAAGCGAAAATGGCTACACCGAATGCTATACACCGTACATCGTGACAGCTGATACGATGCGTGGCACAGGTCAGTTGCCGAAATTTGAAGAAGACCTCTTTGCAGCGAAAAAGGGCGGTCAAGAAGGTAAGGGAGATCCCCTTTATCTTATTCCAACCGCTGAGGTTCCTTTAACAAATTCAGTTTCAGGCATGATGCTTAAGGCCTCAGACCTTCCCATTAAGGTGACCGCGCATACACCGTGTTTTCGCTCTGAGGCTGGTGCTTACGGGCGCGACACACGCGGCATGATTCGCCAACACCAGTTCGACAAAGTCGAGATGGTGCGTATTGCTCCCGAGCACAATAGTTACCTGCACCTTGAACACATGACACAGAACGCTGAAATGATTTTGCAGCGTTTGGGTTTGCCATATCGTGTGGTTTTGCTTTGCACAGGCGATATGGGATTTAGTTCAGCGAAGACCTATGACTTAGAGGTGTGGCTTCCTGCGCAAAACACCTATCGTGAAATCAGTTCTTGCTCAAACTGCGAAGCTTTCCAGGCTCGCCGTATGGGAACGCGTTACAAGGATGAGCAAGGTAAGACTCATTACGTTCACACGCTCAATGGTTCAGGTCTTGCTGTGGGTCGTACGCTTGTGGCAATTCTTGAGAATTACCAAAATGAAGATGGCTCTGTGACAGTGCCCGAGGTCTTGCGTCCCTACATGGGAGGCTTGGAGAAGTTAACTCCTAAGAAGGCCTAAAAAAGATAGCGTTTCCTTAGAAAAATGCTAGAAAACTCGAGTGTTGCCTGCTAAAATACGGGCAACATTTCGAGTTGGGGTAACCCAAGCCAACCTACCCTCCCCGGGCAAGGTGGATGGTTCAGAGAAAAGAACCGATGAGATCTTCGAGATCCGAAGATAAAGCAGTAAAGGGGAAAGATGGACACCTGATCGAAATGCGCGACAGGTGTTTTTTTATGGCAAAGATTTTTCTTTGCTTTTGGTGGATTTAACCGAAATTGCCGACCTTGAAAGTAACGCTCGTTACGGACAAAACCGGCTAAAGAGGAGCATTGCGATGAGCAATCAACTAACAATTAAAGGGCAGGTCACAATCCCAAAAGAAATTCGTGAGCATCTTGGTCTTCAATCGGGAAGAAGTGCTGTGGAATTCGTGATTTCTAAAGAAGGGTTTGTCTATCTTACGAAGGCTCAAAGTAAGCATGACGTAAGCGCTGCCAATCCTGAGTTTTGCAAACATCTTCTCGGACTTCTTGCCGGACAAGTTGTTTAGCCGCAGCGTGCGGTGCTCCGAGGTTTGGCGCGGCTATTGCACGCGAGCATCAAGGTGTAGGAGAAGTGTTTTTGCCAAGACGTTAAGTAGGCGCGCGGCTTCATCCTTTTTCTCGCTAGCAATAGAAAAGAGCACTGTTGGGATGTGATTGGCTTCAAAGCCCGCGAATTCGGAATCGACAAAGCGCGTGCTCACAAAGCAATCCTGTGGCGCTTCTTCTCCTAAGGCAACAGTCCAGTCG
>CAVKJM010000152.1:0-2869 GCA_963656505.1 bacterium
CATCAGAAAAGGAGGAGACCTCGATGAAAACACTGATTGAGAGTCTTGCTAAGTTTGTAAAGGAAATTCGCTTAGAGGATTGCCCAGAAAGGGAAATTCATTGGGCCACACTTGCTCTTACGGATTTTTTCGCTGTAACACTTCCTGGCACCAAAATGCCGGTAGTAAAAAACGTGAAGGCATTTCTTCAAACTCGTCCAATATCGGGTAAATCTGTTTTGATTGGAACTGAAACTTACATGGATGCGGCAAGCGCTGCTCTTTTTAATGGAACTGCCTCGCACTGCTTAGATTTTGACGATGTCAGTTGGGCAACGATAGGTCACCCGACAGTGGTAGTCGCGCCTGCCGCTTTGGCTTGTGTGCAAGAAAAAGGGCTCGACGGAAAAGCTTTGCTCCTTTCTTACATTGTGGGCGTCGAAGTGATGCATCAGGTGGCTCGTTGGACGATGCCCCTTTTAAGTGAAAAAGGGTGGCACACAACACCCGTCTACGGAAGTTTGGGAGCGGCCGCTGCAGCTTGCGTTGCTTACGGAGCCTCAGAAGACGAGATTGCGAACGCTCTTGCAATTGCAGCAAGCCGTAGTTGTGGCATCCGCGGAAACTTTGGTTCCCAAACGAAAGCACTTCATGCAGGAACTGCGGCTTCTTTAGGTATTGAGGCTACGAAATTGGCAATGAATGGTGTTACAGGGAATTTGGAATGCCTTGAAAACCAAGACGGTTTTGCACAGTGTTTCGCTCATCCTCTTTCCAAAGACGTGAAAGTTGATATTGGAAGGCATTGGGATCTTGCTGAAAACGGTCTTGTTTTTAAGCAGTATCCGTGCTGCTCGGGTTCACATCCCACTAACGATGTGTGGGATGTCTATTTAAATGAGCATCCAACAACGTATGAGGATATCAAAAGCATTCATGCAGGCGTAAGCCTTTTAGGACCACGCGAGTTAAGTTGCCACAGACCTCAAAATGCTGTTCAAGCCAAGTTTTCTCTTGAATATGCCTTAGCGAGTCGCCTTGTTTTTGGACCTATCACACTCGAATCTTTCACAGATGAAAAGGTACTCGATAGCCGAGTGCAAGATTTGATGAATCGCATTGAGATGGAAGTTGATCCAGAGCTTGCCAAACTTGGTTTTATTGGAACAGCCCCTGTGTGTTTAGAAATAAAACGAAAGGACGGCACTGTCGTTTCCCTTAAAAACGACTTGGCCGAAGGGAATCCAGAAAAGCCGCTGAGTCACGAAAAGTTTTATCGCAAGTTCGCTTCGTGTTTTGCCTCAGCTAAGTGCGAAGTACTCACAGAAAAGTACTGGGCGATTTTAAGTGACCTTACAAAGGTCTCTTCAGAAACAGTTTCTGCTCTTGGATCCTTGGAAAACAAGAGCTAAAAAGAACATCAGTTAAAGGAGTTTTTTCTTATGACGAAAACACGGATTGAGCGCGATTGCTTAGGTGAGATGGAAATCGATGACAGCCACTACTACGGCATTCAAACAACACGCATGATGAAGGTTTCGGGAGCGGCGGGATTTCCTGTGAACGTGTACCCAGATATGCACATTGCTCTTTGCCAGATTAAGAAGGCTGCGGCTCTCGCTAACGCCGATATCGGTGCAATGAGGCCTGAGATTGCGAAGGCCATTTGTGAAGCCGCCGATAAGGTTATCGCAGGGGGCTATGAAGGAGAATTCCCATTGGATATGTGGCAGGGCGGTGGCTACACCTGTGTCAACATGAATGTCAATGAAGTTCTTGGGAATCTTGCCAATGAAATTCTCACAGGCCACAAGGGTCAAGACACAGTTCACCCCAATACCCATGTCAATATGGCTCAGTCCACCAACGACACGATTCCATCGGCAACCCACTTAGCCATTGTTCCACGGTTAGACAAGATCGTTTCCGAACTAAAACTTCTTGAGAAGTCCTTTGCGAAGAAAGCCGAAGAATTCAAAGACATCGTGAAGGTCGGTCGCACTTGCTGGCAAGATGCTCTTCCTGTGACCTTGGGTCAAGAGTTTGGTGGCTTTGCAAGTGTCACAGCAGGGCTTATTAAGAAACTTCAAGCTGTGCGACCTGGGTGCTTGGAACTTATTATGGGCGGCAATGCTGTTGGCACGGGCCTTGGAGCTGCTCCAGGCTACATGGACGCCTTCTATAAGCACATTAGTGAAGAAGTGGGAGAAAAAGTTGTCCCAATGGATAACATCTTCGATGGGTTCCAGAACTCCAATCAAGTGCTCGTGGTTTCTGCTGTCGTAAAAGAAATCGCTTGCACGCTCTCAAAGATCTGCAAAGATCTTCGCTTAATGAGTTCGGGTCCGAGAGCAGGGTGGATGGAAATCAATCTTCCGGCGCTTTCTCCTGGAAGCTCGATTATGCCTGGGAAGATTAATCCCACAGTTCCTGAAATGGTCATCCAAATCGCCCATCAAGTGATCGGTAACGACGTCGCAATTACTGTTGCTATTGACGAAGGTGAGCTTGACCTTAACGTCTGGGATTCCACTTTCTACAAGTGCTTATTTGAAAGCTTGCAGATTGTTGCTGGCGAAATCGGTATCTTGCGTGAGCATTGTGTCGATGGCATCACAGCCAACGTTGAGCGTTGCCGCGAAGAAGCCGAAGGATCTATTGCGCTCTCGACAGTCGTAGCTGCCACGTTCGGTTATCCGAAGGGCGTAGAAGTCGCGCACTACTGCGAAAAGAATCACTGTAACGTCAAAGACGCTGTCGTTGCCATGGGACTTATGACTAGGGAACAAGCCCAGGTCTTAGTCGATCCCGCTCTGATGGCTAATCCCGAAAAGATGGCACCGATTGTTGCCCGCTTTAAGAAAGAACTCGGAATCCTTGTCTAATTAAT
>CAVKJM010000153.1:0-2842 GCA_963656505.1 bacterium
AGATGTACTCGATTGGTGTTCGTGGACAACATCGCTTCACAGCGGGTAACTTCCAAATCGTTCCAAGCGTTGGCGTGCGTGTTTCTCGCTTAGAAACCGATTCGATGGATATTGGTTCAGTGAAGGTTAAGAAGCAAAAGCAAAACATCGTCCAAGTTCCGATTGCCTTACGCATCAATGGCGTGACACAGAACGCAGCTGGATGGGCGATTTCTCCGAGCTTTAAGGTCGCTTATGTTCCAACCTTTGGCGACAAGGAAATCACGGCTCTTGGTGCAGATCAAACTGTGATTGACACGAGCCCGGTGCAGGCTGACTTTGGCATCCGTGCTCAAAAGGGTAACCTCCTGCTCAATGCTAACTTCATGGCTGGCACTGGTAATGACGGCGCTTCTTCAATCGGTGGCAAGGTTGGATTGAAGTACGTCTTCTAAAGCTAACGAATGAAGCAGTAAAACGACGGGCGACGGAGCAATCTGCCGCTCGTTTGCTATGCGCTCAAATTTTTGTTTCCCTAACTGTATGCCAATGCTCTGTAAGTAATAACATATTATCTATAAAACCATAAAAATCTCATTAAATGCTATTAAAATAGCAATTAATGTCCTTTGTGAGGAGCGATATGTGATTACTGGTCTTGAAAATTTAAAGCCGCCAAAAGAGATTCGTCTTGAGTTGGCAGAGCGTATGAAGAAAGTGCGCCTTGCTCAGAACATGACGCAAAAAGAACTTGCTGAAAAGTCGGGGATCCCGCTACCAACACTGCGCCGTTTTGAGGCTACAGGTGAAGTCTCCCTTAAAGCCTTAGTGAACTTTGCTCTTGCCCTCAGAAAGGCAGGGGATTTAGCGCAAGTTTTTTATGAACCTCCAACAGAAGATTTATACGCCAAGGCTCCAAGAGAGCGGCACCGTGCTTCGCATCCAAGGAGCTCACTATGAGGGTAAAAGTCTTTCTTAACTGCGAGGGAAGGAGAGATGAAGTTGGATCTCTCGATGATAGAAACGGTGTGCTTTTTCAGTATGCGCCTGCTTTTCTTCAGAGGAAAATATCTCCTTCTCCCCTGAATGTCCCTTTGACGTCAAAACCGTGGCAAAGCCAAAATGGGCTAAACGGCGGTCTGCCTGGATTTGTCGCCGATAGTCTTCCTGATGGCTGGGGTAATCTCTTGCTTGATCGACAGTTAAGGCAAAGGGGAAGAGAGTTAAGGGAGATTTCGCCCTTGGAGCGCCTCTGCTGGATTGGCCAAAACGGGATGGGGGCTTTGGAGTATGAGCCCGAGACAAGAGAAGAGTTATTCCACCTAGAAGCCATTCATCTTGATTCCATCGATGATGACGTGAGATTGGTACTCTCCGAAACTCCAACCGCAGAAGCTCTTGACAACTTGTGTTCGTTAAATGGATCTTCAGGCGGTGCGCGCCCCAAGATTGTTTGCCTTGTTTCCGATGATGGGAAATTTCGATTAAAACCAGGAGTCCTTGCAGAAAAGGGATACTCGCCGTGGCTTATTAAATTTCGGAGTCTTACGGATGCAGCTGACATTGGCGTTCAAGAATTCATTTGTTCGGAATTGATGCGTAAAGCCGCAATTAATGTCGCGCCCACAAAACTATTTGCCTCCAAGAAAGGGCAAGGCTACTTTGGGATAAAGCGCTTTGATCGAACACGCGACGGTAAGCATCATATGGCAACTGCCGCTGGAATTCTCGAGTGTGACTACCGAAGTCCGTGCCTAGATTATCAGACCGTTCTTTCGCTTACTCGGGCTCTTGTTGGTCCTCATGCACTAATCGAACAAATTAAGCGTGCGGTCTTTGCCTTCTTAATTGGTAACTGCGACGATCATGCGAAAAACTTTTCTTTCCTTATGAATTCGCAAGGGGTCTGGAGCGTGTCGCCTGCCTACGATATGGTCACAACTAGGGGCATTAACGGCGAACATATGACTTCACTTTTAGGTAAAGGCAAAAACCCGAGTCGCAGCGATTTCCTACGGTTAGGAGAAGCCTTTGATATCGCTTCACGCGTTGTCGATTCGGCAATAGATGACGTTTTAGAAGCAGTTTCTCACTATCCGAAATTGGCGCGTGAATTTGATGTGAAGGTTCCGAAAGACGTTCGTTTCGAACTTTGAGTGGGGGGATTTGTTTCTTGTCAAAACGGAACTCTTCTGTTGCCGTTTTCATCAGGTTAGAATACGCAAAACCTAAAGCGGTTTTTCTTTGAGCCGCTTTTTTGTTGCCTAATTTGCTTCACACATCATCGTTTTTTGTTTGGTCGCTTGCGCCAAGAAAGGGAGGAGTCCTGTGTCTAAAGTTGGCTTTGATAACGCAAAATACATCGAAACCCAATCGGCGCATATTAAAGAGCGTATCGCGAAGTTTGGCGGAAAGCTCTACTTGGAATTTGGCGGCAAACTCTTTGACGATTACCACGCTTCGCGTGTTTTGCCCGGGTTCGGGCCCGATAGCAAGATTCGCATGCTCTCTCAACTTAAAAGCGACGTGGAAATCATCGTTGCGATTAGCGCACCTGACATTGAGAAAAACAAAATCCGTGGTGACCTTGGAATCCCTTATGAAGATGATGTGTTGCGCCTTATTGATATTTTCCGCAACCTTGGGTTTTATGTGGGCTCTGTTGTCATCACACAATATAACGGACAGCCATCGGCAGATGCCTTTATGCGTCGCTTAGCGGCATTAGGTGTTAAGTCTTATCGTCACTTCCCGATTGCAGGCTACCCACATAATCCAGCGCTTATCGTAAGCGATGAGGGTTACGGCAAAAACGAATACATCGTCACATCTCACCCCTTGGTTGTTGTGACGGCTCCAGGGC
>CAVKJM010000154.1:0-2817 GCA_963656505.1 bacterium
CGTATTGCTGTGATCGCGAATAAGGAGGTTTATCTTGGCGCTACTGACTGACCCAGTCATTGCAATTGGATGAAAGAAACCTTCGTAACCTTCGGTTTTCTCAGGAGTCGATTGAGCAGGGAGTCGAGAAAGAAAGTCCGTCGCCATACGAATGGCATTGACCATTTTGTCTTTCGCTGATCCCGGATGCACATTAAGGCCCTCAAAATGCACCTTGGCTTCTGCTGCATTAAATGTCTCGGTTTCAAAGCCTCCAATTTCATCACCATCGAACGTGTAGGCGTACTGAGCACCAAATTCCTTGATATCGAAATTTTCTGTGCCTCGCCCAATTTCTTCATCAGGAGTTACGGCAAAGCAAAGTTTGGCGTGATGCACTTCAGGGTGCTCAACAAAGTATCGAGCCGCCTCAACAAGAATGGCAATACCAGCCTTATCGTCTGCGCCTAAAAGCGTGGTGCCATCGGTAACAATGAGTTGTTGACCTGCGTACTTCGCGAGCTCTGGAAAGCGCTCTAACGTTAAGCGGATGCCTTTTTCTTTATTTAAGAGAATATCTCCACCTTCGTAGTCAATCACTTGCCACTTCACATCTACTCCCGAGGCTTCTGGAGACGTATCCATGTGTGCGATAAAACCGATGGCAGGAGCGTTTTCAAATCCAGTTGTGGGAGTTAGATACGCCATCACGATCCCTTTATCTGTGACGCGTACGTCTTTCACGCCAACGCTTTCAAATTCAGAAGCGATGAGCTTTGCGAAAGCAAGTTGATTTGCGGTTGATGGAGCCGTTGGACTCTTTGGGTCAGACGTTGTGTTGTACTGCGTGTAAGAGAGAAAGCGTTGCAAAAGTAGGGGCAGATTCTGAAAGCCTTCTTTTGTGAAATTTCCGTAGTAGTTGTGTTGCAGCATAGTTAACCTAATTCGTTTAACTCATCGAACATAAAAGCGATTCTAAAGATTCAATAGTAAAAAAATCCCTCCTAGTCTTAACGCAAAGAAGAGGAGGGATGTTTATTACTTCTTTAAGTTATTCGTGCTTATGAATCTCTTGCAAGGAATAAACCTCACAATCCTTTAAGTGCTTGATGCCTTCAACGGCAGCACGGCCCCCAGCAATCGTCGTAAAGTATGTGACAGAATTCGCGAGAGCCGTCATACGAATCGTGCGAGCATCAGCGATTTCGTCTTTGGTTTCATTGCTTGTCATGATCACTAATTGCAACTCGTGATTTTTCATGCGGTCCAAAATATTGGGGCGACCGTCACGAATGTTTTTAATCACGGTGCAATCAATGCCTGCGTGAGCAAGGGCTTCGGCTGTTCCTTTTGTCGCAAGGATCTTGTAGCCTGCGTCGCTTAGTTCCGCTGCAACAACAATGGCACGTGCCTTATCATCGTCGCGAACCGACATAAAGACCGTAGATCCAGCAGGTGGCAGTCTATTACCCGCACCAATCTGGCTCTTAAAGAGAGCTTCGCCGAAGGTACGACCAACGCCCATCACTTCACCTGTGGAACGCATCTCAGGCCCTAACACGGGGTCAACTCCTGGGAACTTCGTAAATGGGAAAACCGCTTCTTTTACGCAGATGTGTGTGGGTTTTCGATCAAAGCGAACGCCTTGCTTGGCAATCGAGTCTCCTGCCATGCAACGAGCTGCAACTTTCGCGACTTGAACGCCGGTTGCCTTTGAGACAAAGGGCACTGTGCGGCTTGCTCTGGGGTTCACTTCCAAAACATAGACTTGAGCGTGGTCAGTAACGGCGTTTTTAATCGCAAACTGCACGTTCATGAGTCCCACAACACCCAAAGCTTTGGCCATCAAAACGGTTTGACGACGTACTTCTTTTAAGATGTCTTCTCTTAAGCTATAGGGTGGTAACGAGCAAGCTGAGTCGCCAGAGTGAACACCAGCAGCTTCGACGTGCTGCATCAAGCCTGCAATCTCAACGACTTCACCGTCGCTAACCGCATCAACGTCCATTTCGACTGCGTCATCCAAAAAGCGATCTAAAAGCACGGGGCTTTCTTCGCTAACGACAATTGCTTCGTGCATATAGCGCATCAGTTCATTGTCGTCATGAACAATATCCATCGCGCGACCGCCTAAGACATAGCTTGGGCGCACAACAATCGGGTAACCGATTTCATGAGCGCACTTTAAAGCGACTTCTTCAGTGTGTGCCGTACGATTTTCGGGCTGCAAGAGCTCGAGCTTTGTAATGAGAGCCTTAAAGCGTTCACGGTCTTCAGCGCAGTCAATCGCGTCTGTGGTAGTCCCGATAATTGGAACGCCTTCTTTTTCAAGCGCGCGACAAATCTTAAGTGGTGTCTGGCCGCCATATTGAACAATGACGCCCACAGGCTTTTCAACGCGGCAGATTTCTAAAACGTCTTCAAGTGTGACGGGTTCAAAGTACAAGCGGTCCGATGTATCGTAGTCAGTTGAAACGGTCTCAGGGTTACAGTTAACCATAATCGTTTCATAGCCGTCTTCATGCAAGGCCATCGCCGCATGTACGCAGCAATAGTCAAATTCAATACCCTGGCCAATACGGTTGGGGCCACCACCCAAAACAACAATCTTTTTGCGTTCTGTCGGATTGGCTTCATCCTCATCGGCGTAGGTCGAATAAAGGTAAGCGGTCTTTGTTTCAAATTCCGCAGCACATGTATCAACGCGCTTATAAACAGGGTGTAGTCCCAAGGTGTGACGCAAGTCTCTGACGTCTTTTTCCGTCGTGTTCGTTAAACGCGCTAAGCACTTATCAGAGAATCCCTTCTTCTTAAGATAAAAGAGCGTCTCTTTATCAA
>CAVKJM010000155.1:0-2816 GCA_963656505.1 bacterium
AAGACTTTATGCGTGGAGCAGAGTTGCTCTGGAAGACAGTCGAGCACTTCGAAGAGTAGAGACTTACCGAGAATTCGCCGAAGGCTAACCGATTAGCTTTCGGCGAAAAGATCTTTTGGCATAGTCGCTGACGCCGGGTCAAGTAAACCGAAGTGTTTGTAGGTTGCGGCTGTTGCTTGCCTACCGCGCTGTGTGCGCTGCAACAAGCCATTTTGAATCAGGAATGGTTCAACAACATCTTCAAGCGTTTCGCGGTCTTCGCCTAGCGCGCTTGCGAGATTATCGATTCCAACAGGTCCTCCTGAGAACTTATCTAAGATAATCCGTAAGAACTTCCGATCAACAGAATCGAGACCTAACTTATCCACGTCAAGCATCTTTAGCGCGGTATCGGCAATTTCTCGAGAAATCACGCCGTTCCCTTTAACTTGCGCGAAGTCACGCACACGACGCAATAAGCGATTAGCAATTCGTGGGGTACCGCGCGAGCGACGGGCAATTTCCACCGCGCCTTCATCTTCAATGGCGATAGAAAGAAGACCAGCCGAGCGCTTAACAATGCTCACAAGTTCTTTTGTGGAATAAAACTGCAGTTGATTGACGATACCAAAACGAGCCCTTAAGGGATTCGTTAAAGCACCAGCGCGTGTTGTCGCGCCAATCAAAGTAAAAGGCGGAAGGTCGATTTTGATTGATCGCGCCGCAGGACCTTCGCCGATCATGATATCGATTTGGTAGTCCTCAAGCGCCGGATAAAGGATTTCTTCCACAACGGGACTTAGGCGATGAATTTCATCGATAAAAAGAACGTCGTTTTTCTCGAGGTTCGTAAGGATTGCCGCGAGGTCGCCAGGCCTTTCCAAAACTGGGCCCGAGGTTTGTCTTAGGTTAACGCCCATTTCGTTAGCAACGATGTGCGCTAGCGTCGTCTTCCCAAGCCCAGGCGGCCCAAAAACCAAGAGGTGGTCAAGCGCCTCGCCACGCATTTTCGCAGCCGATATGAAAATCGAGAGTTGCTCTTTAATCGAGCTCTGACCGACGTAGTCGGCAAGCCTTAGAGGCCTAAGGGCGCGATCGATATTTTCTTCTTTGGGATTGGCAACTTCGCTAGCCACAATGCGTTCGACGTTTTCCATAAGTGATAAGTCCTTCTCTTACCCCGCTATTTTGACAGAGCTTTAAGCGCTTCGCGGATGCCGTCGTTAACACTAATGTCAGGGGCAAGGCCTTTGACTGCCAATTGCGCCTCGCGATCGGAGTACCCCAAAGAAAGAAGGGCGCTCACAATATCGTGCTTAGCGTTGGAAGCAACTGCGCCTTCAGCTTCGCTACTGATTACCGTATCGAGTTTTCCTTTAAGTTCCAAAACGATGCGTTCGGCGGTTTTCTTACCAACGCCTGGAATGCGCGTTAAGAGTCCTGGCTCTTGCGTAGCAACAGCCTGAGTAAGAAGTTGCGAAGAAACTCCCGAGAGAATCGAAAGCGCAATCTTTGGACCAATACCCGAGATGCGAATGAGCATGCGAAAGAGCGTTCTTTCTTCTTTCGTAAGAAACCCGTAGAGCAGTTGTGCATCTTCGCGCACGACAAAGTGCGTAAAAAGAGTGACTTCGGCGCCCGACTCAGGAAGGTTGTAAAGCGTAGACATCGGAACATCAATTTCGTAACCCACACCATGCACATCCACAATAATCTGTGGAGGGGCTTTCTCGAGTAAAACGCCTTTAATTCTTCCAATCATCGCTTTGATCTTCCATGAATAAATTTTTCCCAAGCGCTGCGACTTGAAGTACGTGCGCGTCCTGCGGCAACCGGTTTTTTCGCCACGGTGTTAACCGATTCAATTTGTGCCATCCGCCTTGAGTGAGCATAGGTTAGTGCACAGGCTAAGGCATCAGCCGCATCGGGCTGCAAATCGTCTTTTAACTTGAGTAGGTGCGCAACCATCGCTTGCACTTGAGGTTTTCCTGCGCGACCTGTGCCGACAATCGAATTCTTAATATGTGTGGCACTAAATTCGCAAACAGAAAGCCCTTTGTGCGCAAGGCACGCAAGAGCAGCGCCTCGTGCTTGACCCAAAAGAAGCGTTGTTTTGGGGTTTCGATTTAAGAAAATGATTTCTGCTGCGGCAATTGTCGGATGCGTTTCTTCAATAACGCGCGAGAGGTGTTCGTAGATAAACGCAAGGCGCTCGGCTAATTCTCCAGCGGGCACATGTATGCAGCCAGCAGTGACAAACGTTGTTTTTCTCGCTGAGGCATCAATGACGCCAAAACCCGTGTGATTAAGTCCTGGGTCAACACCTAGGATGCGAACGGGGGTTTCGGATTCTTCTTTCATTGCCGATTCGCTTCCACTTTTGATGCATGTGTGAGCATTTCGTAAGCCGCTTTTCTTGTCACATCGGTAATTTCAATGCCACCGAGCATACGGGCGATTTCTTCAACACGCTCCTCGTTACTTAAAACCTTAAGCGTGCTTCGTGTAACGCCATTTTCTGTTGTTTTTGTCACTTGCCACTGGTTATTGGCTGAAGACGCCACTTGCGGTAAGTGCGTCACACAAAGAACTTGACGCGTTTTCCCAAGGCGCCGTAAGAGTAGTCCCACGACTTCAGCGACAGCGCCTCCGATGCCACTATCAACCTCATCGAAAATCAATGTTCCAACAGGCGTGAGCGTTGCAGTAATCACAGCGATGGCTAAAGAAATTCGGGCGAGTTCCCCGCCAGAAGCCACTTTCGTTAAGGCCCGAGGCGTTGCTCCTGCGTGACCAGCCACTAAGAATTCGCATCGCTCTAAGCCATCGCTCGAAGG
>CAVKJM010000156.1:0-2792 GCA_963656505.1 bacterium
TGAAAGCGCCGCGGTTAATAAATCGTATTGCGATGTCTTTTCAAAAAGATCATCCTTGACTCGATGTTCAGTAAAAGTGACGTTTGTTGCAAGAAGAGACGCATCACCAATTAAGTGAAGTGTTTCGAGTCCTGCGCTGTAGCCTTCGGTTCTTGTATCAGCCACTGGCAAATTCTCAAAAGCATTCGTTTCTGATGCTTGGAGGGAAGCCTCTGCCCAAAGGGTGGCTTTATTTGCCGTTGAAACAAATACGGGGTGTTCAAGTCTTACAGAACTCATCCACGATTTACCGCGGACATCTTGGTGCTTTGCGGCGCCCGAAACAACCTTTACTTTGCTATAACTGCCACTTACCGTAAGTTTGGTTCCTTTAGAGTTAAGCGGAATTGCGTAACTTAAAAGGCCACTTCTATTGCCGTCGCTTGCCATCCCCAAGAGAGTGACGGCATCACGCCTTCCAAAAACACTACGATTCGTAATCGTTGCACCAAAGCGAGCTCTTCCTGTTGCCTTGGAACCTAAGCTATCAGCAAAGAACGTTCCGCCCCAACGATTGGGTTCCGTGGCATCAATCCGATACGATGTTGTCATCGGTTCAGAACCAGGATGCATATCGACTTGAAGGGTGACATCGTTGGTTCTATTGAATCGCACGAGATCATCTAATAGAACCTGATAGTTTGCCGTTTTGCCTTTTTCAAAGTGAAAAGCGTTTTCAATGTAACTCGCTGAAGTTGTTTTATTGCCTTCGATAGCAACTTCATCGGTCTTACCTTCGACAAGCGTTAAAACGAGGTGACCATCATGAATGCGCTGTGGCTTTATAAGAGCAATACAGACAACGTATCCCTTTTGGCGATAGAGGCGATTAACAGCATTCAAAATCTCGGAGATATCGTCTGTGTCAATCTTTTTTCCAATCCAAGGGGAAACGGCAGCTTGAAATTCGTCTTCTGTTAAGACTTCACTTGGCGTGTGACCGATCGATTGAAGATTAAAAGAGAACTTTCCTGCTAGGGGCTTTGCGGGAGCTGCTTTTGGCATTGTCTCAGCTTCACTTTGCTTTTGTGCTTCTTTGGCTTCCGTAGCTAAACGCTCACGATTAAATGCGTCTCGCATCTGCCGCATTTCGTTGGCGGGAAGATTTGGGTTGACGTTCACACTTTCGGCAAGTGCGTCAAGTGCGCCGCAAAGCAAGGCAGAGCTTACAAGACAAGCTACAAGGCGACGGTCTAAGCCAATCACAAAAGGTACCTTTCCACAATACAAGCGCAAGCTCGAAATAAGCGTCAAAAGACGCGCTGTCATCTTCCCTTTGCGCTATGGGAAGAACTACCCCTAATCAGCCCATTATAGATGTGGAAAACCCTTAGAAAAAAGGCAATTTACAAATTTTTTAAGTCTTCTTTTCTTTCTTTTGTTTCTCGTCAAAAGAAAACACGAAAAATGAGCACAAATCAAATGCTTTAATCAAAGAAAACACCACGATAAGGACTTTCTGGAAACCACCCGAGAATTCGATGTGGTTTCCAGTTTCTTCTACCCTAATTAAAAGGCAATCAACCCTTCAATTTCTTGCGAATCCTGAGAGCCTGTCCAATTATCCTCAATGACGTCTTTCTCTAACGTAAAGGGCTTAGTGAGTTTCATCATTGCAAAGTGGTAATCGTCCCAAGCCACATCTGTAGTGCGAGCAACGAAGGTATACCCAAGTTTTCGCCAATCCATCATCGGGAACCAGTCGTAGTCATTTGCTCTTTCCCGAGTCATTGTGTTGATCGATTCCGTCAGGTACGAGATCTTATGCATCACGATGCTTGATGAGCCTTGCGTATTCGGCAGTTGGGTCACTCTTCCTGCGTGGCCAGTGATTAAATGCACGAATTCGCTTGAAACGAGCCCTGAGGTAATGTTGCCATTACCGTTATAGATAAAGCCGTTACTTGTGGCGTCAGCCTCTTTGATAGTAATCGTCCCCTCTGTTTCTAAAGAGGTTCGATACACACTCACAGATCCATCAAAGGCATAGAGATTTTCTGCCTCAATCGAGCCTTTATCTGTCATCAAGCCGATTTCTGCAGACACAATTTCTCCGACCTTAATAGAGGTCCCTGCCTCATCGATACTATTGAGATTTGTGCTCACGTAAACGCCATCATCGGAGACTAGGTATTCCGTCACAAAGCTCTTAGCACGCACAGAGATTTGTCCGGCTGACGTAACTCCGTCTGTGAGAATCAGAGAAGAATTAAACGCGTCAAGCCAAACATCGCCATAGACAAAGTGGTCACGATTACTGTTAATGTTCACCGTTGTATCAACAGCCGTATTAAGACCCACACTGCCATAGGCGTATAGCTCAACTTCAGGCACTACGTTACCAAGGGCAGATTCCAAGTAGATAGAACCGTCGGCCACGGCAACCAAAGTCGGCGCTGTGATTACAGAATTATCCCATTGAAGAATATCGTCGCCTGCATCGAGTTTAACGGCTCCGTCTTGAGCTGTAAGTTTTGCATTACCCTTTAGGAGGATGTCGCCAGTCTCAGCTGTCAGGGTAATCTCAGGCGAAGTAACCTGAACCGATCCTGAAAGGTCGACGGCCCTAAATTCTGACGTAAGAGAAACCTTAGGCGCACTTAACGATGTCACCCCAGAAAGGGAAACATCTTTATTGGCCGTAAGATTGATCTCAACTGGGGACGTCAACGTGGCATCTTTCGCGTAAACATTTCCGTAATTTGAATCGAGAATGAGCTTCTCAGTCGTGCTATTTGCAGTAAGGGTTGTTT
>CAVKJM010000157.1:0-2769 GCA_963656505.1 bacterium
ACCTTAATGAGTCTTATCCCCCACTCGCCTTGCATCGCAGCCCAATCAAGCCCCATTTGGATCCAAAAGAGAAAGGCAGCCATTGCAATAGCGCCCATCGCAATTTTGGCAATGTAGCCAATCCAACCGACATTGGAGGCGTACCACTGACGCTTTAAAAGAATGATAAGAAGAACTCCTGCGTTAAAGCATGAGCCAATCGCAACAGAAAGAGCTAACCCTGCGTGAGAAAACACGGGGACCGTAAAGAAGTTACAGGCCTGAACGACGACAACAGAGACAATCGCGACCGCTACTGGCGTCTTAATGTCTTTTCTTGCGTAAAAGGCAGGCGCGACAATCTTGATTCCGATTAATCCAATCATTCCGATGGAGTAGCCGCGAATCGCAAGAGAGGTTTGCGCCACATCAACGGCCGTGAAGTTCTTGCCTTGGAAAAGAACCGCAGAAAGCGCTTCTGGGAGCAGTCCAAGTCCTATTGCCGCAGGAATAGCGAGCAATAAAACAATGCGTAGTCCCGTATCTAATAGATCACGATACTTCTCTGTTTCGCCTTTGGCGTAAGCGCGAGAAAGACTTGGAAGTAACACAGTGCCTAAAGCCACACCTAACAAAGCCGAAGGAAATTCCATTAAGCGATCGGCGTAGCTTAACCACGTCACAGACCCTTCGATCAATCGCGAAGCAATATTGGTGTTAATCAAAATCGATAATGGGGCAACGGCCACTCCCACAAGCGCTGGGACCATGAGCTTTAGCATGCGGGTGACGGCTTTATCTTTGATTGCTTTCGCAGGATTTGCGAAATGCGCTAAAAGCTTCATGCGCCGCATTTGAATGAGCTGCGTCCCAAGTTGTAAGACGCCACCGACAATCACAGCTATCGCCAATGCCCACACGGGCTCTTCAAGACGTTCACTTAATAAAACGATAAAGAGGATAAAACTGACGTTGAGTAATACAGGCGTAAAGGCAGGAATCGCAAAATGCTTCCATGTATTAAGAACCGCCGCTGCCATCGCAACGAGGCTCATAAAGATAATGTAGGGAAACATAAAGCGCGTTAACGCCACAGCAAGATTAAATGTCGTTGGGGTATCCGAAAAGCCTGTTGCGATAACCCAGATAATCGCAGGAGCAAAAACAACGCCTAAGACGCTTGCTAAGAAAACAGAAATCGCTAAAAGCGTAAAGACGTGATCGATAAATTCGTGGGCCCTTGTTTCGCTTTCTTGTTCTTTCACTTGCGAGAGCATCGGAACAAAGGCTTGCGAGAAAGCGCCTTCAGCAAAAAGTCGTCTTAAAAGATTCGGGATTCGAAAGGCAACGTAAAAAGCGTCGGTTGCGGCTGACACACCAAAGTAGCGCGCAATAAGCATGTCGCGAATGAGGCCTGTGACGCGCGAAAGCATCGTAAAGGCAGAGACCGTGGCAGCAGAGCGCAGAATTGACATGGGTTCGATTCAAAAATTGGTGTTGTCTCAACGCCTCACTTTTGTTAGAATGTGGCGCTTTTCGAAATTAGGGGCGAAATTATTCGCCCTCTTTCGTTTCGATAGGCGACATTGTAAACATATACCGGCCGAGCCCATGGCTCGCGAATGCGAGGGCGCACCCGGGATGAAATGAAACCGTGTGCTTGTCCCAACAAGCATTCTTAATTAGGAATACCTAAATGGCTAATACAAAACAAGCTCGCAAACGTGCCCGTCAGGCCGTTGCTCGCAACCAGCACCTTTCCGCGCAGCGTACGCGCTATCGTACCGCTATTAAGGCTGTCCGTAAGGCCATCCTTGCTGGCGATAAGGCCGCTGCCACTGAGACCTTTAAGAAGGCTCAGGGTTTGGTTGACGCAATGTGCAGCAAGGGTGCCTTGCATAAGAACGCCGCTGCGCGTCATAAGAGCCGCTTGTCCGCCGCTATCAAAGCGATGGCCTAATCACAAGCGACCAGCTTTTCCACCTGTGTCCCTCAGCATGGATGGTTTAGCCAAATAGAGAAAACGCATCGATTGCTCCTCGGTGCGTTTTTGCTATCTACGTCTCATAGGATTTCATGAGCTACTTATCCCATGACAAAAAGCATTTCTCAAATAAAGCAGCTTACCTATATCGCCGAATTTGCTGCAGTTATCGGCCTATCAAGTCTCTTGGTCCTTCCAATCGGACCCGTGCCTGTCACACTTCAGACGCTTTTCATTGCTTACGCAGGTTTATTTCTTGGGCCAAAGGGCGCAGTTTTAAGCGTTCTGGTTTATCTCGTTGCCGGAGCTTTGGGAGTTCCTGTCTTTGCTGGTGGTAAGTCGGGTATCGGCGTTTTATTTGGACCTTCGGCAGGGTACTTATGGGGATTTCTTCTCATTGCCTACTTTGCTGGGTTAGCGAAAGGAAAGTCTTTACTCCCCTCTTTTCTTTTATTGTTGGCGGGTCTCATTCTCGATCACTTCTTAGGTCTAGCAGGACTGATGATGACGCTAAAGAAAACTCTTTTTGAAGCGTTCATGATTGATGTGCTCTTTATTCCTGGCGACTTCATTAAGATTTGCTTGGCACTACTTTTGTGGCGCGTAACTGAGAAAAGACTTTCGCGATGATTACCATTGACGCATTAAAGGCTTTCGTTTTAAATGAAGTGACGTTAGATGTCACAGAGGGAGCCGTGCATTTAATCCTTGGCGCTAATGGCACAGGAAAAAGCACATTACTGCGTGTTCTCGCAGGTCTTCTTACGCCAGAGTCAGGAACCGTCACAGTTGCTGGAAAGACAGCT
>CAVKJM010000158.1:0-2760 GCA_963656505.1 bacterium
ATGTGGGCGCAGGAACATTTCAGCCCGTAAGAGAAGAGAATCTCGAAAAACACACAATGCATTCAGAGTGGTGTGAGATTTCAAAAGAAGTTGCTGAAAAAATTAATCGCGCTAAAGCCGAAGGCCGTCGCGTGATTTCTGTGGGTTCAACAAGCTTAAGAACGCTTGAAAGTGCCGCAGATTGCGCTGGTCATGTTCTTTCAGGAACAATGGATACGCGTCTTTTTATTGCCCCAGGTTATCGATTCCGCATCATCGATGCAATGATTACGAATTTCCATCTTCCAAAATCCACACTTGTGATGCTTGTTTCCGCAATCGTTGGAAGAGAGAGAATCCTTGAAGCCTACCAACACGCTATCGATGAGAAATACCGTTTCTTTAGTTATGGTGATGCGTGCTTCTTTGATGTTCCGAATCAATGTAAGGAGTCCTAATCGTGCTTAAATTTAACGTACTGAAAAAAGAAGGACTAGCGAGACGTGGACGCCTTGAATTAAATCACGGCATTGTTGAAACGCCTGTCTTTATGCCTGTGGGAACATACGGCACAGTAAAGGCTATGGCTCCTAATGAATTAGAAGCCATGGGCTCTCAAATTGTTTTAGGAAATACGTTCCACCTTTGGCTTCGTCCAGGGCTCGATGTGATTCGTGCCCACGAAGGACTACACCGTTTTATGAATTGGTCTCGTCCAATTCTCACTGACTCGGGTGGCTTTCAAGTTTTTAGTCTTGGAGAAATTAGAAAGATTACTGAAGAAGGGGTTCGCTTTGCTTCTCCTATTAATGGAGATCGATTGTTTTTAACACCTGAAATCTCGATGCAAATCCAAACGGTTTTGAATTCAGATATCGCGATGCAATTTGATGAATGTACGCCTTATATGATCGATGGCCGACCAGCGACAGAAAAAGAAGCCGCCGACTCAATGCGTATGAGTTTGCGTTGGGCAGCCCGTTCTTTAACTGAGTTTAAGCGCTTGGAAAATCCCAATGCTTTATTTGGCATTGTTCAGGGTGGGATGTACCCGAAACTTCGTGAAGAGTCTCTAGCAGGATTAGCAAATCTTCCTTTTGATGGTTATGCGGTTGGAGGACTTTCAGTTGGTGAACCCAAAGAGAAGATGTTTGAGATTATGGATGCTGTTGTTCCTAAGATGCCGCAAGATAAACCACGGTATTTGATGGGTGTTGGAACACCAGAAGATTTAGTCGAAGGCGTCTCTCGCGGCATTGACATGTTCGATTGCGTGATGCCAACACGCAACGCGCGTAACGGGTGGTTATTTACTCGTTATGGCAATGTGAAGATTCGCAACTCCAAGTATGAAAAAGATTTAAGGCCGATTGACCCGACATGCGATTGCTATTGCTGTAAAGGCTTTACGCGAGCGTATTTGCATCACTTACAAAAGGTCAATGAAATCCTTGGCGCGCGTCTTAATTCGATTCACAATCTTCATTACTACGCACATCTCATGAAAGAGATTCGAGCGGCTCTTGATGCAGGAACGTTTGAAGCATGGCGTAGCAAATTCTACGAAGACCGCGCTCGTGGTGTGGATTAAAAGATGGATGGCGTAAGGCTTACAGGTCGCGTAACGGGAAAAGGGTGTCCTGACCCGTTTCGAGCACCTCCTTCGCCACTTTTACTCGAAGCAAAAAAACTCTTTAATGCGCCCCAGAGATTTAGCGGGAGAGCAGGCGCTCTCATCTTTGAGAAAGATGGCGTGTGTTATGTACGCTATGCGACAAAACCATTACGCGATCTTCCATCTCGCTATCAGGATTTAACAGAAAATTTTCTCTGGCCACTCGCCACTCTTGATGCCATTGAAGAAGCATCTTTGTTTGATGCAAATGGCAATGAGTATTCTTTTCGAACGTTTCTTACAGGGCAATTGAATGCCTATCAGGCAAAAGACATTTTTCATGGAGGAAAGAAAATCGCTTGGTTCAAAGGCATGCTTCTTTATGCGATGAAAGAAGCCATAACGTCTCCTGCAGCGCTTCTTTTAAATGCCTTTAATCGAGAGCGCTCTGATGAGCGTCTCGTCTCTCTTGGTGAGTGGCATGTTGGAGAGTGTGAGCCGCATGATATTCGTTTTGATGGAACGTTTTATCCGCCGCTAAGTTCAGCTAAACCGCTACTGCGTTTCCTCTTAAATGGTCACGAGATTGCTTTGCTAAAAGAAGAGCCTGTTAGGGAGATTCCTATCCTTTACGAGGATAGTGAATTTCTCGCTGTAAATAAACCCGCGCGCCTTGCATCAGTTCCTGCAGCCGGAGAAAGCCATAATGCGCTAACCGAACTTTCAAAAGAGTCTGGCGCTTTGTACGACGTGCACCGATTGGATATGGCTACAAGTGGCGTCATTCTTTATGCCAAGAATCGCAGGGCGCAAAGTGCGATGCACGAACTCTTTCGCTCACACAGAATTCAAAAGCACTACGTCGCACTTCTCGATGGCGACGTTAAGTCAGCGCGTGGTGTAATTCGTTTGCCTATTGGTGTTAACCGCCTAGACCGTCCCCGGCAGTGCGTTGTGCCTTTAAGCGCTGGAGGAAAAGAAGCAGAAACACAGTTTGAAGTCCTTGGAAAGTGCGCTGGTCCAGATGGAGAAAATCTCACAAGAATTCGACTCACGCCCATCACAGGAAGAACGCATCAATTGCGTGTCCATTGCGCACATAAATTGGGACTAAATTGTTCTATTTTTTGCGATTCGTTTTATGGACATTTAGGTCAATTTTGTGA
>CAVKJM010000159.1:0-2756 GCA_963656505.1 bacterium
GATGAAGGCATTAGACCTGAACTTATTTAGGGCACCTGAGCGATAGGGTGCTTACCCTATTTCCCCTAGGCAGCCAACTTTTTACCGCATCTGTTCTGAAATCACTGTCAAGATTCTCGGTGCGGCACCCGTCGTGTCGGCTTTGCCGTCAGCACCAGTAACCGTAATCTTGGATGCACCCTCTTCGGTTTGCGTTAAGCGAATCCTATATTCAGGGGCTTCCACAACGTGGTCTTTACTAAACATATTGGCAAAGAAACCACGCTCGGACTTCTTCTTGGCTTCGTAGTCACTATCAAGATATTTGACCATAAAGAGGCCCTGGCTTCTATCGCGATCAACGAGGTTAAAGCCTGCGCGGTCTAGCGCCAGACCCAAGCGACGCCAAGCGCGATCGAAGGGTTCTTTCACTAAAACGGCTTCTGCCTTACCAGTTGCGTCCATTTGAAGTTCAGCAACGGCTTGCGAATTCTGAGCAATCACTTCTTCGGCTGCTTTCTTCTCGGCTGGCTTCAAATCTGGATTAAATTCCGTTTCTAGTTTCAAAGCTAAGCGAGAAAGCATTTCGGCTTCAAGCTGTGGGTCAGAGGGGCCTGGCTGCCAAACGGTGCCATCGGCGTCTTTTCCCGTGACAACTTCAACCATTTGCTTATGCGTAATGTAGATATCCGTTGTGCCATCGTCGTTACGTTCCATGCGGGCGCGATACTGGTCACGAAGGCCCGTATCGTAGACGAAATCCATAATCTTTCCGAGCGTGGCACGAATAATGTCTTTCGGAAGGTTGGCTTTATTTTCTGCCCATTCAGTTTGCATGACTCCCGTGCGAGCGTCTTGCATCTTCACTTCTAAGCCAATCGAAGGCCAGAAGTCCTGCAACACTGGCCAGACTCGATCTGCGTCCGCTGTCACATGCACATAACGGGTCTGTCCGTCACGAACGACTTTGGCTGAAACTGTCTCAGGTAAGACGCTACCTGTTTTTGTACCAAAGCGCTCAGCAAGTGCTTGGCTACGTTCGCTTTCTTCGTTGGCACTTACGACCTGTGGGCGATTCGGGAGCGTGAAGCGATCTGTGCGCTGCACACTATCTAGATCGGGCGGGATATCGAGCGGAGCACGTGATGTGCTTGATTCATATTCAGCGCGTTGCGAAGGCATATGAATGCCGATTTTCTCAAGCTGCGAGCAGCCGACGAGTGCAAAGACTGAACAGGCAAAAACAGAATAACGAAAGATTCGATTGGCCATAAATAAACTCTCATCCCCATGAGTGACGAAAAGAACGCAAGCCACTTAAGTGCACACCGAACTTGCGAGAGGCACTTAAAAAGCAACATCTCGCGGGAGTCTAGCAAAAACAAAGAGCCCTAAAACATGAACTTCGTAGAAATTTGCAACTAAGCGCAAAAGGAAAATCCTCGCCAAAGCAGAAGAACCGCGGAAAGCTTTCAGAGAATCCCCTATTTTTCGCCGCAAAGAACAACGCATGACTTACCTGAGAAAGCAATCCCATACTCACGTTGTTTCTTGCAACGGAATTTCTCGAGATAGGCGCCGTAATTCTTTTCTCTAATTTGATCTAAAGCACTTTGAGCCGCGTCGTAAAGATCTTCTTGTTTACTGGCGTATTTAATTTCGATTACGACACCCGTACGATTCGATGTGATTTTGTCAGTATAGACAATATCCGCATAACCGTTGCCTGACTCTGCATTTGAGTTAAAAAACTCAAGCAATCCTGATCCACACGCACAAAGTGCAACGAGCATACCGTGATAGTAGTTTTCTTGCGGTGCCTTTGTCGCCGTGTCACGAATCGAGACATACCCGTCTAGAACCGATGAGAGAGCATCTGTAATCTTGTCCACATCACCGACAAAAGTCGACCGGACAAATTCAAGACCGCGATTGACAAAAGCTGTATTGTGCGTTGAAAATCGCATTTGCACCATCTTTATAAAGGTGTCACGAATCTCTTCATTAGGAATTCGCAATTTATATCCTGAGATGGTTTTCGGTAGTTTCTCAGCGATTGTTAGGTAACCCGTGAAAAGTAAGAGCGTCCAAAAATCTTGTGGATTATGTTCTTTTAAATCGATGTAATTGAGCGTTTCGTTAATCTCAACTTCAATTTGACCGCCATCGACAAGCGTTTGCATCTTCTCGGTTTCCTCTCCTGAGAGAAAACCCAAGAATTCATAGACATCATCATTTCCGCTCGTGCCAATCCAATAGTTTTCAAGTTCGTAGGTCTCGCTAGATTCTGCAGTAATCGCTTTATCGCAAAAATTAATCAAGTCCCAAGGACAGTAAATCTCACTATTGCAAAGGCGATATCCATCGTACCAACGCTTAACATCAGCAAAGCGAGAATCTAGTCCATAGTAGTGAAGGAGCTCTTTGACTTCTGACGTTGTAAAGCCAATAGCCTCACTTAAACGAAAATTCTGAGAACAAACTGTATTGACATCAGGATTATTAAAATCTGTGAAAATGCTTTGCTTCCCAACTCGTAAGCAGCCTGTCAAAATGGCTTTCTTAAGATACTCTGAATTTTCAGAATCTGGTTTTAAAGCCTTCCCTAAGAGGCCTTGGATGATAGGAATCATCTCATCGTAGTAACCATAGCGCGCTGCCTTATCAAGTGGCACATCGTACTCGTCGATTAAAACAATGACCTGCCTTTGAAAGTGCTTACCTAAAAAGAGAATCATGTCTGCAAGAAAATCTTTGATGTAGTCCTTGTTTTCAAG
>CAVKJM010000160.1:0-2700 GCA_963656505.1 bacterium
GCCTATACGAGGGCTCATTGAGTTCAGCTGGCGTCGAACTCATTCGTGCAGCCATTAACGAAGATAATCTTGGAGATCTTGCGTTTGTCGATATGATTGACACGGCGGTTTTCTTGCCGTTAGCTTCAGGTGCGCACGTTTTAGCAGAAAGAGCTTTCGATTCGGCTCATACACAGGTCTTGAATCGACCCATTGTTCGCACAACAGAGCGAGACCATTGGTGGGTCGCCGCCAATAGAGAAAGCCACAGAATGCCTGATATGGGATTAAAAGGGAAGGTCACATCTGTGCTACTTGGAGTAGATCGGAGTTTAACTCGCGAGTGGAGTGCTTCGATTGCAGTGGGTGGAAGCAAGATTGATTCGACAAAATCGGATTTGGTTTACGGCGTTAGTGCAGATGCATCCCTAGCGAATGCAGCGCTTATCGCAGAAAAAGAACTCTCTGATGCAAGTAAGTTTCGTATTGGTTTAACAGCGGGGCGCGCCGAGTTAACAGCAAAACGCACCGCTCTTGGCCATACAGTAAAAACCGAGCCCGTTATCAAGTATTTTGGTCTCGGGGTTCGTTACGATAGGCGCTTTGGTGATTCCAAAACATCGATAACGCCCTTTGTTGGAGTCAATGGATACACGGCAAAATTCTCCGATGGCGATGTCACAGACCAAGCAGAACGAAGCGGACACTATGGCGTTGGCTTTAAGACGAGCGCCAATAAACGCATTTGGGGTGATGTCACAACAGGCTTTACGGCAGATGCAACGTGGGAGCCTCTTGTTGATTGTTATGTGAGGCCTCGCGCTGCATTGCTCGGGAAAGTGGCCTTTGGCGATAGAAAATGGAAGGCGCATTCGACTCTTGCAACGCAAACAAGCTCGCCAGATTACGCCACATTCCAATCAACACCTTCGTGGTCAGTTGCAGCTGAGATTGGTCTTAATATCGCCGCCTCTAAGAAAGTTCCCATCAAAGAAGGGGGCTTCTTTGGCTTTGGCGGCAAAGATACGGGAAAAGATGCCATTAACGATTGGCAGTTTGATTTGAAATTCGGCTACAGGCGAGCCTCCGGTTCTGAGCACTCTTCGTATGTGGGGTTTGAATATCGCGAAAATTGGTAGGGCGTCTTTTAAAGCACAAAAAAACACCGCCTAAGCGTAAAAACTCAAGCGGTGTTTTGTTCGTGTGTTGCTAAATTACTTAGCGACGATGTTCACGAGCTTACCTGGAACAAGAATGGTCTTAAGGACCTTTAATGAACCGACAAAGCGCTGCACATCGGGGTTAGCAAGAGCGGCCGCTTCAATCGCTTCCTTACTTGCGTCAACGGCAACGTGAATTTCTCCACGAAGCTTGCCATTAACTTGCACAACAAGTTTAATTTCGTCAGCAATAAGCGCCTTCTCATCGATTGTGGGCCACGGGGCATCAAGTAACTCGACGCCAAAGGCCTTCGCGTATCCCAACTCACTCCAAAGCACTGTTGTGATGTGAGGAGCGAGCGGATAAAGCGTACGAATGAGAATGCCAAAGCATTCAGAAAGCGCAGACTTCCCGAGTTCGTCACTTGGTTCAAAGCCATCAATAAGATTCATCATCTTCATCGTGGCAGAAACGACCGTGTTGTACTGCATACGATCAAAGTCGTTTTCCGCTTGCTTGAGATTAAGATAAATCTCACGACGGAACGCCTTCACTTCGTGGCTTGCGCCCGAGTAATCGGCAGCCTTCGCGCTCGGTGTAAGGCTCTTTTGATGCGCATAGGCCCAAGCCCAGAGTCGACGCAGGAAGCGATAGGTGCCTTCGGCGCCCGAGTTTGACCACGCAGCAGATTGATCAGGGGGCCCAGCGAACATCACGAAGGTACGAGCCGTATCAGCACCAAACTTCTTAATAATGTCGCCTGGTTCGACAACATTATTCTTACTCTTACTCATCTTTTCGATGCCACCAGAGAAGACAGGCTGACCGTCATCGTTAGCTGTTACGCGAGAGGGACGCCCCTTATCGTCGTATTCGATCGTAATTTCATTAGGGTAGTACCAACGCTTGTGGCCGTCGGGAAGATCTCGGTAGAAGCACTCGGCTGTGAGCATGCCTTGCGTAAAGAGCCGTGTAAACGGTTCATCAAACTTCACAAGCCCTAAGTCACGCATGACTTTCGTCCAGAAGCGTGCATATAGGAGGTGAAGCACCGCGTGCTCAATACCCCCAATGTATTGATCCATCGGGCTCCAGTAATCGTTACGCTCATCGACCATGGCGGTGTTGCAATCCGGAGAGCAATAACGCATGTAGTACCAAGAGCTATCGACGAAAGTATCCATCGTGTCGGTTTCGCGGCGAGCATCAGCGCCACACTTCGGGCACTTGCAGGCAAGGAACTCTTCGCACTTTGTTAAGGGGTTACCAGAACCATCGGGAACAAGTGTCTCAGGTAAAAGAACCGGAAGGTCTTTTTCAGGCACTGGAACCGGACCGCACTTCGGGCAGTGAATAATCGGAATCGGTGTGCCCCAATAGCGTTGACGAGAAATACCCCAGTCACGTAAGCGGAACTGTGTTTGCTTGTGGCCGAGTCCCTTCTTAGCGAGTTCTTCTGCAATCGCGTCAATGGCTTCATGTAAACCAAGGCCATTGAATTTGCCAGAATTCACAAGCTTTAAGTCGCGGGTCTTATCACCATACCATTCTTGCCAAGCA
>CAVKJM010000161.1:0-2664 GCA_963656505.1 bacterium
GTTGATACGCTTTTAGGATCTTTGGGACTCTTGGTTTACGTTAACTGCGCGCAAATGAAAGCAGCGGGCACGGTTTCTGGCTGTGGACCCGCGTTTGTTGCGATGTTTATTGAAAGCTTAGCGGATGCCGCTGTGAAATACGGTGTACCTCGTGCCTTATCTTATGAATTAGCCTCACAAACACTTGTGGGAACTGCGAAACTGCAACTAAAAACAAAGAATCATCCAGGAGCTATGAAAGACGCTGTGTGTTCTCCAGCGGGAACCACCATTAAGGGCGTTTCTTCCTTAGAGAAAAATGGCTTTAGAGGAACCGTGATTTCTGCTGTTGACGCAATCTTGGAACACTAGGCGTAAAGAGTAGCGATGTTTAAACCGAACTTTCCTCTTGAGTTATTAAGTCCAGCGAAAGACGAAATCGTCGCCAAAGCCGCAATCGATTCAGGAGCCGATGCGCTTTATATCGGGGGTCCTGACTTTAGCGCGCGCTCTGCAGCGAGTAACTCCTGGGAAGTAATCGAGCGAGTAAGCTCCTACGCACATCGCTACCGCGCGAAAACCTATCTTGCGCTAAACACGGTTTTACTCGATAACGAACTTGAAGCTGCGCACGATGCCGCTTGGAAAGCTTATGAAGCAGGCGTTGATGCGTTAATTCTTCAGGACATGGCATTTCTAGAAATGGATTTGCCACCCCTTGAACTTCACGCTTCTACGCAATGCGACATTCGAACGCCAGAAAAAGTCGCGTTTTTAGATTCATTAGGGTTTTCTCAAATTGTTTTAGCAAGAGAACTCACGCTAGAAGAAATCGCTGCGTGCCGCGCTGCTGCTCCTAGGGCCCGTTTGGAATTCTTTGTGCACGGTGCGCTTTGCGTTTGTTACTCAGGGCAATGCTATTTGTCTGCTGCAACAAGAGGGCGCTCTGCCAATCGCGGACGTTGCGCGCAGCTTTGTCGCCTCCCCTACGACGTCTATGACTTTCAAGGGATCCCGATAAAGAAAGAGTGCTACGCCTTAAGTTTGAGAGATAACGATCAAAGTGAAAACTTGAAAGCTTTAATCGAAGCGGGCGTGACAAGCTTTAAGATTGAGGGCCGCCTAAAAGACGCCACTTATGTCAAAAACATCACCGCGTTTTACCGCCAAAAACTCGACGATTTAATTGAAAAATACGGCTGGGAAAAAGCGAGTTTAGGTGTCTCTTCCTTTAGCTTTAGACCAGACCCAGCAAAGACCTTTCACCGCGGGAAAACAGACGCCTTTGTTAACGGCCGCCCTAGATTTGAAGCAGAACTTCGTACGCCAAAAAGCATCGGGGAAAAGATCGGACGCGTAATCGACATCGACACGTTTAATCGAGAAATTGCAATCGATGTCGCGCCAGGGAAGACTCTTAATAACGGTGATGGCTTAGCCTACTTTACTGATGCCGATGCCTTTAATGGCTTACGCGTTAATAGAGCAGAAAATAGAAGAACCTTCACGCTCGTTTCTACCTTTGAAGCAGGAGAGCGCTTACGGGAACTTAAAAAAGGGACACAGATCTACAGAAATAGCGATCGCGTCTTTTTGCAAGCACTTGAAGGCGCCGCCTCGCACCGAACGATTGAATTTGATGCCGTATTGGATATTACTCAGAATGGACTAACGCTCACTGTGAAGGCCGAAGGATTTAGCGTAACAGAAAGCGTCACTCTGACGTTAAATCCCGCCAAAAATCCTGAGAAAACCTATGACGCTATCGAGAGAGCCTTGGATAAAACAGGAGACACCCCTTTTACGCTGAAATCGCTTCAAGTCGGAGGCCTCGTCAATCAGTTTATTCCTGCGTCCTTCTTAAATGACTTAAGAAGAAAGGCACTTACTTCATTAGAAGAAAAAATCTCAAAGCGACAAAAGCCCTACCTCTTAGAAAAAGAAGCAACGCAACACATTGACACAATGGGTTTTGCAACGGATTATCGAGCCAACGTCACAAACCATTTAGCGAAAGCCTTTTGGGCCAAACACGGTGTTGAAATCTCTGAGATGGGCTTTGAAGTAAACCCCACGCCAGTTAACCGAGAATTGATGCGCTGTCGCTATTGCATAAGGCACGAACTCGGTCTTTGCCCCAAATTAAATGCAAGAAGTAAGGACGATAAGGAACTCTTTAAATTAACCAATGGCGGGCACATGAAGCCTGAACCCTTGACCTTTGTTGACCCGAAGGGCTTTGTCTATAAAGCAAGCTTTGACTGCAAAGCCTGTGAAATGATTCTTACCTTAGAAAAGAGCCCAACGGGAAAAGAGTAAGGCCCTAGCGTTTTAATGCTTCAAAAGCCTGCGCTAAAAATAGTTTCAGGCGATTGTCGACGTTGGTTTCTGAGGTCCCAGGCTCAAAGTCAATTGCACAAAGATTGGCGTTGGCGTAGGTTTCTCGCAGTTCTCGAATGACGCCTTTGCCTGTTACGTGATTGGGCAGACACCCAAAGGGCTGTAAGCAAAGTACGTTGGGAACTCCTGCGTTTAAGAATTCAATCATCTCAGCGGTAAGTAACCAGCCTTCTCCTGCTTGCTGCCCAGGGCTTACGATTCCCTTTAGCCCCAAAACGAGGTCTTTTGTTGAAATCACATCTCCCACGGGCGTTCCTTTTAACGCCTCGCGAAGAACGTTTCTGT
>CAVKJM010000162.1:0-2630 GCA_963656505.1 bacterium
GTACTGAGCTGATTTGAGACGCGTGATAGCAGGGTTTTCAGGCAGCGTAAGGTTAAAAAGTGCGCGAGACCCAGCCGTTGTCGTAAAGCCATCAACAGCAATGTTATCTTTTACGAGGATGTGGTGCTCTTTCTTTAAATCCAATTCACGACGAGTGCGGATGGCATGAAAGATTTCTCCATAGACGCGAAGGCGCTCGGATAAAAGAGAGCCGGGTAACGGACAAAAAAGAGGATAGACGCCATCTGTTTGACCTTCTAAGACACACTCATGACTTCTCATTGCCTAATCCTCAAAAAAAATCGTCCCAAGAAAAATAAAACCCGCAAAGGGAACACCAGTGCGGGCTTGATGGTCGCCTTAATACGTCTTACTTATCCAAGCCAAACGCATCGTGCAAAGCACGCACAGCAAGTTCCATGTACTTATCTTCAAGAACGATACTTAACTTAATTTCAGAAGTACCAATCATGAGAATGTTAATGCCTTCTTTCGCGAGAGCCTCGAAGGCGGTACTTGCGACACTTGCGTGTGTTCTCATACCGACACCGACAACGCTTACTTTCGCAACGGAGGTCGATGTATGAATATCGAGTTTCCCGGTTTCAGGGGTCACTTCTTTGTTGGTGATATCTAAGGCGTTAGTAAGGTCAGAACGCGGCAACAAGAATGAGAAGTCCGTTGTTCCATCCAAACCAACGTTTTGAACAATCATATCCACATCGATGTTGTGGCGTTCAATCGGTCCCAAAATCTTATAGGCAACGCCAGGGATATTAGGTACTTTAATCAAAGTGACTTTGGCTTCGTCTTTAGTGAAGGCAATGCCAGAAATTAGGGGTTTTTCCATCATGTTATCCTCGTTGACGGTAATGAGAGTGCCGGAGTTTTCTTCCATTTCTAAGGGCATCTCTGGGTCAGTTAAACTCGAGAGAACTCGAACGGGCATCTTGTACTTGTCGGCAAATTCAACGCTTCGGGTCTGCAAAACCTTAGATCCCAAGCTTGCTAACTCAAGCATTTCCTCTGAGCTCAAGGACGCTAAGCGGCGAGCCTTGGGTTCAATGCGAGGATCTGTTGTGTAAACGCCATCGACGTCTGTGTAGATCAGGCACTCGTCGGCTTTAAGAGCCACGGCAAGAGCAACGGCCGATGTGTCAGAACCGCCACGGCCTAATGTTGTGACGTTACCGTCGGGGTCTTTCCCTTGGAAACCGGCGACGATGACGACTTTGCCTTCGTCCAATGACTCACGGATTGGACCCGCATCGATGCTTTCAATACGAGCCTTTGTGTAGGCCGCATCTGTGTGAACGCCCACTTGTGTGCCGTTGTAGCTTACGGCTTCTACGCCAATGGCCTTTAATGCCATAGCAAGAAGGCCGATACTCACCTGCTCGCCAGTGCTAGCGATCACATCCAATTCCCGAGGATCGGGATTGGGCATGATTTCTTTAGCAAGCGCAATCAAGCGATTTGTCTCTCCGCTCATCGCAGAAACGACAACGACCATACGGTTACCCGCACGCTGCCACTTAGCAACGCGGCGAGCAACGTTCTTAATTCGGTCGGTTGACCCCATGGAGGTACCGCCATACTTCTGAACAATCGTCTTCATATGCGTGTGTCTTTATAAAAAATAAAATCGGGTCTTATCCTACAGTAGAGAAAAGAACTCTGCATAAGGAAAAGGTTGCTTAGTTTTGTTTTTTCTTATCAGGGCAAAGGAAGTACTCGCATTTCCCTACACGGGAATAGATTCAAAGAAAAAGCGAGTTACCGGGAAAGTGTAGGAAATTAGTCTACTTAGGCTCTGTGATTTGAACGCCATCTTCGATGGCGGCTTTGAGCCACGCTTTCTTCGCATCCAGGACATTAGCAATAGCTAACTCTTTCGTTTCTCCGGAACTCATGCAGCCAGGAAGATCTGGAAAGGTAACGACAAAACCGCCCTCGTCCTTATCCTCCAGGATTTCCATGCGGTAGTTCATCGACAAATAGTCATTAATCGTTTTCATAAACTCCCACACCTTGCACAATCGGCTAGAGCCTTTCTACAGACGTTTTTGTATATCAAACTTGAAAGGCACCCTTTCCCGCATTCTGAGAAAAAAATCTACTCTGCAGGATCAAAGACATCTTTCACTTCAACAATGCTGCGTTCTGTGGTAGTTCTACCATTCTTTCTTTGAACTGTTCTAACAACTGCGCGAAGTCTTGTGCCATTAGTAAGAGTGATCTTGCGATTTTTAACGCCATCGAGAAAGTCTTCGTCTTCAACTGTAGCGTTGAATTCAAACCCGTCTTCGCCTTCACTAAAACGCCATCCAAACTTACTTCCGTTTAATGCGCCAACCAAGACGTAAAGAATGACTTCGCTTTCGTTATCCGTTAAGACAACACCCTCTTCGCAACTGTAATATCGGCGGTCTTCTTTATTGATCTTGAGTTCTTCACGCATCCCAGCTTTATCTTTAAAAAGACTGATGCAATCGATGCCATCGGAATCCAATGTTTGCGTCAGCCTCGAAAGTTCCGTTTTAATTCGCTTATTGTTGTAGACGCTGACGATGTAACGATTAAAAAGAGAAGAGCAACCTATAGTGTTTTCGATTTTTACGGCTTCACTT
>CAVKJM010000163.1:0-2599 GCA_963656505.1 bacterium
TTCTGAGATTGCCAAAGCGGCAAACGTTTCCGTGACTACGGCCTCGATGATATTAAGCGGCCGAGAAGGCGTGAACTTTTCGCAAGAGACCATCGATCGGGTAATGGAAGTTGCCTCAGAGCGTGGCTATCAACCAAGTAAACGCCATCAAGCAAAGATCACTGGCTCTAAAGTCGTCCTTATCGCCTGCCCTAATATTTCCAATCACTACTACTCGCGAATCGTGCAAGCAATTCAACAAGAAGCCGATGCCAACGGCTACACAACGCTTGTCTATACGCACTATAGAGACTTCGTTAAAGAATCCGAATGCATCCAAATGGCGCTTGACTTAGGGATTAAAGGCGTTATTTTTGCAACGATGCCCAATAATGTGAAACTCTTGGAAGAAGTTAGCGCTCGCATTCCTGTGGTTGTCATCGGCGATAGAGATAGCCGCGTTGCCTTAGATACGGTCGAATTAAATGACTATGGCGCAGGACAGATGCTTGCGCAACACCTCTTTAGTCTTGGGCACCGGCACATCGCCTTTATTTCCACATCATTAGGTGAACACTTTGCGATGCGCCAAAGGCGTTTGCAAGGTCTAAAAGAAACGTTTTCTCGTAAAGATGCCAACGCGACAGTAGATGTGTATGCGCACGCTGTGACACCGAAAGAAGAGCTTGGAGACATCGATATCGAATACAACACGGGATACCGCTTAACGACAAGTTGCTTACAAGAAAAACCCGCTGTGACAGCGTTTGTGGCCGTCAATGATTCGGTTGCTGCAGGAGTGATGGACGCCATTATTAGTCGCGGCTTTAAGATCCCTGACGATTACTCGGTTTGTGGGTGCGACAACATCAGTACAAGCCGCTATAAGTTTGCAAGCATCACAACAGTCGAACATCAATTAGAAGAAAAGGGGCGTTATGCTTTTCACATCCTACAAAAGAGAATGGATGGAGCGCCTGCGGAGCGCATCACGCACGTTGAGTACCCGAATCGCTTAATGGAGCGTAAGAGTACGGGTCCTGTACGAACAGGAAAACACAAATAAAGAAAAGGCCGAGAATCGTGAAACTCTCGGCTCTTTTCTATGGACTTAAGAATTTAAGTCGTTTACTTTACAACGCGCACGGTATCAAAGCCTGCGACTTTCTTGTCGCCCAACTTGGCGCTAAACCAAAGGTCTTGCACAATCCCGGGCGTCCCGTCCTTTAAGACAACGGCCTTATTAAACGTGAAGACCGCATCCTTGATGCCATCGCCATTGACGTCTTTAACGCTCATCGAAAGGGCTTTCGCAGGAGCGATTGCATCCACGTCGCCATTCGGATACATCAAACCAAAGGTCGCTGAACTCTTGGCAATCTTTGAAGCATCAGCGTTCTTGGTCCCTAGAACTGTGACGGTAATCTTACCGGCACCTGTCATCGAGAGCTCAGCGTCATTGATCTTCACATCAACTTTCGAGAGGCTACCGATGTAGCGGTGAATTGCTGCGGTTGCCACTTCGTAGGCTCGAACGTTATAGGTGTGAAGGTAGCTTTCAGCCTTTTCACGCGTAAAGTTCGCAAGAAGGTATTTCGCTTCATTGTGAACGTGACGCGCGTACTTATTCCAGTGTTGGTCAAGTTTCGCTTTCACCTCGCCCATCTTCTTTTGTGTGCCCAACAACTCTGTGTAGTTTTGCGCATCTAAGAAGGTGTACATCGCAAAGTCAGCCTTGTAATCAAAGCTTGCGGGTTTGCCGTTAAATTGCTGGGCTGTGGCTTCTGCTGGATCCATAAAGGCTTGAGCCGCTGCTGGTTTTGCCAACGGATAGAAAGGCACATAAGGAGACTCAGAAGGACGCCCTGATGTGCGCCAGCCCTTAATCAAAAGCGGGTCGTCTGCTAAAACATACACAGAAGACTCAAAGGTCCCAGGATTGCAAATATCGTTCATACCCTGGTGGTAAGCACCCTTACGGGTCTCGTGGCGCGAGTGAGAACTCAAGACTTTCTTAACATCCGCTACGCCCAATTTTTCTTTCGGAACGATTGAATACGGGAAAGCGTTTTCATCGGCAATTTCTTTACCTGTGATGATTTCCCAACCGCGCTGCGAGCGATCCTTGACCCAGTGCGTCGAGCGTCGTTCGGGTTTCTGATAAGCCACGCGAAAGTTAAAGTCGGAGTAGTCCCCTGCTTTTGCTGGTTTGTAGTGTCCTGTTGCGATGGCGTGCTCAATTAAATCAGGAGAAGCGATCACATCGGGGCTCTTTAAATCCACATCCATTAAGGTGTAGGCATTAGAAACGTAGGTAACTTCGTTATCCTTTAATTTCTTAGCCACATAGCGGCCGCCATGCAAAAGGTTAATCTGCCAAGCCTCATCCTTATCAACCACTGTGTAAATGCGGCCTGAGGCGCGATACCCGTAGCGTGTGACTAAATCGGCTGCGACACGAACAGCATCACGCGCGCTTACGGCTCGTTCAGCAATCAAACGACGAATACCGTAACCAACGCCACCTTCCTTTAACGCTTCACCATCTTCATAGGTCTGATAGCTTTGGTTGGAGGCTACAACGACGCCTTTTTCATTGACAAAGCCATCGGAGTACGAG
>CAVKJM010000164.1:0-2590 GCA_963656505.1 bacterium
GGTTTTGAGTTTAGAAAGCACGACGCTTCCATCGGCATCTGGAAGCATCATGTCTAAGAGAAGTAAATCCGGGAGGCGCCGCTCAAGACTTAAGAAAAAGTCTTCAGCCTTCGTAAAGCCTTCGCAGTGAAAACCTTGACTACGCAAGGTATAAATCTCGATTTCTCGAATATCTTTGTCGTCTTCGAGAATGTAAATCAGGTTTTCTTCGTTTGAAGGCGTCATAACAAAACCAAACGCGTCTTAAAGGCTAAAAACACGCCAAGCAATGGAACAGGCGTGATCTGCGATACGTTCCAAATACTTACCAATCATGATTTTATCAATGTCTTTGCGGCTCGATTTCCCAGAGGCCATTCTCTGCGAGATGGTTTCTTTTAAGTTAAAGAAGGCTTGATCGATGGCGTCATCGGAATCGATTACTTCTTGCGCCTTAGTTTTGTTATCTTGAACGAAAGCGTCCATAGCCATTGAGACCATCTTACGAACCTTCTTTACCATCTCAAGCAATCCTTCTTGCGCTAAGAATTCTGCAGAAAGGCTATCTTTATGAATCAATGTTCGAATATCGCACCCTTGTACGCCAATGCGTTCCACGTCTGACAAGGTCTTAATCATCACAGAAACAATTCGTAGGTCTCTTGCAACGGGCTGAAAGTGGAGTAAAAAGTAAAAGATCTCCTGCTCAAAGGCTCTTAACTGCGTTAAAAAGAGTTCTTTTTCTTCCGCGGGGTTCGTTTCCAGTGTTGCCACTCCCTTAAAGGCCGAATCAACGCGAGAAAGGATGCGTTCGGCTTGAGAAGAAACTTGAAGAAAACCGCCGATTAAATCTTGTAATTGTCCATCAATTGACATAACTCACTCCTAACCAAAGCGTCCTGTAACGTAATCTTCTGTTTCCTTTTTCTTCGGATGCCCGAAAATCACATCGGTTGTGTCGTACTCGATAAGTTTTCCGAGTAAGAAAAACGCTGTCTTATCGGCAATACGCAAAGCCTGTTGCATGTTGTGCGTCACAATCACAATCGAAAAGTGTTTTTTCAGTTCCACAATGAGTTCTTCGACGTGGCTTGTGGCAATGGGATCTAGAGCTGAAGTCGGTTCATCCATTAAAAGCACTTCAGGGTGAACAGCTAAGGCTCTAGCAATACAAAGCCTTTGCTGCTGGCCACCCGATAAGCCTAAAGCGGGGTCTTTTAAGCGGTCTTTCACTTCATTAAAGATAAAAGCGCCTTTTAGGGCCTCTTCAACGAGTTCATCTAACAGTGCCTTATTTTTAATGCCGTGCGTACGAGGCCCGTAAGCGACATTGTCATAAATACTCATCGGGAAGGGATTCGGTTTTTGAAAGACCATTCCCACGCGGCGCCTTAAGTCGCTTACTTCAATCTCGGTATTGACAATCTCTTCGTCTTCAAAGAGGATCGATCCCGTTGTTCTTACGCCATCGATTAAATCATTCATGCGATTTAAGGAGCGTAAGAAGCTTGATTTCCCACAGCCTGAAGGCCCAATCAGGGCCGTAATGCTTTCTGTATCAATATTTAAGGTAATGTCTTTTAGGGCTTGAACTGAGCCGTAAAAAAGATTGAAATCTCGAACACAAAATAAAGGACGCATCAGTGACCTACTTTTAAATTGACGCGCGAAGCGAAGTGCCCCGCGGCTAAATTAATGAAAAAACTCATCGCTAAAAGAATGAAGGCAGCCACAAAGGCCACTTCAAATTCCCCCTGCTCTTTGGCGTAAACGTAAAGCGCAACAGCTAGTGAGGCACCAGGCGTTTGAAGTCCTTCGATAAAGCCACTGACGTGGTGCGCAAAGCCTGCGGTAAATAAAAGTGCCGCTGATTCCCCTAACATGCGGCCAATAGCGAGAATGGAACCTGTGGCAATGCCATCAGTGCAACAGGGTAACACTACCGTGCGAATCACGCGCCATTTGCCAGCTCCGAGTCCAAACGCTCCTTCGCGATAGGCATCGGGAACCGCTTTAAGGCTTTCTTGCGTTGTGCGAATGATCACAGGGAGTGTCATCACAGCTAGCGTTAAGGCGCCTGCTAGTAATGAAGTTTTAAAGCCTAAGATCTGGCAAAAGATCAGCATCCCAACTAAACCAAAGATAATCGAAGGAATGCCAGATAGTGTTTCAACCGCATACTCGATAAAACTTACAAGTTTTCCGCGACGGGCGTATTCAGTTAGGTAAACCGCAGTGCCAATCCCTGTCGGTAAAACAACAAGGACAGCGGCAAAGACCAAGTAAACGGTATTCAAAATATCAGGCAATAGACCAATCGTGCCTTCTAGGTAACTGGGTTTTCCAAAGATAAGAGAAAGCGATAGATTCGGTAGCGCTTGGCTTACAACGTAGACGATCAAAGAAAACGTAATGAGGGCAGAAAAAAGAGCCGCAATTGCGCAAACTCCTTTTAAAGCATAACTCACGAGCACTCTTTTTTTCTTAACGTTCATGGGATTTCCCCTTCTTAAGAATCCAATTTAAAAGTGCATTCACAGTCAAAATGAAGATAAAAAGGACGAGAGCAATCGAGAAAAGCACCTCGTGCTGCAATCCAGTGGAGTAAGAC
>CAVKJM010000165.1:0-2528 GCA_963656505.1 bacterium
CGTAAGAGCGCGTGGGGTAGGGAGCTTTCTTAAGGTTTCCGCATCAGCCTCAGCCTTTTTACGAAAAGCACTCATAGTTTACTTCTTACGCTGGATACCCAACCGTAAGAGCCATCACAGGCGTGTAGCGCTTCGCATCGCCTAAAAGAGGCGCAACGAAACTTCCATCAAAACTAGCGCGTGCAACACTTGCAAGGCCCAAAGCTGCGCAGGCAAGTTGCCCGGCTTCAACCATGCACCCTGCGTCAACAGCGAGGCATTTTTCTTTACGAGAACCCACGATTCTTTCGCAGTGTGTTTCGTCGTTAGCGAAAACCAAAGTCACGGGCGCTGTTTTCACAAAGTCTTGCCCGAGTGTTGTTGAGGCACGCACATCGCCTTCGCTAACAAGGGTTAAGGCGCTCTTTTCTGCTTCATAAAGCCAGACGCCTTTGGCATCAAAAACGAAGACAACGATTTCTCGGCAATCCATCGCAGAAGGTACGGTGCGTTTTCCAGAATCTTCGGTGACTCCAGCGCAGGCCCACAGTAAAGTTGCAAGAGCCGCATCGTCTACCGTTTTATCGGCAAATTCACGACGTGAGCGACGCTTGGCGAGCACTTCTGTTAACGGAGTGACCATCGGAATTGGATGAGGTAGAAGTCGTTTAGTTTTTTCCATAATTACACCCTCCTTGCGTCGATGCTATGTCGCATCGTTATGTGTTGAACCGAATAAGTCGTCGTACATCGGCCAATACGTCGAATAAAGGACCGTGAGCACAATGCAACTGATCGGTACATAGATAAACATATTAATGGAAGCAAGGCCCAATAAAGAGATTGCTTCGCCAGCTAAGAAATAAATCGTTGCGATGCTAATGAAAAGCACGATTCCCAAAACAAGAATCGGCAAGATGTTTCTTAAGCACCCGAAGAAAGAATAAAAAAGCGATTTACCCCAAGTCATGTTCTTGTCGGCACAAAGCAGTGGCGAAAACCACGTTGCCATAAGTCCAGGGATGTAGACAGCGCCTGCCACAATAAGAGGCATCCACGGGAAATTGGCAAACACAGAGTCCCACACGAGGCGATTATCGGCATTGACTTGCCAGGTTGCGACATAGGGCTCAGAGAGAATGCCGTAGATAGCCTGAACCGTAATGAGTAAAAAGGCGTAAAAAAGGCCAGACGCGAAAAGGTGATAGCGCACTTTGGGATTGCGCCAAGCCTCAGTCATCAAAGAAAGCCCTGGCTCCTTTTTATTTAAAACATCACGCACGCTGTGACCAAGTAACACAGAACCGAAAGGCATAAAAAGTGCGGCAAGAAGGGAACCCACAATCGGGAGCACCATCAAAATTCCGACGACAACAGAATAAAAAAGGACAATCAGAAAAAGGCGAGAAGCATTAAGACGCACGGCTTGGACTGCTGTGGCAAACCAGTTCCAGCCAGCGCCTGCTCCTAAGTGTTTTGAGTGATTGGTATCTGTCATAAGTCTTTCGTTTTGGCGTTAGGCCAATAAAGTTCGCAAGTTAAGCGATCTTTTAAGACGCGTTCAAAGTGCGTTGGGTCGTGCGGCTTAAGTAGTGAGGCTTTGCGCGGCAAATAAAAGTCAAAGAGGCGGCTTAACCAAAAGCGCAACGCCGCTCCCCGAAGCACATCACGCCAAAGCGTTTTTTCATTGGCTCCTAAGGGATTGACTTTGTTATAGGCATCTAAGAAGGCTTTTTCAAGCTCGGCGATAAGTTTTCCAGTCTTTGGATCAATACACCAGTCGTTTAGTGTCACAGCCAAGTCAAAAAGCGTTGGCGAGCATCCGGCAAAATAAAAATCAAAGACGCCAGAAACAGTCGCATTGTCTTTACCCGCGTTTGCGGCTAAAGCGTTATTGCGAAATAGGTCGCAGTGGCAAGCAGCAACGGTAAGAGCCTTAAAGGCGTCGGTTTTACTGAGAGCAACTTGGTGCGCGAGTTCGTTATTTAAAAGCTTTTGTTGCTCTGCATTTAAAAAGGGCAAAACCTTAGGCGTTGTCTCAATCCACCAATCAAGGCCCCTCAAGTTTTTCTGAAACATCGGGAAATCGGCGGCAGCTTTGTGCATTTCTCCGAGCAATTCACCCATAGAGCGTGCTTCAGCGATGCCTACGGTAAGGATTTCGTCTCCAACTAGGCGGTTGGCGATTGAAACGGGTTTTCCTTTAACGTAGGTGAAAAGTGCGCCCGTTTTTGTTTTCTGGGGACGCGCAACGCGGCATCCTTTTTTCGCTAAGTGTTCGCAAAGCTCAAGGTAAAAGGGGATTTCCTCTGGCTTTAAGCGCTCGAAAATCGTGAGCACCCAAGAGCCATCACTTGTATTCAAGTAATAGTTCGTGTTTTCGATTCCAGCGGAAATTGGCTTTAGAGAAACGAACTCGCCAAGCGAAAATTCGCTAAGAAGCTTTGCGGCTTCTTTTTCATCAATCGTTGTAAAAACAGCCATGGCTTACCACTTAAATTCAATAAATTTCGGAGTGCCAAGTGTCGAACGGGTATTGGCTCCGACGC
>CAVKJM010000166.1:0-2471 GCA_963656505.1 bacterium
AAATACCTTCGTGCACTTGTGAAAGCCGAAATATTAAATGAAATCAACACATCAAAAACCCATCTTTTTGTCAACACAAAACTTCTTGACGTGCTCACCGCCTAGGTAAAGAAGGGGTCACGAAATCTCAGAATCAAATCTATCGAAGGCAGCGTCAGGGAAACCTAACCCTGTCTTTATCTTTTTTTGGCATTTTTTTCCGCTAATCCTTTCTACGACTTTTAGCGCAAATGCTTGTATCGGCGCGGCGCAATTGAGTTATGCGAAAAACGCATTATCTAAATTTCGCATAATCCTATGCTTTTAACCGCATTGCATTTTACGTAAGCACTACCACCTAGAAAAATACGCACCGCATACCGTTTAACACTCCCTTAACTTTGGGAAAAGGATTTTGTTCAATGTCTCAAACAGTCCAGCGCGGCAAAATTAAAAAGGCCCCTGCCGCCGAGGTCGTTAAGTACTTGATTCGCCCAGCCATCGAAGGCGACCTTAAGCGCTCTTACAACACGATTCTCGATATCAACAAGGCTCACATTTTGATGCTTGCCAAAACAGGCATCATCAAGGCTGATGTCGCAAAGAAGCTTCTCGTTGCCACCAAGCAAATCGAAAGCGAAAAAGATCACCCCACATTCGAAATCAATCCGAATGTCGAAGACCTTTACTTTAATCTTGAGCGCTACCTTATTAAGCTCACAGGTCTTGAAGTCGGTGGCCAACAGCATACGGCTCGTTCCCGTAACGACCTCTTTGCAACCGAAATCCGTATCGACACCCGTAAGGTTTATCTGCATCTTTCTGAGATGTTTATTGCCTTGCGTCGTACCTACCTTGAATTAGCTCGCAAGAACCTGGATTCGGTGATGTCTGGCTACACCCACATGCAGCCTTCGGAACCGATTACTTTCGCGCATTACCTTTCTGGCGTTTTAAGCGCCCTAAGCCGCGACTACGATCGCTTTGCTCGCGCTTGGAAGGCCTTGAATCTTTGCCCGCTCGGAGGTGGTTCGATGGGTTCGACCTCCTTCCCGATCGATCGCAACTACACAGCCAACTTAATGGGCTTTGATGCCCCAGTGCAAAATAGTCTTGACTGTGTGGCTAGCCGCGACTACCTGCTTGAGATCGTGACGTCTCTTGCACAAACCGCCATGACGATGAGCCGTACTGCTCTTGACCTTTATAACTGGTCAACTCCCGAATACGGCTATATCGAAGTCGATGATAGTTGTGCCGTGTGCTCTTCTATCATGCCGCAAAAGAAGAATCCCTTCACACTCGAACACGTCAAAGCCAAGGCCGCTCATATGGAAGGCTTTGCGATTTCGATTTACAACACGATGAAGAATGTGATCTTCTCGCACGGCCGTGACACGAGTGTTGAAACACCGCGCTACTTTTACACAGCGCTTTCTGAAATGGAAGCGGACTTCGCGCTCTTAACCGTGACTGTTAAGACACTTTCTGTGAATAAAGAACGCATGCTCGAAAATGCTCGTCGCAATTTCTGCACCGTCACAGAACTTGCCAATTACCTCGTGCGTCACGATGGAATTTCCTTCCGTGAAGCCCACGAAATCATCGCACACGTTGTGGGAACGATGTGCGAAACGCACCGTACAAGTGCTGATATTGACCGCGCTGCGGTTAATGCGGCCTGTAAGAGCCTCTTTGGGTTTGAAACCAAGCTAACCGATGCCTTAATCTCCGAGGCGCTCGATCCGAAGCGCGTCGTTTCCGAGAAGAAAGTTATCGGCGGAACGCATCCCGATGAGGTCACACGCCAGCTTGATGCCATCGAAAAAGGCATTGAAGCTGACGAAGCCGTACTTGGCGAACGCAAAGCACAACTTGCCGAAGCCGATAAGCGTTTAGCGACTGCTGTAGAAGAAGTAATTAAATAACCCACGATAACATCAGCCAACTCTAGCCATTTAACGGAGTTGGCTGAAAAAACCATGGAGAACTTTTAACAATGTTTTTTTATGAATTCATCATCGTCATCGGCGCCATGATTTTGGGCGCCCGTTACGGTGGCATTTTCTTTGGTATGGCTGGCGGTCTTGGCCTGATGGCTTTGATTTTGATTTTCGGCCTTGCTCCAGCAAATCCCCCGATTGCCGTGATGCTCATCATCACGAGCGTCGTGATTGCCGCGTCAACCTTACAAAGTTCTGGCGGTATGGCTTTTCTCGTGCGCATTGCTGAAAAAATGCTTCGCGCTCGTCCGAAGGCTGTCACATTCATCGCCCCGATTATCGCTTTCGTTTTCTCGTTCTTAGCTGGTACGGGTAACGTTCTTTATTCGATTCTGCCTGTTATCGCAGAAGTGGCTCGCGAAGCTGGTGTTCGTCCCGAGCGTCCGATTTCGATTTCTGTGATTGCTTCGCAGCACGCGGTTCCTGCCTCTCCGATTTCTGCGGCAACCGTCGCCATGGTCGCACTGTTGGGCGCAAGTGGCGTCACGG
>CAVKJM010000167.1:0-2467 GCA_963656505.1 bacterium
ACATTGCCCGAGCCGCTTCTGATTTGCCTGAAGCAAATGCCGAGTTACCGAGCAACGTCCGGCAGTCAAGAGCCGAAACCGGACAGATGGCTTATGAAACTTTTGTGCGTATTGCCAACGTAAAATCAGCCTTATTCGTAGAGCCTGATGTGTTGCTCGAACACGATGTTTTGCAACAAACTTGGCAAGCGACAAAGGAAAGAACCATAGGTGCCGGAGGCGCGCCACCGCTACTAATGAGCGAAATGCCTACTGACGACTTGGCCCCCATTGTGCCCAGAGGCGCAACTCTATACCTAGTCGTTGAAGAGCACCCCGAACACCCAGCGCTCGGCACAGACGCTCCGGCTATAGGAATCGCAACAATGGCCAACGGCACAGACATCCTCGTTTTCGGAACGCCATCAGTGTCTCTTGGCGAGACCACCTTCAAAACCGCATCTGGCTTACGTACGCCTGTGAAAGCTGTCGTTGCCTACGTTGTCGGATGGACCGTCTTTAACGCACGATTCCCGCGTGCAGCTTTCTAAAGTCCTAGACACTGCCTTCGCCTAGGACTCCCGCGCTTCTTTTAATTTCCTTAAGATTGCTCGATCCTCACGCTTAGCAGCGCGATAGTCTTTGCGTATGCGCTCGCGAGCCATCCGTAGCTTCTCTGCCATGCCGCCCGTCTCCTCGGGCTTCGCATTAGGCCCATACTTCTCTGGCGCCCACTTCTCAAGAATCTGCATACGCGCCTGAAACGCCAGCTTTCTCGCGTAGGTGTTGTCCGAGCGCTTCACGCTTTTCGTTACCACATTATCGTTCTTGTCGTAGACGGTAATGTACTCCTCTGTCATGCAGGGAGTCGAAGCGATACGTAAGGCTTCGGCTGCTAAGGCATCAGCTCCCATACGCCGCGCTTCGTCCATACGAGTCTTGAAGTCAGGGTGCAGTCTTATGCGGTTGCTTATTGACCAATACGAAAGCCCAGAAGCGTTCGCGTATGAGGCCATCGTGCCACCACTTGCAATGTGCTCAATGATATCGTCTTCGATCTTTTTCCAGTCGCCTTTGTGCGAATGTTTCCCCTGTATAGCGCTTGCTCTTACCTCGCGTAAATCAAGAACATCTGGCTTCGGTACTTGTACCTTCGACTCGATTAACTGAATCGCCGCACGGTTATTATCCACGCCACGTTTGCCCGGATGCTTTAGCCTCGGACGCCACTCGGGTCTCCACTTGTCCGTGCGCCGCGGATCGTCCTCATCCTCCACGATAAGCCCTTCTGCTCTTAACTTTTCCTCGCTAGGGGGTAAAATCGTTGAACTAAGACACTTTGGGTGCTCGAGTAGCCCTTCCCCTTCTTTCTTCTTTTGCGTGCCTTCTAGATAGGTTTCCGTGTCAGTAATCGCTATTTTTTGGTCAACCTGAGACTCGAATTCGGTAGGGACGTATGAAATCTCATCTTCGGCATTGTCCTGTAATTTTTTACGAGGTTCGGGATGGATTTTCGGGCTCGCTACTAATCGGTCAATATTCACTTCAATTTTCTTAAAAATTTTTGGGGTAGGGACCCCTCTCTTAGAAATATCAGAACTTTTTTTTGAACTAGTGAGCTCCGCCTTCGGCTCCGCTGGAATTGTTGGCGTCGGCTTCGCCTCCGCCATGGGCTCGGGTTTGGAATTTGGCTCGGCCTGCGGCCTCGCAGAAATGGGCGCTGCCGCGCCAAATAAATCGATCATCTTCATTAATCCTTTGAAAGAACCAGCGCGGCGCCTCGCCACTGCGCAAACGGGACAAAACAGCGCGGGAAAGCCCGGTAGATTCGGCCACATCGGACAAAGAAAAACCGGCATCAAGCGCATCAAGTGCACGCTCGTAGAGTCTAAAACGCTGATAACTTTTATAAATCAAAGCATTTCTCCCTGACAGGCGCGCTCTTTTATGTATGAAATTTTTAAAAAAGTTCATACTTAGAAGCGACTATACACGATGCAAATTATACCCACCACACCAAAAACCGCAACAAATTCAAGCGACTTCACTAGCCCAACACTTCATACGATTTTAAAAAAAGTTCATACGTCGCAAAAAGTGCTGCGATCTGGCACTAAAGAAACGGAGGCCACCAAAGATTTCACTTAATAGAAGAAAGGCGAAAAACCAGCGGCGCAGTAAGTCCCGCCAAAAGAAACGCCTAGGGCCCGAAAGCCCGAAAACATCGGAAAATCGCAAAGAATCACACAAAAAAGAGGCCAAAATAGGCAAATATATTGATTTTAAAAGAAAAGTGAACATCGTGAACGTTTTTATAACTTTCCTTATACGCGCGTGATATAGGGGAATTTAAATTACGTTCACGATGTTCACTAACCCTTTTAAATCAACGGTTTAAATATTACTTGTAAAAAATTACAGACATGCCGAAACACTCTTAAATCGATTCAATTGAACCGATGGCGGTTTTAACCGTTCAAATAATACC
>CAVKJM010000168.1:0-2408 GCA_963656505.1 bacterium
AATCTAGTCCGTAGTAGTGAAGGAGCTCTTTGACCTCTGAGGTTGTAAAGCCAATGGTCTCACTTAAACTCAAATCCTGAGAACAGACCGTGTTGGCATCGAGGTTATTAAAACCTGTGGTAGTGCTTCCTTTGCCAACATGCAAACATCCCGTTAAAACGGCCTTCTTCAGATACTCCGCAGTTTCAGGATCTGGTTTTAAGGCTCGCTCTAAAAAACCTTGAATAAGAGGAACCATCTCGTTGTAGTAACCATTTCTCGCGGCCTTATCAAGTGGCACATCGCACTCGTCGATTAAAACAACGACTTGCCTTTGAAAGTGCTTACCTAAAAAGAGAATCATGTCCGCAAGAGAATCTTTGATGTAGTCCTTGTTTTCAAGTTTTCTTAAGAAGCCTTTTTTCGTATAGTTAGCGAAAATTTCCTTTTCATTCGCATTGAGGCGTGGACTTTCCAAAAGATAATTATGTTGATTCGCTATTTTGGAAATAGCAGCAGCAAAAGCCCGATAAGCGCTTGTAAAGTTATTGTCTTTGACGTCTTTTAACGTGAGAGAAATAACGGGATACTGCCCCATATACGCATCGCAAAATTCTCGGTCTTCAAGGATTTTGAGGCCAGAAAAAAGTTTGGCATTGGCTTCTGAGTTTCCTGGATTTTGGGGATCAATCGCTAAGAAACGGAAAATCGTATCCATGAAAAGCGACTTCCCAAAGCGCCGAGGCCTTGTAATCAAAAGCACACTGGCAGCACTTTCTATCACCGTCTTAATAAACGGTGTTTTGTCCACGTAGTACTTGTTCTCGGTACGTAGTGTTGAGAAAGAAAACGTGCCAACAGGAGGTAGTTTCATAGCGTTCTATCCATCTGAGTTCGATGCAGTTTGATTTTATCACGCGAAGAAAGAAGAACCTTGGTTTTTCTCTTGTTTTTCAGCGTGGATTTTGAGAAATCTAACTTAAATGCGAAAGTCGCCCTTGGTCTAGCAAAGAGCGAAACCTACGAGAGAAATGACGGCTTTCTTCTTTTCTTAGCCGTGATTGTTTTTCACTAAGATTTCCAAAATCTGGAAAATCACGCTTCTTAGGTTGCGGCGATCGACAATCATATCTAATGCCCCTAACTCAAGAAGCTTTTCTGAGCGCTGAAAGTCTTCAGGCAATTTCTCACGCACGGTTTGTGCGATAACGCGAGGACCCGCAAACCCGACTAAGGCACCGGGCTCTGCGATAACAACATCCCCCATAAAAGCAAAGGACGCGGACACCCCTCCCATCGTGGGGTCCGTAAGAACCGAGATAAAGGGGATCTTACGTTCGGATAGTTGCGCGAGAGCGGCATTGGTTTTTGCCATTTGCATAAGGCTTATTAAGCCCTCTTGCATACGGGCGCCGCCGCTAGCGCAAAAGACAACGAAAGGACAATTGTCTTTTACGGCGCGATTCACACCTCGAACAAACCGTTCGCCTACGACGCTCCCCATCGATCCCCCCATAAAGGAGAAATCAAAAGCCGCCGCCACAATCGGTTCATTCGAAAGCGTGCCACGCATCACAATGATGGCATCGGTTTCCTTGGTTTTTTCCTGATACTGGCGAATACGCTCTGGGTAGGGCTTGGAGTCAACAAAGTGCAAGGGATCGCACGGGAGAATCTCTTCTCCGATTTCTTCGTGCGGACCTTTTCTATCTAAGAAAGCCTTTAAGCGGTCACGTGCGCCCATTCGCATATGCTCACCACACTTGGGGCACACCATCAACGATTCCACGAGGTCTTCGTTATACAAAACCTGATCGCAATGCGGACACTTTGTCCACACGCCGCTCGGTATCGGGCTACGGCGCTGCTTATTGGTCGTCTCTGAAGAGGAGAATTTTGGAAGAATGCGTGTAATCCAACTCATTGATGTCTCAAAATAAAGGAAGACAAATTTTCCGTTTCGCTTTGTTTCAGCGCATTTTAGCCTTGCCTCTCGTTGGTTTACAATCAAAATCCATTAGGGAACGAAACAAAAAAACTATATCGATTAATCCCAATAAAACTTATGGAGCCTGAATTCGGAATGCCTCACCGTCATTTTCTCGTTGTTGACGATCACGCCTTGATTCTTCAAGGTCTCGAATTCTTATTGCGTCACCAGTTTCCCGATGCCATTGTCCGCACAGGAACGAGCGCGCAAGAGGCTCGAAGCCTCGTTGAACTTTACGGGGAACACACCGATTTATTGATTCTTGATTTGGCCCTTCCTGGAGTGGAAACGCCAACGGGGCTTCTTGAAGAGCTCGTGGCGAAAAATCCGACCTTAAAGATTTTGGTGCTATCGGGTCTTACGAGCGCAGAAGAAATCACCCGCGTCTTAAAGCTTGGTGCCGCTGGCTTTGTCCCAAAGAGCTTAGAAACCGATACCC
>CAVKJM010000169.1:0-2244 GCA_963656505.1 bacterium
ATACCAGAAGCGGCTCGCCGCTTTACAGCGCGAAGTAATGCACCTGAAGCCTTAGCGGTTGCCTTATCCAAGGCTCAAGGAAACCTTGCAAGTGAAATCAACTATCGTACGATGGCATCGATTGCCAAAGATTCGTTACCGAAGATTCGCAATGCTTTGGAATTTGTTGTTATCGCTTTATTTCCTGTTTTGGCCCTATTGGTTCTTGCAGGGGCTTCGAAGTCAGCGATTTTATTGCGAGGATACTTCTCATTACTTTTTACGGTCGAACTTTGGCCTGCTGTTGCGTCAGTCGTCAACCACTTAATTGTTTCAACGGATGCGGGGCCCTTTGGTGCGTTAGCAAGAGAATTTGGCGGCAATTCCATCGCTTCATTGGCTCTTATTCGAGAAACAGGAGCAACGAGTCAAGCCATCGCAGGGGGCCTCATGTGCATGGTCCCGATGATCGCTTATGCGTTAGTGCGTGCTGGAGACGTTGCCGCAACAACGCTTGTTTCGGGACTCATGGCGCCAGCGCGATCGGCTGCGAGCGCCCAAGGCGCAGGATTGGCGGCAGGAAACATTCAACAAGGAAATGTCCGATTAGCGAATACGAGTGTGAATACCGTACGAGCCAATAAGAGCGACAGGGCAACTGAATCTGTTTCTTCTGACATCCTTAAAACGACTTCCGCTTATGGCTCTGTCACAAGAGACGATGAAGGTGCTGTCACAGGATTAACGAGAACGCCAGTTTCTTTCGGAATGACACAAAGCGCGACAGAAAACTATTCTCGCCAAACATCGAATACAGTTTCTACTCGGCGCACCAATGCTGCAACTGAGTCTTCTCGCTACATCGTTGCCGATGCTGCGATGAGCGCAGATGCTTCAGAAAGGGGCTTTGCTTCTGCTTTGCGTGATGCAATTAGCGAAGGAAGAACCCTATCAAGTGACTTTACGCATGCAAATACGTCGCTCACCAATATCTCGTACGCCACAGAATCAGGCGTCTCTCGCAGTAATCGCGTTTCTGAGGGAAGCACTGTGAGGTCTGATGTGGGCTTTGGCTTTAATGCCTCTGTAAATGCTTTCTCACAAACGCCGTTTGGGTCGGTGCCCGCAGGAACGTCGCTACAGAGTCCGGGTGAGGGTAGTTCATTAACCGTAGCAAATCCATCGATTGTTACTGGAAAAGGCAGTGCTACGTCTCTAACTCAAGGCGTAGGTAAATCTTCAGAAATCACGAATCTTCTTGGTTCGACTCGACTTGGGAGCAATGTAAGCTTTAACGAGGTTCAAGATTTAATCGATACAGCGACATCGACATCTTCCACTCGGAGCGGTCAAGAACGGCAAGAAGCCTACGGGGAACTCACACGTGCTGCTGAGTCTGTTGCCAATACGCATACGGATGAAGGCGTTCGTTCAGCTGCAAGGCGCTTCTTAAGAACAATTACTGCAACTGACATTGCCTCAAGCGAAAGCGCTCGTTCTGTCACATCAAGCGTTGATGCTACGGGCGCTTTAACAGAAGGCAGATTCGCAACGACTCAAACTTCTGTTGATAGGTCCGTAGCTGCGATGCAAGGCGCGATTACGCATTATGGGACGCCTGAGGCAACTCTCAGAGCGGCTTATAGCGGTGATTTAGAACGAACTGCGGGAAATTTACAGACGCAAACTCAAGACAATGTCGACGCAAATCACGCCTTCGGTCCTGGAAGAATGAGTTCCGCAAAGAGCCGCGTCGCTGATGTCTACGAAAGTAGTGATGCATTCTTAAGTGAAGGGAAGACTCAAAATCAAAAGCAATTGACTAAAGAGATTGACACTCTTCCAACGGCAGTCACCCCGAATGAAATGCGGTACCCCGAAGAGCGTGGCGACTTTAACGCCTCTTTTGAAGAAGAGAGAGCCTTAGGCACATTTGGCCGCGAGGGAAGAGCTCAAGAGGCAACTTTTGAGCGTGGGCTATTGCTGCTTACTCGTGAAGCTTACCGGCGTGAAAACGCCGATAAAAACTACGCCGTAAGAAACGCCTTTTTCTTTGGCTTGGGTTATGAGTCACCGACGGAAATTTCTTCGGGCATCCGAGAAAAGTCAATGAATGATCCAGAGCTTGCGAATCTCATCTCCAAGATTGGATCGCAAACCCAAAATGAAGTGAGCGCATCTGATTGGGATGCGCTCTTGGGGAGGACTAGGAAATGACTAGTGCCAGAACGTTCGCCGCATTAACCACATGTGGTAGCGCATCTC
>CAVKJM010000170.1:0-2230 GCA_963656505.1 bacterium
GTCTTTCTTTAATAGCGTTCTTATGAAGATTTGGGATATCACGCCAGGTACCAGCAATGCGCTCATCTCGCATCAAGATTTTCCAAAGACTAAAAGCCGTACCAAAGAAAGAAAGCACGATTCCTGTAACGCTATACCACATAAGCCAAACCCCACGTTTTTCTTCTTAATCCGCTCATAAAAGGCAAAAGCGGGCCTCACCCGCAAAACGCATACATTGTATTCTCAAAGATCCAACTACTCTGAGAGTCTTTCTATGACCAATTGAGTGTGCCGTGCATTTAGCCATCTTTGAGGGGTTTTGAATCAAGCGACTCACCAAAACGAGTAAGCCCATTTCAAAACTAATGAAAACGGCTTATTCGTTTGAACCCAAAAAGAAAGAATAAATACGGGCAAACCGCTAAAATCTATTGGCTTTACGTTTAGTTTGGTTTTTAAAGATTATTTCTTCGGTATCTCGCTTACAGCTATGACAGAGAAGAGCACACAGAATTTAGAGAATGGCCTTAGCCGCAGGGCTGAATTGGATCTCTTAAGAACGCTTCCTGAGCTTTTAACGCACCACTTAGAAAAGCGCCCTGATATTGCGCTTTATAAGTACTACGACAATATGTTAAAGGACTGGGTCGTCCTTACTGCGCACGAGGTCGCTCAGAAAGTTACGCAGTGGCGTCACGCGTTTGCGAAGATGGGTCTTAAGCGCGGCGACCGAGTCGCGATGCTTCTCCCAAACTGCATTGATGCGATTTTTTTCGATCAGGCGGCTCTCTCGAATGCCCTCGTTCCCGTTCCCTTACACGCAGTCGATACTCCGGGGTCATCAGCCTATATCTTGAAAGACTCGGGCGCGAAAGTGCTCTTTACGAATCGCCTCTTAAAGTGGAAAGGCATTCGTGAGATTGGTGACTTACCTGACTTACAAACTGTCGTTATCACCGATGAAGCCACAGAACCGCACCGCGATGGAAACGTTGAGGTGACAAATGTGGATGCGTGGCTCAATGCAGGAGTGGGAACAGAACTACCCGCAGGGCCCGAACCCGAAGACCTTGCTGCGATTGTTTACACGTCAGGCACAACAGGGAATCCCAAGGGCGTCATGCTTACGCACCGCGCGATTCTCGCCAATGTCACAGGCGTCTTAACGATTATCTGGACTGAGCCTGATGATGTGTGGCTTTCTTTCTTACCGCTTTCTCATACGTTTGAAAGAACGACGACCTATTACACGGCTTTAGGCATGGGTAACTTAGTTGCCTTTAACCGTAATATCGGCTTCTTACAAGACGATATGCGGCTTATACGCCCCACGGTGATGATGAGCGTGCCGCGCATCTATGAAAAGATTTACGCCAAAGTCCAGGACCGCTTAACATTAAAGAGCGGCGCCGTACGCTTTTTAATGCGCTGGGCAATCTCTGTGGGATATCGTAAGTTCTGTAGAACAAACGGTCTACCCTCGCCCTTTACCCCAAGTGAAATTTTCGATTGTGCTGTCGCAGGTTTCTTAGATCACTTTGTCGCGCAAACCGTAAGAAACATTTTCGGCGGGCGCCCGAGAATCTTTATTGCTGGGGGCGCTGCGTTAAGTCCCGCTGTAGCGCGCTTCTTCTTAGGTCTCGGTGTTCAGATTCACCAGGGCTACGGGATGACTGAAACAAGTCCCATTATCTCTGTGAATCCGATCGGAAAGAACCACCCGAGAACTGTGGGCGTGGCGCTTAAAAACATGCGCGTTCGCTTAGGAGAAAACGATGAACTCCAAGTGATGGGCCCGTGCGTGATGAAAGGCTACTGGAACCGCCCGAAAGAAACCGCCGCGATGTTCACAGATGACGGTTGGTTAAAAACCGGAGACCAAGCAGACATTTACGAAGATGGCGACATCCAATTAAAGGGACGCATTAAAGAGATTATCGTCACAAGCACCGGAGAAAAGGTGCCGCCAGCAGATTTGGAAAATGCCATTGAAGCCGATTCCCTCTTTTCTCAATCGATGGTCGTGGGGGATAATCGCCCATACGTTTCTGCGTTAGTCGTTGTGAATCCTGAGCAGTGGCCTCGTTTTTGCGAAAGTTTCGGTTTAGACCCGAAAGATGATGCAACGCTACAAAATTCAGACCTACGTAATGCCGTCCTGCGTCGCGTTAAGGCAGCCACGGCGAACTTCCCGAATTACGGAATCCCAAGAAACGTTCGCATCTTGCGTGATCCCTGGACCATCGAC
>CAVKJM010000171.1:0-2229 GCA_963656505.1 bacterium
AGAAGGTAATGGAGAACGCATCGACGATGTGACCGGCAGCCGTCACAATGCGCTCAGAGGTTTTAAGTTCTACCCTCTTTTGGATTGCCTCAGCTAGGTTCTCTGCAACATAAACGTCAGCAAACCAGGCTGAAAGCGCATTCTTTACAACCTCGTCGTCGCTTTCAACAACCTCGATTAAATGCTTTAAGCCAATCGTAGATTGAGCCGGGCTAACGAAGTCCGTTGCCCCAAAGAAAACAAGAGGTGCGGGAGGTGCTGTGTTTTCTAATGAGGCAACACTTGCCGCGTCTTTTAAAGACAAGGCGCCTGACTTATGATTAAGAATCGCTTCAACCGCTCTTGTGTAGTGAGAATCGACTTTAATGCGCTCAAAAAGGCGTTTCACACCCCCAAAGCCCATCGTGTTGATCCAGGTAGAAAGTTTTCCCTCTTGACCAATCTTGGCTTGCAAGCTTTCAAGCGTTTGTAATCGTGAGCTCACACGAGCCAAATCAGCACTAAGGGTGTTCTTCTTCTCTGTTAGAGCATTGAGTTTCTCTTGCAGTTCCTCTTTTTTTGCCGACTCTTCTTCGATTGCTGCGCTTTGCTCCTCAAAGGCCGCTTGCGCTTCATCAATTTCACCATCCAAGGCTTTAAAGCGTTCAGTGTCAGGCTCTTTGACGCTTTCCATTTCTTCACGTAGGGAGGCAAGACGCGTTTCTGCGTCAGTAATCTCACGCTCAAAGGATTGCATCTCAACATTTACAACGGCAATCTTATTTTCTGCTTCTGAGGCGCTTGTACGAGCCGACTCGTAGGTCTGACGGGCATCTTCATAGTGAGCGTTCGCTGCCTCGATATCTTCTGCCATCGCTTCTAACGCTGCTTCCGTTTCAGTTGCCTGAGTCTCTAGTGTTGCGGCGTGCTCTAAAAGGGCCTTTTCTCGCTCACAACTTGCCTCAAACGCAGTTTTTCTTTCAGCACTGCGCTCCTCGTCACCTGCAATCTGGCGATTGATGGTGTCTTTACGCTCAACGATGTGACGAATGTCGCCTTCGATCTGCGCGACGGCTTTTTCGGCGTCAAATTTCACTTGCCGTGCGACATCGGTCGCTTCCCGTTTGGCAAGACTTGCTTCCTTTAAGGCTTCAATTTCGATAAGAAGCTTCTGACCCTCGCCTTGCGCTGAGAGCATCTCGTTTTCTTTCTTGGCGATGCGAGCGCTAATTTTGTCAGCGGCTTCTTTACTTTCTTTTTCTTGTAGAAAGTGGCTTAAGAGATCTGCATCGACGCGATCTTTCTCGAGTTCTTCCCACTTTTGCGCTGTTTTCGCTTCTTCCGTTAGGCGCTCGATTTCCGCGCGTTTTGTTTCTTGTAGATAAGCGACCTTTTGTAGGTTATCCCGCGTGCTATTTAAGGCAGTTTCTGTTTCCCTGCGGCGTTCTTTGTATTTACTAACGCCTGCGGCTTCTTCAAGGTAAATACGTAACTCTTCAGGTTTTGCCTTAATAAAGTTACTGATCATGCCTTGGCTAATAATGGCGTAGGAGCGAGGACCTAAGCCTGTTCCCATAAACACATCTTGCACATCGCGGCGCCGTACCTGTTGATTATTGATAAGGTAGGCGTTTGATCCATCGCGTGTAACGACACGCTTAATCGAAAGCTCTGTGTAAGCGCCCCAGGGACCTGTGATTGTGTTATCCGAGTTATCAAGCACCATCTCAACGGAGGCTCGAGAAGATGCTGGGCGACTCGATGAGCCTGAGAAGATCAATTCACTCATGGAGCTTGAACCACGAAGCTCAGAAATACGGCCTTCCCCTAATACCCAACGAATGGCATCGATGACGTTGGATTTCCCGCAACCATTAGGTCCCACGATGCCTGCCATGTTGCCTGGGAATTCAATGAGGGTGGTATCTGCGAAGCTCTTAAATCCGCTTACTTTCAGTTGTCGAAGACGCATGCTAAATAAAGATGATATTTCGTTACCATTGGGGCCTAAAGCTCCGAGCCAAATTGGGAGCTTAAAACCCGCACAAAAACCTTATAATACCGTGTTTTTGCGGGTTTTCCGAAGATTTTCTGAAGATTTTTTGTGCCTAAAAAAGCCCCATTTCGAGGGCTTCACGAAATAAGGGCGTTTCTTAAATGAGCAAGAACTTAAGAACCATTTGTGACTTTACGCGTTTTGCAATGAGTGAGTTTGAGAGGCACGGCGTCTCTTTAGGGCACGGATCTGAG
>CAVKJM010000172.1:0-2217 GCA_963656505.1 bacterium
ACAAAGCCCACGATTTCATCTGGGGGCGCTGGGTGACAGCAACGAGCTAATTGCGTCATTAAAGAATCCATTCCCACAACAAGAACATTGCTGTGTGACTTTCCTTTCGTGGCTGTCTTTGGCACAAACTCAGGTTCGACCACTTCAACAGGCGTAAGAACCTGCTCGATAGCTCGCATGCTAAGTTCATCCTTAGCAATCGCGATGTAAAGCGCTTCGGGATTTTCAAAGCCAAGACGCTCAGAAAGATCTTCAAGCTTTGTTGAAGTCTTCCCTAACCGCGCTAATTCTTTATCTAATCTCTCACGGCCCTCGGCAATTTGCTCGGCTTGTTGCTGCGCATTAAACCACTGACGAACTTTGGTTCTAGCTCTGGGACTTGCGACGAATCCACTTTCGGGATTGGCCCAGTCGCGCGAAGGGCCGCCCTCTTTAGCGGCGATGATTTCGACGGTTTGTCCAGTTTTAAGTTTCGTGTTTAACGGCACCATCACGCCATCAACACGCGCGCCGCGGCAGCGGTGACCGAGTTGCGTGTGAACAAGGTACGCGAAGTCAATCGGAGTTGATCCTGCTTGCAGTTCCAGCACACGGCCCTGAGGCGTTAGGGCATAAATGGTGCTATCTGTCGCGCCAACGGTCTGAGGACTATCTTCCACATCCGAATGCCACGCAATGAGTTGTCGCAACCAAGCGACGTGCTCTTGCTCGGCCTCTCCTCCCTGCGTCTTTTCAGAGTTACCTTTTTCTTTGTAACGCCAGTGCGCGGCAACACCCATCTCAGCGAATTCATGCATTTCATGGGTGCGAATTTGTACTTCTAGGGGGCGGCCATCGTCTCTCAAGACAACGGTGTGCAAAGACTTATAGCCATTGGGCTTGGGATTGGCGATGTAATCGTCAAACTCTTTACTAATCGTCTTACACTTTTCTTGAACGATACTTAGCACCTCATAGCACTGCTCAACGGTATCGACAATGATGCGGATTGCATCAATATCGAAAAGCTGCTCGAACTTAAGATGCTTACGTTGCATCTTTTTATAAATCGAGTAGATGTGCTTGGGGCGGCCACTGACTTCCGCTGTGATTCCATGTTCGGCTAAAAGCGCCTTCATCGAGTCTGTGGCTTTCTTAATCCACATTAAGCGCTGCTCACGAGACTGCGCTAAGTGATGCGTAATCTCAAAGTACTTCTCGGGCTCTGTATAGCGAAAAGAAAGGTCTTCTAATTCCCACTTGAGTTGCCAAAGGCCTAAGCGATTGGCAAGTGGCGAATAAATCGCAAGTGTTTCTTCAGCGTATCGCACCGCTGCGTGCGAAGGCGTCTCTTCTTTGGAGAAAAACCGCAGTGTTTGTACGCGGCTTGCTAAGCGCAGCACAACAACGCGCAGATCGCGACACATGGCCAAAAGCATCTTTCTTAAGGCTTCAGGCTGATAGACGGCTTTTGCCTCTTTATCTTCGCTTCTCGCTCGCTCGCTAACGACAACAAGCCGATGCATATCTTGCACTAAGCGAAGAACAACGGGGCCGAATTTCTTTTCGATCCATTCGTCTGCGTTTTCAACGAAAAGATGCACGCTAAATAGGTAGGCAGCGGTCAAAAGCTTATCGTCTTCGTGAAGGCCTTTAAGAATCTGAACCATCCCGTCGGAGTGCGCGAGGCGCTCTTCTCCGGAATTTAATAACTTATTAGCATATAAGGGTTCAACTAGACTACGAGCCACCTGCCAATCGCACACTGGGCTCGTTACTGCTTCCTTCTCAGCCTCGGACATTCTCGAATCTCAACTCTTGAAACGTATTCTTTTTATCCCTGTGCCTTCCTCTGAAGGCCTCAATTGAAACAATTGTAGCGAATACGCTCTTTAATCCCGAGGTTAGATTCCGCAGTCTTGTAAAGATTTGCTACGGGATTTTGAAAAGAAAGCGGATTTTTAATTTGGGACCTTCTCATTTCTGCGTTCAATTGTTAATCCCACAGAAATAAAGATCAAAACGGCACCGATTGCTTTGGGAGCGGTAAACACATCTAGCCCCATTGCTATAGCCAATAGGCAGGTCACAATCGGTTGAATGTAATTGAAGATTCCCACAACTTCAGGCGCGCACCGTTTTTGCCCTTCAAGCATAAAAGCAAACGCGAGAATCGTTCCGCCAACGACAACATAAAGCACTTCAAGCCAAGCAACATTAGGGATTGATGCCAAAGAA
>CAVKJM010000173.1:0-2200 GCA_963656505.1 bacterium
AAATTCCCTGAGGTCTTTGCCAAAGTAAAAGAGCGGCAACACCTTATGACCTTTGACGATTTGCTCTTAGATCTTCTTGAAGGACTAAGGCGCGAAAAGAAGAAAGCCAAGACACCAGAAACCACATTTATCGATACGATTCGAAATAAGTATCGCGCTGTTTTAATCGATGAATTTCAGGATACAGATCCCCTGCAGTACGAAATTTTCCAACTGCTTTTTCTTGACCCAGACAGTTCAAAAGTTCCTGTCGTCAAAAATGCCTTTTTCGTCGGAGACCCCAAGCAATCGATTTACAGTTTTCGAAACGCTGAGCTTGAAACCTATTTTGATGCGAAAAAAGACGTTGCGACGATTTCGGGACTTTCCACAAACTATCGCGCCACGAAAAGACTCGTCGATGTAGTCAATGACTTCTTCTCGAGCGCAAGGGCCTTTCTCTTCGAAGACAAAACAATTTGCTTTGAAACACAGTCAGAATCGAGCGAGGCTATTCCCCCGCTGATGTTTTGCGAAGAAGGCAAAGACCCCCTTCCCATTCCTGAATTTGAGATTTGGACCGCTCTTGGCTCAAAAGAAGAATTAAAGCAGCGCGTAAAAAACAAACTCTACGAGTTAGAACCGCGCGCAATTGCAAACGATATTGCTCGATTACTCAACGGAGAATATTTTGAACGCCGCGGTGAGGTGCGTGTCTACTACGGAACACCAAGAGAAAGAAAAATTCGTCCGAGCGACTTTGCCATTCTTGTGCGACAAAATGAGACAGCTCCCGAAATCGGCAAAGAGTTAAAGCGGCATCACATTCGGTTTTGCACCGCCCGAAAAGAAAGCATCTTTCAAACAACTGAAGCGCTCGAAATTCTCTTTACCTTAAGAGCGATTCTTTCTACGCAAAGTCGTGATGCGCTCAAAAGTGCCGCTGCCACAACGCTTGTGGGTTACTCCTTACAAGAACTTTCTGATGAACGTAAAGTCACGCGTCTTCAAGAGCTATTCGTTCGCTCGCAAAAGGAGATGGCCAAGCTTGGCACCTATGCGCTTTTTATGCGCCTGATGCGAGAGAACAATCCAGAAAAAGGTTTCGCAACGTTTGCAAGGCTACTGAAAGAAGAAAACAACAGAGCCTTAATTAACTACGAACACGTTTTGGAACTCATTGAAGTCGCGCAGCTTAAGAACCTTTCTTCCTCAGGACTTGTTGCTTGGCTAACAGAGAAAATTCGCAACGCAAAAGCCGATACCGACGCCGAGGCGCTTCGCTCCGATAACGACCCTTCGCTTGTCAATATCGTCACCATTCACAAAAGTAAAGGGCTTGAATACCCTGTTGTCTATCTTGCGAAAAGTTACTCGCAAAAAACAGCGAGCGCTAAATCACAAAGGTACTTATTCCGTGAACTCGATAGCAATGGGAATCGGCAGTTGCTCTTAACCCCAGAAAAGAGTGCTGACGCCAATCACCCATTAACAATTCAGCGGCAAAAAGAAGAATCTGTGCGCTCGGCCTATGTAGCAATGACTCGAGCCTCAGAGCGCCTTGTCCTACCGCTTTCTTTCGTAATTACATCAACAGGTAAATTTAGGGACTACGACAAAAACCCCTATCTTTGTGCCTTCAATTCCAAACGCCAAACTGAAGATGCGCTCCAAGGACTCCTCGAGGCTTTCCCAAATGAGACGCGTGACGTAGCTGACGTTGCCGCCTCTTTTGAGTCTGTTAAGACGCAAAACTCGAGTAAGAAAGAAGACCTTCCTTCTTTGCAAGAAACCGAGCAGCGTCTTGAACGCTCTTGGGTCAGATCGAGCTTTACAACGCTTTCCAAAGCGCTTGTCTCTTCGCACCAACAAGGCTCGTCGCCCTTCTTAGCGTTTCCTGCGGGAACGAGTGCAGGAACGTTCCTACATAAGACAATGGAAATGGCTGTTCGAAAAGCGAGGACGCTTTCTAAAGACGAACTCAATCACGATGACTGGATGATTCATCTTGCCAATACGCTTTTCGATCGCAATCTCAAAGGAACCATTCCTGATGCGCCTGACATAACGCCAGACCCTGCGGTGGGGATTGCCAACTCGAACTCTGCCGAAAGCTACTGCCGACTTTGGATGAGGCGTCTATTTGTGCAATTGCTGCACACGAAATTAACGGGAAAAGAAACGCTTCTTGAGATACTACTCTCAGGAAAGATTGCGCCTG
>CAVKJM010000174.1:0-2143 GCA_963656505.1 bacterium
GAAGAAGAAAAGAAACCTGAATAGTTATCTTTAAGAAACAGTAAAGCCCTTTCGTTATTTCAGCGAGAGGGCTTTTTTATGCGCTTTTAGGCCGCTTCTGCGACCCGAAAGACTAAACGTAGCGAACGCTAACGATCGCGTAGTGAATCACACCCTTGGGTGCTGGGCACTGCGTCTCGTCGCCCTCAAACTTACCGATTAAGGCGCGCGCTAAGGGGCTCGAAATGGAAACACGTCCCTGGCGAATATCGGCCTCATCGTCGCCTACGATTTGATAGGTCTTTTGCTCGCCACTATCTTCGTCTTCAAGTTCGACAGTGGCACCAAAGACGATGCGATCTCCGGCGTTAAGCGCCTTCGGATCGATCACTTGAAGCATTGTGAGTTTGCCTTCAATCTCAGCGATACGGCCTTCGATTTGACCTTGAAGGTCTTTAGCGGCATCGTATTCGGCGTTTTCCGATAAGTCGCCTTTGTCGCGAGCCTCAGCAATCGCGCGCACAACTTCAGGGCGCTTGACGCGTTTTAATTCATCGAGTTCTGCGCGTAAGAGTTCAGCTCCGCGCGTTGTAATAGGAATACGCTTTTCCATAAAACTTAACTTCCCCAAAGGGCATCGATTTTTTTCTGCCCTCATGTTTTTCTAAAACCAAATTGAGTTTTAGACAGTAAAACAAACCTGCGCTGCGCACGTGGCGCGGCGTTGATTTTTAAAACTTGCTTTTTTTATTCCGAGTAGTTTTCGGGAGCGAGTTCTCGCTCGATAAGCTCAATTAAGATGTGAATAACCTTAATGTGAAGTTCTTGCACCCGATCGGCCCATTTGCCCGCTGGTGTCACGATGGCAACATCAGCAAGATTCGTTAGTTCTGTGCCGTCCCTACCCGTTAGGGCAATGACTTTCATGCCCTTTTCTTTTGCCACGCGACTTGCCGCAATGACGTTGGCGCTCTTGCCAGAAGTGGAAATCGCTAATAAGACATCTGCTCTCTTACCAAAGGCTTCAATCCAACGCGAGAAAACCTCTTCGTAACCGAAGTCATTGGAAACGCAAGCCATGTGAGAGGCGTCGGCAATGGCCGCGGCTCGAAATGGCTTTCGATTCTGGCGATAACGTCCTGTTAGCTCTTCGGCAAAGTGCATCGCATCGCAAAGGCTTCCGCCATTGCCGCAAGAGTACACGACGCCACCTTCGCGCTGGCTTTGAGCAATCAAGTGCCCAGCCTTTGCGATATTTTCAATCATAGCGTCGTTTGCAATAAGAGCCTTAAGCCCTTCTTGCGCTTCTTGTAGCGATGCCTTGACGTACTGCTCGTTCATTTAACAAATCTCAATGTCAAAAAAACCGCGGGGGTCCAAATTCTCTTTTTGAACCGCCCCACGCACTGTGCTCGCATTATAAGACGAGACGAGGCAGAATTTTTCGGAAATTCAAGAGAAACACCAAAACTTAAGTAAGAAAAAACTCTCTTACAAATTCGAGGTTGTGCTCTCTCACATATCCTCCATCGTTAGGCAGCCAAAACTCACGTCCATGCCGTGCAAAATCGTTGTTTTTAAGTGCTCGACTTTTTCTAAAAACGCCTTTTCTTTAAACGCTTTCCTTTGGCGTTTGACTTCAGCGACAAAGGCTTCCTTTTCAGATAAGCCAATCGCAACGATATCGACTTCGTACTGTTTGGCACCTGCCTCTGAGGCGCTATTCCACCAAGAGCCAACTCTGCGATATTTCCCTGTTTGCATCAGAGCCTCTCTAAACCACCTCTCAAGCATCGCACCCGAATAAGTCGGATACTCTTCAAGGATTCTCTTTTCTACAGGCTCCACAATCCCAGCTTCAAGCAACCCCTCGTCTTGTGCCAGATAGCGATACCAAAAACACAGGAAGGGATCAGCAATTCTCCAACGCGCTACCTTTGCCGCAGGCTTAGCAAAAATAGGTCGCTCTCTTTTAACGAGTCCTGATGCCTCTAAGCGATTAAGATAAGGAGCGATATTTTCTAAGCCAGACTTCCCTTCAATTTCTGCAAACTTTGTCGCCCCCATCGCAATCGCAGAAAGGACTGCTTGATACCGATAACTACCTTCTCCGATTTCTTGACGCACAAGCTCTCGAGCCTCGAGCCCGTAGACGCTTACCCGG
>CAVKJM010000175.1:0-2140 GCA_963656505.1 bacterium
CGAATTAACAGTTCCGCCACTTGTGGGTTCTGGCATTGTCGTCGTTCGCACAAGTGATACCCGTGTTTCCTGCTACGACGCACTCACAGGAGAACGCCGTTGGCGTTATCAGGGGCAGGCCCCATCTCTTTCACTGAGAGTTGCGCGAGAATTACGCTTTTCTCCGGCAGGAATCCTTGTCGGACAAAGTAACGGACGCCTCTTGGCCCTTGATGGTCAAGGAAAGCCCGTTTTCGATGTCCCGGTTGCGCAAGCTAAGGGGACAACTGAAGTCGATCGCTTAGTTGACGTTGTGGGTGCCCCTCTTGTCGATTCACATATGATGTGCGCAAGTGCCTATCAGGGTAACGTTCTTTGCATTAGCTCAGAAAATGGCCGCTTCCTTTGGGCGCAACCCGTGGATGCTGTCTCAGGTCCGATTTCCGATGGCACCAACGTCTACGTGACTGCTGCTAATGGTGAAATCCACGCTTTCGATTACGCAGCTGGGTCTCCTCGTTGGACCAATAAAGAGTATCACTGGCGTAGCCCGAGTGCCGTGGTTGTCACTCCTGAAGCCCTCGCTTTCTGTGACTACGATGGCATCGTGAGTTTCTTAGACCCAGCGACAGGAAAAACGATTGCGAGAACGAGTGTCGGGGGCGCTGTGAAGTCAATTCCCGTGGCGCTTTCTGGTGGTGCACTTTTCCAAACCGAAGAGGGGCGCTTGACCTTTATTCGCCCACAGAATCAAAAGTAAAGAATTTTCATGCTTCCGGTAATTGCTCTTGTTGGTCGACCCAATGTTGGGAAGTCGACACTGTTTAATCGCCTCACGAAAAGCCGTGATGCGATTGTTGCGGATTTCCCTGGTTTAACGCGAGATCGCCAGTATGGCGAAGGCCGCTTAGGGCCTCGTCCTTATATCGTCGTCGATACAGGGGGATTTGAGCCTGTTAAAAGCGAGGGGATTGTTCGCGAGATGGCCGAGCAAGCCGAAGCCGCGATTGCTGAAGCTGATGTTGTGCTCTTTTTGTGTGACGCAAGAGCAGGTCTTACGCCTCACGATGAACGCATTGCAAGGCGCCTAAGAATTGCCGGGCGTCCAATTTTCCTTGTTGTCAATAAAGCCGAAGGCTTAGATGAACGCCACAGTGCAGAATTTCATGAGTTAGGTCTCGGGGAGCCGTGGCGGATTTCTGCTGCGCACGGTTCTGGCATTAATTCTTTGATGGCAACGGTTCTCAAAGATTTCCCCGAAGATGAGGCCGAAGACGAAGCCGATGACGAGGATAAGCAGCGCATTAAGGTTGCCGTCGCAGGGCGCCCGAACGTTGGGAAATCCACGCTCATTAATGCCTTAATCGGAGAAGAGCGCCTTATTGCTTACGATATGCCTGGGACAACGCGCGACGCAATCAAAGTCGATTTTGAAATCGATGGCGAAAAGTTTCGTTTGATCGATACCGCGGGACTACGTAAGAAAAACAAGGTTTTCGAAAGTATCGAAAAATTCTCTGTCGTAAAGACATTGCAAGCAATCGAACAAAGTAACGTTGTGATTTTGGTTCTTGATGCAATCGAAGGGGTTTCAGCTAACGATGCGCACATCGCTGGCTTTGCTCTAGAAAGCGGAAGAGCGCTTGTTGTCGCTGTCAATAAGTGGGATGGTCTCGATAGCTACGAAAGAGGGCAGACCGATCAAGATATCGAGAGAAAGTTTCGGTTTTTAAATTGGGCTCGATTTGTGCACATTTCCGCATTAAAGAGAAATGGCTTAAATCATCTGATGCGTGCTGTGCGTGAAGCCCATGCGGCAAGTTTTGCAAAACTACCTACCCCGAAACTGACGCGCGCCTTAATCGAAGCGACTGCGCAGCAACTCCCAGCACGCTCAGGGCGTTTGCGTCCGAAGTTACGCTACGCGCATCAGGGCGGACACAATCCACCAGTGATTGTGATTCATGGCAATAGCTTAGAGGCAGTAAGCGATAGCTACAAGCGCTACTTGGAAGGCTTTTTCCGCGATAAATTTAATCTTGCGGGTACGCCGCTACGCTTGGAATTGCGCACATCAAAGAACCCCTACGCCAAAGGCGAATAGAGCGAAGTCAACTAAAAGACTTCGAACGTTGCCAAACGAATTCCGACGTAGACAATA
>CAVKJM010000176.1:0-2115 GCA_963656505.1 bacterium
GGCTTAGGGCACAAAAAAGGCATCGTTCTCGGGAATCTCGTGGGACTTATTGATTCGGACTACCAGGGTGAACTCATGATTTCCACATGGAATCGCTCGAATGCGCCCTTTACGTTAGAGCCCTTTGAAAGATTGGCGCAGCTTGTCATCGTCCCTGTGGTGCAAGCGAAATTCAATCTCGTCGATGCCTTTAAAGCAAGCGATAGAGGTGCTTCAGGCTTTGGTTCTACAGGTCGCCAATGACCTTAAACGCCGATCAAAAAACTCAAAGAGAAAAAAACAGTCAAAGCGAGGATGTTAAACCCCGCTTTGTTTCTTACGTTGCGCTTTTCTTTTTGATTGTGTTTTTCTCAGGCGTTGCCAAAAACTTGGGGCCTGCTTGGGAGTTTCTCGATTACGCCACTCTTGTCGGGCGCTTTGGGGAAGTCTCGCAATCGACAACCTTTCTTGGTGTGGGTGGCTCGGGAGCACGAGGTGCCCTTTTGTATGCCGCCTCCTTTATTCCGAGCTTAATGCTTGCTGTAGGCGTCATTGAGGTTGCAACGCACCTTGGTGCCTTAAAAGCCGCTCAAGCGCTCCTAACGCCCGTTTTGAGGCCTCTAATGGGGGTTCCTGGGGCCAGTGCCGTCGCAATCATCGCAAGCCTCATGAGTTCAGACGCCGGAGCCGTTGTCACCCGAGAACTTGTTGATAGCAAGATGGCAGATGAAAAAGAACGTACGATTCTTTGCGCCTTTGAATTTAGTTCTGGGGCAAGTGTGATCTTTTACCTTACTGTGGCTAGCGTCCTTTTTTCTTTGTTGCCGATCAATTACCTCGCGCCCCTTCTTGTCGTTCTCCTTTTTAAAGTCATTGGTGCCAATCTCGTGCGCCTTTACTTAAAGCGTCAAGGTGAGTCATGAACGCGATGAATTGCTATATTCACGGCATGCAAAAGGGTTTAACGATTGCTGTGAAATTTATGCTCCCGGCAATTATCGCCGCGTTTGTCTTAATCGAGGTTTTAAAGACCTCAGGACTTCTTAATTGGATTGGCTCGACATTTACGCCCGTGATGGGAATCTTGGGGTTGCCAGGCGAAGCGCTTGCTGTACTCATCACCGCTTGGGCAAGTGCGGCAGGAGCGATTGGCCTAATCGCTGCGATGGGTAGCGCTGAGATTTTGACTCCGACCCACGTTGCGATTCTCTTGCCTGGCGTCCTCTTGATGGGTTCACAACTACAGTTTGTGGGGCGAATCCTTGCCACTGCTGGTTTAAAGAACCGATATATTCCTCTAATGATGACTATTGGTTTTGTTAATAGTCTTCTATCTATGCTCTTTATGCGGCTTTTTCTTCTTTGAAAGACGCACTTCGTTACGAAAGATTTTCCTTGAAGAAGCTCTCTTGCGACTAAAATCTGCCCCTCAAAAATACGAACTGAAAAACTATGCAATTTAGCCCGATCACGCTTGAGCATTTCGAGACTTGGAAGTCCTACTGGACCCAAGCCAAATTTCGGACAGCCGATACGACCTTTGTCAATCTCTTTGGCTGGGCTCTTGCTTATGGTCTTGAGTGTGCCGTCGCCAACAACCTTTTTTGGATTCGTAAAACGAAAGCGGAAACCCCCACGCTTTGGATGCCGATTGGTGATACGGCAAACGTCAACTGGGATGAAGCGCTTTCTGAATTTGACGCAGGAACGCAATTTGAACGTATTCCGCTTAATTTAGCTAAAGCAATGAAAGAAGGTTCTTCTCGCGTCACGGAGGTCACACCGACGCGAGATCAAGACGAATATCTCTATGAGCGAGAAGCGCTTGCCAAATTCGAAGGCCGGAAACTACACAAAAAACGCTCGCACTTAAATGCCTATGAGAGGCTTTATGGCGTTGACTATCGCAACCTCAGAAAAGAAGATGCGCCAATCATTCTTGACTTAAGTGCCACGTGGCTTAAAGACTCTCCTGAAGACACGTCCTTACTACTTGAACATAGCGCGATCGAACGGATGTTAGGACTTTGGGCACTCGATGATTCAATTCGCGCTGGTGGCTTATTTATTGATGGGAAACTGGTGGCCTACGACTTTGGATCTGCGATTGATACGGAAAACTTTGTTGTCCACATC
>CAVKJM010000177.1:0-2103 GCA_963656505.1 bacterium
CAACACTCTTCATTTGTGTCGTTAAGCGATCATTGGCGTGCGGAAACTTCTCGAAAGCAAAGCGAGGAACCTTAGTGACAACGTAATCAATCGTCGGCTCAAAAGAAGCCGGTGTCTTGCCGTCAGTGATATCGTTTTTCAGTTCATCAAGTGTATAGCCGACAGCGAGTTTTGCAGCGACTTTCGCAATCGGGAAACCAGTCGCTTTGGAAGCAAGCGCTGAGGAGCGTGAGACACGCGGATTCATCTCGATAATAATCAAGCGCCCGTTTTTGGGGTTGACAGCAAACTGAACATTTGATCCCCCCGTGTCAACACCAATTTCACGCAAGACGGCAATTGAGGCGTCACGCATGATTTGGTATTCGCGGTCAGTAAGTGTCTGAGCAGGAGCAACAGTAATCGAGTCACCTGTGTGAATGCCCATCGGGTCAAGATTTTCAATCGAGCAAACGATAATGCAGTTATCTTTCTTATCGCGCACGACTTCCATCTCAAATTCTTTCCACCCAAGTAGCGATTCTTCAATCAAAAGTTCGTGCGTTGGGGAGAGCTCAAGACCTTTCTGGCAGATCTCAACGAATTCGGGCATGTTGTAGGCAATACCGCCACCAGTTCCACCTAAGGTAAAGGAGGGACGAATCACTGCTGGAAATCCAATTTGCGCTTGAACCTTTAGTGCCTCTTCCATTGAGTAGGCAATCGCAGAACGTGCCGATTCAAGGCCAATATGGCTCATCGCTTCTTTAAAGCGTTGACGGTCTTCAGCCTTATCAATCGCATCGGGCGATGCACCAATTAATTCAACGCCTAATCTTTTTAAGACGCCATTGCGATTTAATTCCATCGCAAGATTAAGCGCCGTTTGTCCACCCATCGTCGGGAGAATCGCATCGGGCTTTTCGCGCTCAATAATGCGCTCTAAGACACGTGCATCTAAGGGTTCGACATAGGTCGCATCGGCCATGTCGGGGTCGGTCATAATCGTCGCAGGATTCGAATTCACAAGAATGACTCGGTACCCTTCTTCTTTTAAGGCTTTACAGGCTTGAGCACCCGAATAGTCAAACTCGCAGGCTTGTCCGATGATAATGGGACCAGCTCCAATGATTAAAACCGATTTTATGTCGTTACGTTTTGGCATAGCGTATTTACCGTAAATGTGGATTGGAATCGAAAAACTTTTTTAGATAGGCCTTTGAAGCCCGTTAAGTTTTCTTATCGTCGATTCTTCTCCATGAGTTCGGCAAAGTGATCGAAAAGTGTCTCGATATCGTGTGGTCCTGGACTTGCTTCAGGATGTCCTTGAAAACTCATCGCAGGACTATCAAGGAAAACAAGACCCTGTAGGGAGCCATCAAAGAGGCTTGCGTAGCGCGCAGAAACGTTCTTCGGGAGTGTCTTCGCATCCACAGCAAACCCGTGGTTTTGGCTTGTGATGCTCACACGCCCTGTTTCCAAATCGCACACGGGGTGATTCGCGCCATGGTGACCAAACTTCATCTTCACTGTTTGGGCGCCAGCGGCAAGCGCCATGATTTGATGGCCTAAACAGATTCCAAAAAGGGGAATCTTTTTCTCTAAAAAGACTTTCGCAGCAGCAATCGCGTAGTCGCAGGGCTCGGGGTCTCCTGGGCCATTAGAGAGAAACACACCATCAGGATTCATCGCAAGAACGTCTTCTGGCGTAGTCTTTGCTGGGACAACGGTCACAGCCAAGCCGCGCTCAGCCATCATGCGAAGGATGTTTCTCTTGATACCAAAGTCATAGGCGATAACCTTAAAGCGAGGATTTTTGAGTTTCGTAAATCCTGGCTCGCCGTCGTCTTTCGTAAGTTTCCAAGTGCCTTCTGTCCAATCGTAGGGCTTTGTTGTAGAAACGACACTAGCGAGGTCCTTGCCTTGCATCGAGCCCCAGGATTGCGCTTTCTTTAGGGCCTCAGCGATTTCAGCATCTGTGAGTTTCCCTTCTTTTGCGGCAACGATGGTTCCTGCCTGTGCGCCTTTTTCACGCAGGTGACGCACAAGAGCACGGGTGTCAATATCGTAAAGCGAAACGATGCCTGCTTTCTTTAAATAATTTTCTAGCGTATCGGTTGCGCG
>CAVKJM010000178.1:0-2086 GCA_963656505.1 bacterium
GCTCCATGTTGCACGACATGAAGTAAACGTTGTAAGGAATTTCTAGCAACGCTTTAGTTTTTATAAGCGTGTTAACGACGGTGCGTTTCTTTTCATTCCTGATTTCTAAAATCTTCTTACACGCTGTGTAAATACACTGTTCGGAATACTCCGTCTTTTCAAGATGAAGATTTTCCACGATGGCATCATTTGAAATAAAAGCGCCGTCCGTATCGATGATATGAATAATTCGACAGAAGTCCTTTTTCCGAAGGCCTGGATTGTTTGCAAGGAAGGCCTTTAAAACAGAACCGAGCTCTCTGCGAATCGTTGTTGAGTTCACGCCATCTTTCGTTGTTATATCGCAGTGCAAGACTTTGACGTGGACCTTTTTCTGGTTAAAAACATTTCGTAGGCAGGTTCCGAGAGAGGTCTCATCGGAAGGTCCCTCGACAAGGACGAGAACGACTTTCTTTTCTAAGTTTGTCTTAGTCATGAGCCTTGCCTGCTAAGCGAAAGGCACGGGCGATATCAAAATTGTCTGTCGGCTGGTACAGCAAGGAATTTTCGTCCGCATTTAGGATGAGATTTCGGAAATACAAACTACGTAGATTATTGGTTTCCTTGACGTTTTTGAGTTGTGTATAGCAATCTTTGGGATTTGCTGTCGTAAACGCAATGAAATGCTTGTTGATGGTTTCCAATGGACGCAAGTTGTGAGAGGTAAAAATCAGTTCGCCCTGTCCGTGCTCGGAAAGGATCCTTAAAAGTTCACCTAAAAGATACTCAAAGATGCCAGAGTCAAGCTCATCGATGGCGACGACGACAGATTTCTGGTTGTAGACGCTAATCAATAGGTGCAGGATAGAAATAATTTTCTTGATTCCGTCAGACTCATACTGTAAAGGGATTTCTTGAGTGTTTTTCTTAGAAACTAGTTGAACTGAAGCGATTTTTCTTCCCTCTCGGTCGAACTCTTCACCCGCTACCCTTAGTTCGATGGTTAGGTGTGGCACGATTTTGCTTAAGACGACATTCATTGAAGCAATGACGCTTTGAACTTTGTCGACTAAGCCCACGGGTAACTTCGCTGGCTTCTCCAAGGGTAGCATCAAGAAACGAATCTCAGGCGAATTAATCCGTAGAGGCAAGGCATTTAGATTGATAAACCCCGTTTGTGCTGCATCAATGATAAAAAGTTCTGTTCGTCCAAAGTCCTTAAGACGACGCAACAGAAATGACGTAAAGGAGCCTAAGGAAGACTTGTCTTTCCTTGCCTTAGAATCGATTTCTTCGTGCAACTCATCGGAAAATACAAAGGAACGGCATTCCTTATCGGAGAGCGCTTTTTCAGCGAGAAGTTTTACAAGAACGGACTTATCCGATCCGATGAGTTCATCGTATTTGGTATTGGGTGTAAAGGGCGCTTCTGCTGTTCCTTTCACGATAAAAGGCATTTTCTTAAAGCCTGGATTTTCTCCTTCGGGGGCAGCAATGCTCAATCGTTCTTCAAGTATTGCTGTCACTGTCTCGGGTTTTGTATAGATAAGGGAATCAAACGGTAAAGCGCTTGAATTCGTTTTTTCTTTACCTCTCCCTATTTCAACTTCGTACCAAAGCGTTGCAAGTAGTGTCGGCGCTTCATCGCCTTCCTTATAGCACTTAAGTTCAAACGTTAAGTGAGCGCTTTGGGCACTGACATTGATGCTCTCGCAAAGTCTCTTACTCAATGAGGTGCCAGAAAGGAGTGTCTGCAAAACGGCCAAGGCGTTGATAACGGCCGTTTTTCCAGAACCGTTTTGGCCATAGATTCCAAGAAGGCTCGCATCGCTTTTCGCTCGTGTGTTTTCAAGCTGTAAAGCGCCGTGGATGACGCTTTTGAAGTTATCAATTGTAATCGATGCGACGCGGATGTATGTGTTAGCGCTTTCTTTCATAGAAATCGCGCAAGGAAACCTGTGTCTTTAGACACGGGAGGAATTGCGCCCTCCTTTGTTAATAAAAAAACTATGCCTTTCGGCAACGAGTGGGAGATTTCTCTCCCTCTCGTTTTGCAGAGACCCGCAGGTTCTGCTCAGACCTTTCGGTCTGTTGTAATCCTTCGCCC
>CAVKJM010000179.1:0-2070 GCA_963656505.1 bacterium
CCATTTATGACGATCTCGGCCAAAAGATTCATCTGACGCGCACAGGCATTGAAGTCGTCACGCCTAAGAAAGTCACAGTGAGAGAAAACGTCACAACAATCTGAGAAGATGCCTACTGCCTACTCTTATCCTGCTAGTTGCAATCAAAAGAGAAACCTCATGTAAAGAAAGTCAATCTTCACGCATCTTTTATTAGAAACCTCGCTAAACTTTCGGCACGTTTTGCGGAGTCGTATTGTGTTTCCATTAAAGAATAAAAAAATCACTTTGATTGTCACGGGTAGTATCGCAGCCTATAAGGCCTGCGAAATCGTGCGCCTGTTGCGTAAAAAAGAGGCCACTGTTCACGTGGTTTTAACGCAAGCGGCAGAGTCTTTTATTGGAGCAGCAACACTAGAACCTTTAAGTGGGAACGCGGTTAGTACAGATAAGGCTCCTGCTGGCTTAAGCCACATTACTCTTTCGCAAAAAGTCGATGCCATCCTTGTGGCCCCAGCAACCGCCAATACGATTGCAAAAGCTGCCTGTGGGCTAGCTGATAATTTAGCGAGCAATATTCTTCTAGCTCACACGGTACCCGTTTTATATGCGCCTGCGATGAATAGTGCGATGTGGGCCAATCCCGCTACGGTGCGCAATGTTGCCTTCTTAAAAGAACATGGCGCGGCGTTTGTGGGTCCAGAAAGCGGGTCACTCGCGTGCGGCACCTGTGGCGCAGGACGCATGACAGAACCCGAAAGAATCGTTGAGGCACTCGAAGCCCTTTTGTCGAAAAAAGTCCTTCTTGGGAAAAAAGTTCTCGTTACCGCTGGCCCCACAGTAGAACCGATCGATCCCGTGCGAGCCATCACCAATCACTCAAGCGGCAAACAAGGATATGCGGTAGCTAAAGCTGCGTTTGAAGCTGGAGCTGATGTGACGCTAGTCACAGGACCTACGGCACTAGAGGTCCCCTATGGCGTGAAAGTTATTCCTGTTCAAACTGCATTAGAGATGCAAAAGGCCGTGCTTGAGAACCTCAATGGCGTAGATGCCTTTGTCGGTGTTGCTGCCGTCGCTGATTGGCGCCCGAAAAAGGCAAGCGAGCAAAAAATTAAAAAAGATGGCGATACGGTTCCTACATTTGAACTCGAAGCCAATCCCGATATCGTGATGGGTGTTGCGCACAGCAAGTCGCGTCCGCATTGCGTAGTCGGCTTTGCCGCTGAAACTGAAAACGTCGTCGGCAATGGTTTAAATAAATTACAAAATAAAGGACTGGATTTAATCGTTGCCAATAACGCCACAGCAACATTTGGGAAAGATACGAATTCTGTTATCTTTCTCAGTAACAAAGAATGCGTGACGATTGAAAAGAGTGATAAGTTAGAAATTGCCCGAGAACTTGTGGGTCGCATAGCAGAAATTTTGGAGGTGCGTCATGGCTAGAAAGCGAATGGCTCTAGATCCCCCGAATGGCGATTACGTTAAGTACATCGAAGACATTCAAAACGGAAAGATTAAACCCGAAGGTGCGTTAAAGCCTTCGGCCGCAATGCACGATCCCGTTCCCGCTGGCACAACGCAAACAACTTCTACGCAAACCACAAAAAAGAAGTTTGGTGCGCCTCCTGAAGCGCTTTATGCTCTAGCGGGCTTTTTGGTCGTTGCTGGCATTGGTCTTTTGGCTTACGGCATCCTCACGGATACCGAACCCTGTATTCCGATTGGCATGTTTACCCTCTTTGGCGGTTTTGTTTTTAGTGCGAACCTAAAGAAATGAGTGAGATTTCCGTTCAGTTGCGCGTTTTAGATGAGCGCATGAAGCCCTACCTTCCAACATACGCCACAGCGGGAAGCGCCGGATTAGATTTGCGTGCTCTATTAGACGCTCCATTAACAATTGATCCAGGTGAAACTCACCTTATTCACACAGGGTTGAGCATTTATTTAGCTGACCCCAACTATGCGGCAGTCATTCTCCCGCGTAGTGGCTTAGGGCACAAAAAAGGCATCGTACTTGGTAATCTCGTCGGTCTTATTGATTCGGACTACCAGGGTGAACTCATGATTTCCACATGGAATCGCTCG
>CAVKJM010000180.1:0-2066 GCA_963656505.1 bacterium
GATTGTTTCTTGATCAGCTTTATATAAACAGCGCACAGTGCCTGCTAGGCGTACTTTTTCAGGTATCACGGATACCCCTTCTTCATTTCCGCCATTAATAGAACCGAGAGTTACAACCGCAGGGTGCATGGGGTCAATCGAACGCGAAACAATCGTCTGAAGCGCGAGGACGAGCTCTGAAGCCGCAACAATCGAATCGACATTCTTGTGTGGTCGAGCGCCGTGCCCGCCAACACCAACCACATCAATGTAAAAGGCATCCGCGATCGAATTCATCGCTCCAACACGGATTCCGTAGTCTCCTACGGGTAATTCTGGGGCGCAGTGACCTGCGAAGACCTCATCGACGTTCCAGCGCGTAAATAGGCCATCGTCAATCATCTTCTTTGCCCCTGCCCAACCCTCTTCTCCAGGCTGAATGACAATCATGGCTGTCCCTGAGAAATCTCGGGATTTGGCTAAAGCATAGGCAACAGCTAAGGCCCACGCGACATGCCCGTCGTGGCCACAGGCGTGCATGATGCCTTCCGTTTTCGAAGCATATGGGACTCCGGTTCTTTCTACTAACGGAAGAGCATCCATATCGGCTCTGAAAAGCACGGTCTTACCGTTATCGGATCTTTTCCCGTGAATTAAAGCGACAACGCCTGTCCCACCAACACCTTCAATAACCTCATCACAGCCAAACTCGCGCAAAGTCTTTGCCGCGAGTTTGGCAGTATTGAATTCCTTAAGGCCCATTTCGGGTGCTTGGTGAATTCTGTGGCGTATCTCAATTACTTTTAAAAGAATTTCCTTAATAGATTGAGAAAAAGAAAGCGCGTCTTCTTTCATGTTGCACTCCGAATTGAATGTATTCTCTTTCATATTCTTTTTTCTTTACTTTAAAAAGCTTTAAGGGCCTCTACCCTTAAGCTTTTTTTAGTTTCAAATTCTTTTCTTCGCTTTAAAAAGGCTTTAAGAAGTTTTTGGCTTAAAGCTCTTTTTTTGGTTTCAAAACCTCATTTTTTAATTTTTTTACTTTAAGGACTTAATCGCTTCTTTTTGGTTAAACCCTTTTAAATTATTTTTTTCCGTTCCTATTTGTGTAAGAACGATTCGTTCTTCGCTTTAAATCCTTTTTTCTCTTTTTTAAGAGCGCAAACGCTTTTACTTTTTTTTGTTTTTCTTGGAGCAGTTCCGCTCTTAAGCCTTTACGCACCTTTAATTTCATTCCTATTTTGCGCCTTGTGTTCTTAGTCTCGGGTCGACAGCCAAATATAGGCAATCGACACAAAAGTTAATAAAGACAAAGACAAATGCGATTAAACATAAATATGCTGAGAGCACAGGAATATCTGCAAACTGCACAGACTGCAGGAAAAGGAGTCCCATCCCTGGCCACTGAAACACAGTTTCTGTGACAATCGAAAAAGCGATGATGCCGCCTAGTTGCAAACCAGTAACAGTGATTACAGGGAGTAAGGCATTCCTTAGAGCGTGTTTGAAGTAAATGCTCTTAAAGGTGAGTCCCCTAGCACGGCAAAACTTAATGTAATCGCTTCGTAGCACTTCAAGCATTTCAGAACGAACAAGGCGAATCACTAATGCAACCTGAAAGATTGCAAGGGTTGCCGCTGGCAAAATTAGGTGCGCAAGACCGTCTTTGGTAAGTAAACCTGTCGTCCAAAACGCAATTTTTACAACTTCGCCTCTACCAAAGGCAGGAAGCCATTGAAGCCAGACACTAAAAACCAAAATTAAGAGAATGCCAATAAAAAATGTGGGAAGCGATATGCCAAGAAGAGAAAAGCCCATCACAGCGTCAGCTCCCCTTTTTCCCCGTGCGTAAGCGGCATAGGCTCCTAATGGAACACCGATAACGGTCGCTAAGAAAACGGCGACAAACGCGAGTTCAATTGTGGCTGGCAATCGAGCAATAAAAAGATCAGCGACAGGCGTTGCTTGCCTTAACGAGATCCCAAAATCCCCGTGAATAGCGTTATTGATAAAGCGCCAGAACTGCACCCAACCTGAATCGTTAAGCCCTAATGCTGCAGTCAAACGTGCTCTATCCTCGACTGTCG
>CAVKJM010000181.1:0-2059 GCA_963656505.1 bacterium
TGGCGTTAAAGGGAAGCGACCAGCACACGTTAATGCAAAGAGCAACTGGGAGCGCAAGAGAAAGAATATCGATTTTCAGAGTCTGCGCAATACCAATCACAATGGGCATAAAGATGATGGTACGCATGTTCTTACTTTGGAAGATAAAGTGGCTCGCGATAAAGATTGCGGTAAGCAACGCGTAGATTGTGAAAAATCCCATCGTTCTCATACCGAGGCTTTCCATCATTTCGACAGCGAGAACGTTCATGAGTTTTGTGGCCGTAAGACCAGCGCCCAAGGCGTAAGCACCCGCCGAGAAGATCATCAGATGCCAGGGGATATCCACATCGTTCCAAGAAAGTAGTTTGAACTGTGGGGCAAGCATCACGGTGGCGCCCAACATCGCAACGACTGTGGCGTTTAGGCCATGGAGCTTATCTGTAGCCCAAATAAGAAGCACGAGGAGGAAAACGACAGCGGCTTTCAATTCGTTTTTCTTCACAGGACCCAATTCAGAGTAGGCCTTCGCAAGCGCTTCGCGACCGCCAGCTAACTTGGGTTCCTTATCTTCTTTCGTGAGAGGAAATACAAACCGAACACCCACAATGTAGGAAATGATGCCAAAGGCAAGAACAAGCGGGAGGCCAGCTGCGAGCCAGTCAAAGTAAAAGACCGAAACGCCAGCGCCTGCGAGAATGGCAACACCAATAAGGTTAGCGCCAGAACCCGTCATAAAGGTGTTGCAACTTGCGTTAATCATCACCAAGTTATGCAAAACAAGGTTACGTGCAAAGTTATTGGTTGTATCGGTTCCAGGCGCCCCATAGACAGCAGAGACCACCATAAAGAGCGGCATCATCAACGCGGCTTTTGCAGCTGTGGCGTTGATGAACGCAGCCAAAATCATGTTGATTGCCAAAAAGGTCAAGAAGATGGTGCTCGCGTTTTTCCCGTAACGCAGAATTAGCCACAGGGCAACGCGCTTTACAAGATCGGTCTTGACCATGGCGCTCGCCATGACGAAGGCTGAAATATTTAACCAGATAACCGGGTCACCTAAGGTTGCCATCGCGGGCTTTGCTTTTAGGATGCCCGTTAAAACCAATCCGCAAATAAGTAACATCGATGTCACGTAGTTGGGAACGGTTTCGCTTACCCAAAGGAAAAGCGCCGTAGCAAAGAGGCCAAACATAATCTGCTGTTTGACATTGAGGATGGGAAATTGCACGACATAAGCGGTCACTGCAAAGAGAATGGCGGCTATCGGAATGCCCCAAACTCGGAAGAAGCGACCGACAGGTGTCAGTGCCTTTTTCGGCATCTTGTTAAGGGAATAACTGTTCATGTCCAAAGGATCGAAGTCCTTTGCTTGTGCGGTACTTGTGGTAGTGGGACTCATAGGACACACCTCGTGAAGTTTTCCGATTTCGGCGTGAGTGCCTTTCTCGGTCTCTGCCACAAATGTATGTGCTTAAGAGGGCACAAAATGAGATGAATTCTGATTTATCGCATCATGGATTTTTATCGATGCCCGATGGCTTTTCTAAGAACGCCTCTCGAACAAAACGCATAAAGGTTTCGGCGTTTTTCGAGAAGCGCCGGTCTTTTCTCCATAAAAGAAGAATCTTGCGTCTTAAGGGATAGTCAGAGAGTTCGAGTGCGGCAAGCTTTCCCTCAATGACTTCTTGCTCGACGACGGCTCGCGAAAGAATGGCTAGCCCCGCGCCTTGCAATACTGCGCGTTTAATCGCTCCTGCATCATCAATGGTTAAGGGGCTCTTGAAATTAAGACCGATATCGGTAAGTTGTGCCTTAAGGCTTTGCTGCGAAGCTGTAAGGCGTCCCGACATAATGAATGTTTCATAGCGAATATCGGCAATCGTAAGACTTTCTTTACTTGCTAAAGGATGATTGCGCGGGACAACGATGACAAGGTGATCTTCGCCAATCGGGGTGACACCGATATTTTCTGAGTCAATGGGGCCTCCCTCTCCGACAATCCCTAAATCGAAGGCATTGTCTTCGATTTGCAATTTAATCGTGTGAGCCGAGTGAATGGAAATCTTCATCTCAATAT
>CAVKJM010000182.1:0-2045 GCA_963656505.1 bacterium
ACCTACGATGGATTAAGCTTAGCGGCTGCCATTGCCTATGATCTTGCAGAAAGAACCCGCAGTTTGACGCTTTTTGCCACGCACTACTTTGAATTAACGCAGCTTGTGCACTCGTTAAAGGAAGCGGTCAATATTCACGTCTGCGCTGAGCAAGTTGGCCACAGCGTCGTTTTCTTACACGATATTAAAGAAGGGCCTGCGAGTCGCTCCTATGGTATTGCCGTTGCCAAACTCGCTGGCATTCGCCCAAGCGTTATTCGCAGGGCCTCAAGCTACCTTAAAACGCTTGAAAATCGCGCGATAGAAACAAAAGAGCAGCCCGATTTGTTTGCCTCACTCAACGAGCCAGAAAAAGAAGACGTTCCCGATACGAGCGAAGCGACACAGAAACTTAAAAACTTTGTCGCGGCCGCTTCAGAAATCGATGTGGATTCTCTTACGCCACGAGATGCGATGAATCTTATTTATGAGTTGCGTGAAGGTGCGAAAAAAGCGCTTTCCGCCTCAGAAGAAAAGAAAGACTAGAGAACCGTTCTTTCGTCGCTTTTTTCAATATGAGGCCAGGCCGCTGTAAGGTAGACCATCATCGAATAAAGCGTTAAGGCGCACGCAATATAAATGAGCACGGTGCCGATTAAAGCGACATCGATTCCAAAGAAGGGATCAAAATAAAGAAGGAAGGCAATCGCTGTCATCTGAGCAATTGTCTTAATCTTTCCGTAAGCATTGACTTTCACGAATTTCGCGGCATGGATCTTTGCCATCCATTCACGAAGTGCTGTCACAGCGATTTCGCGACCGATGATAATCAAAGCGACGAGCATATCGACGCGATCAAAGTACATCAACACAATGATTGCAGAGCACACGATAAGCTTATCGGCAACCGCGTCTAAGAAAGCGCCTTTGGCGGTCATCATGTTCCAGCGGCGCGCTAGAAACCCATCTAAGGCATCGGTAATCGCAGCAATCGAAAACATCGCACAGGCTAGAAGGTTTTTCATGTGCGGCGATAAAAACGCGTCGGGTAAGTAAAAAATCCCGACAATGAGCGGGATAAACGCGATACGTGCCCATGTTAAAGCCATGGGTACATTAAACGGTTTATGTGTTCGCTCTGTCATCCTCGACCCCGTGAAGTTGCGAATAAATACGCTGCGCAAGTTTACGCGAGATTCCCTCGATTTTGGCAATATCATCAACGGAGGCTTTGGTTAGGCCCCGCATGCCGCCGAATTGAGAAATCAACTTTTGCCGCCTCTTCGCTCCGATTCCTTCAATATCCTCTACGCGCGTTGTAAGGCGAGTGCGGCTTCGTTTAGCGCGCATCCCCGTGATAGCAAAGCGGTGCGCTTCATCGCGAATCATCGCAATAAGCATCAACGCAGGGCTCTCGGCGCCCAAAACAAGAGGCGCTCTATCATCAGCAAAAACTAGAGTTTCAAGGCCCGTTTTCCGTCCTTCGCCCTTGGCTACCCCAATGAGAACATGGAGCGGCAAACCCAATTCAGAAAAAACATTACGAGCCATACTGATTTGTCCCTTACCGCCATCGACAAGAACAAGCGTGGGAAGTTTGGCCTCACCTTTAGCCACGGGCGTATAACGGCGAACGAGCACTTCACGCATAGCCGCGTAATCGTCACCTGCGGTTACGTCTTCGATGTTAAAGCGCCGATAGCGGCTTGAATCCATCGCGATGCCAGAAAAAACGACACAGGATGCCTGTGTGGCTTCTCCCGATGTGTGCGAAATATCAAAGCATTCGATGCGGATGTCTCGAATCTCATCTTCGGATAAGTTAAGGTTTAAAACACGGATAAGATCATCGATGCGACGCCTTTCGCCACCTAATTCCCGTAAGCGTGTTTCAAGGGCAATCTTCGCTCCCATCTCGCACATTTCTAACCACTTGCGACGCATCAGTTGCGGCTCGTGCACAAAAGTCGTTTTACTTTCCCGCTCTTTTCCTAACGCGCGAGTAATCACATCGGTATCTTGAGCTTCTGCGCTAATTAAGACGTCGGGTAGAGCCTGCTCTGCGT
>CAVKJM010000183.1:0-2006 GCA_963656505.1 bacterium
ATTCTTGATAATGCCCAAGACGACGTCGATATGATTGTGATTACTGACGGCGAGCGCATCTTAGGTCTTGGGGATCTTGGCATTAACGGACACGGAATTCCAGTTGGGAAACTCGTCTTTTACACCGTTTGCGCTGGCGTTTTCCCAGCCCGCACGCTTGGGATTACGCTTGATGTCGGAACTGAAAACAAAGAATACCTTAACGATTCGCTTTACCTCGGTCATCGCCACAACCGCATTCGCGGTAAAGAATACGACGACTTTATTGAAGAAGTTCTTTCTGCGATTAAAGACAAATGGCCCAATTGCGCAATTCAATTTGAAGACTTCGGTAACAAAAATGCCTTCGCTCTCTTAGACCGCTATCAAAATCAGTATGCCTGTTTTAGCGATGATATTCAGGGAACAGCTGGTGCCGTTGTCGCAGGATTTATGGCCGTGGCACGTGTGAAAAAATCGCGAATTTCCGATGAAAAAATCCTTTTCTTAGGGGCTGGTGAATCAGGCACTGGCGCAGCACGCCTTTTAACCGAAGCGATGAAAGAGGAGGGACTTAGCGAAGAGCAAGCGCATTCTCACCTTTATCTTTACGACATTAAAGGAGCGATTTCGACTCAAAGAACCGATCTACCTCAACACCTCGTGCCCTTTGCCAAAGAAATCGACCCGAAGCTTTCCTTTGAGGAAGTTGTGCGCCTTATTAAACCCACAGCAATCGTGGGGCTATCGACTTGCGGAGGAGCTTTTACGGAAAAAATTGTCCGTATGATGGCAAAATTCAATGAAAAGCCCATTATCTTTTCCCTCTCGAACCCGAACTCTCGCTCGGAATGTAGCGCAGAACAAGCCTACAAGTGGACCGACGGGAGAGCTCTCTTTTGCAGTGGTTCACCCTTTGAACCCGTCCAATGTAACGGGAAAACTTATGTCCCGCGCCAAGGAAATAACTACTTTATTTTCCCAGGAATTGGGCTTGGTGCTTTGCTAAGCGGCGCAACTGGTATCCCTCCAGAAGTCTTCCTTCTTGCCGCTCACACGGTTGCCGATTGCGTTACCGAAGAAGATCTTGCTCAAGGCTCGCTATTTCCGCCCTCAAGCGCCATGCGCCTCATTAGTGCCAAAATCGCCGCCTGCGTCATCCGCAATGCGATTAGTCGTAAGAGAGCTCGCGTCACTGAATTCCCCGAAAACCTCGAGGAGTGGATTCTTAGCGAGATGTACACCCCTGTCTATCGTGATATTTCCAAAAAGTAAGCCTAAATAGGATAAAAGCGATGAAAAAGATTTATACGTTACCCTACGGGCACACAAATAAGACGGTAGAACTCGATAGCGAGCAAGTGATCGCGGAGGTGAGAACGCAGTCGTTTCCAACCATTGCTCCTAAAGACGTCCCTGCCCGCGTTCTTGAAGCAATACGACATCCGATAGGCTGCGAGCCACTTGACAAACGAGTTCATCCTGGAGACACCGTCTGCTTTGTCTGTAACGACATGACACGCGTGGCAAATAGTTATGATTTTATGCCCGTGTTTCTCAATGAACTCAATCGGCTTGGAGTTCCTGATAAAAACATCCGAATCCTCTTTGCTCTTGGTGCTCATCGAAAGATGACGCACGAAGAAATGGCAAAAGAGGTAGGAGAGGATGTTGCGCACCGCGTTGCTATGTATAACAGCGATTGCTTTGCCGACGAAGATTTCCGATACTTTGGCCAAACAAGACGTGGAACCCCTGTCTTACTCAATCACCACTTGGCAGAAGTCGACCACGTCATTCTCACGGGCACCGTTGTCTATCACTATTTTGCTGGCTATGGCGGAGGGCGTAAAGCAATTCTTCCTGGCTGCGCAGCGATGGAAACTATCCGCATGAACCATCAATGGATGATGGATGATGCCGTAGGGCTCGGGAAAACAGTGGGAAATCCCTGCTACGAAGACCAGGTCGAAGGCGTTTCTCGATTTGCGAAGAACCGCTCACTTTTTCTATTTAATGCTGTTTTA